>CAYSPB010000037.1:0-31965 GCA_964432695.1 uncultured Nannocystaceae bacterium
CAGAACGTCGACCCCCGCGTCGACGAGCGCGCGCCCCAGCGCGACGTAGTGCGCCTGCTGGTCGCGTTGCGAGGTCCGTGGGTCGGCGGGACCGACCGCGCCGGCGCAGCGAAGATCGGGCGCCGCTGCACGGGCGAACCGGACCGCGTTCGTCGCGAGATGCGCGTGGGCAGCGTCGAGACCGAAGGTGTTCGTGGTCAGAACCCGGGCACCAGCGCGCGCATAGTCGCGATGAATCGCCGTGACCAGGTCCGGTGCATCGCGCAGCGCGCCCGCCCCCCACAGCGGTGCGCGAAGACCAAACCCGCGGCGGGCGAGTTCGGTCCCCATGGCGCCGTCGAGCAGCGTCGGCATCATTCCTGGCAGGACTCTTCGCAGCAGTCCGGCATCAGGCAGTAGGTCGGGTCGCCTTCGGAGGCGATGAGCGGGAAGCGGCGGCAGGTGTACCCGTCGCGGGAGCACTGCGCGTCGTCGCTGCACTTGGGCGCGCAGACTTGGAAGAGCGGGGCCTGACCGATGCAGTCGACGCCACCGTTGGGGTCGCACTGCGGGTCGTCGTCGGAGTACTGGGTATCTGGGGGAAGCTCGCAGAGCTTCGAGCAGTAGCCTTGCGGGAGCTCGTAGATGACGGCGGTGGTGAGGCAGACTCCGCCTTCGCCGAGCAGCTCGATGCACTGCGCGTCGTCGGTGCACGGGGCGCCCCAGGTTTGCATGACGTCTTCGGTGGCGCCGTCGGTCGTGTCTGCTTCGATGTTCGCCGCGCAGCCGAGCTCGGCCGCGGAGTCGTTGCCGTCGCCGGCTTCGCCGCTGGAGTCGTCGGCTGAGCCGTCCGCGGTGGCGTTTCCACTCGTCGCGGTGCCGGACGCGGTCTGGCTGTCGCTCTGCGCCGAGTCGGCGCCGGTGTCGTTTTCGTCCGTGTCGTCCGCGGGGCAGCCGAGGGCGAAGGAGAGGGCGAAGATCCAAGCGACTCGCTTCATCGCCGAACCGTATGAGTCGCCCGCGCGAGGGTCAAGACCCCGGCGCGGGCGTCCGCTGGAGCGAACGCGTGCTCTCTAGAGCCGCTCGAGCACCACGGCGATGCCCTGACCGACGCCGATGCACATCGTGGCGAGGCCGTAGCGGCCGCGGGTGCGCAGGAGACCGTGGGCCAGCGTGGTGGTGATGCGCGCGCCCGAGCAGCCCAGTGGGTGCCCGATGGCAATGGCGCCGCCGGCGGGGTTGACCTTCTCGGGGTCGAGGTCGAGGCGACGCATCGAGGCCACGGTCTGGCTGGCGAAGGCTTCGTTGAGCTCCGCCATGTCGATGTCGCTGCTGCGAAGGCCGGCGCGGTCCAGCGCCTTGCGGGTGGCGGGGACGGGGCCGATGCCCATCACACCGGGGTGCACGCCCGCGTGGCCCCAGGACACGATGCGGGCCATCGGCTCGAGGCCGAGCTTTTGCGCCCGCGAGGCGGACGTGACCAGCAGTGCGCACGCGCCGTCGTTCAGCGGCGAGGCGTTGCCCGCGGTGACGGTGCCGTCGTCTTTGAACACGGGGCGAAGCTTGGCGAGCTTCTCGATCGTGGAGTCGCGCCGCACGCCCTCGTCCTGGGTGACGCGGATGGGGTCTTTCTTGCGGCCCTGCGGGACCTCGATCGACGTGATCTCGGAGTCGAACCAGCCCTCGTCTTGGGCGACCGCCGCGCGCTGGTGGGACTGCAGTGCCCACGCGTCTTGGTCTTCGCGGCTGATCTCGTAGCGCTCGGCCACGTTCTCGGCGGTCTGCCCGAGGCTCTCGATCGGGTAGAGCTGCTGCATGCGCGGGTTGTTCATGCGCCAGCCCAGCTGCGTGTCGAAGATCTCGGCGCCGCGCGCCCAGGGCATGCCCGACTTGGGCATCACGAACGGCGCGCGCGTCATGCTCTCGACGCCACCGGCGATGTAGACCTCGCCCTCGCCGGAGAGGATCGACTTGGCCGCCTGCAGTACGGCCTCCATGCCCGAGCCGCAAAGGCGGTTCACCGTGACGCCGGGAACTTCGACCGGAAGACCCGCGAGCAGCGTGGCCATGCGGGCGACGTTGCGGTTGTCTTCGCCGGCTTGGTTGGCGGCCCCGAAGTAGACGTCTTCGAGGTGCTCCATCGCGGCCGAGTTGTGCTCGGCGATGTGGCGGACGACGTGGGCCGCGAGGTCGTCGGGGCGGATCGGGGCGAGCTGGCCGCGGGCGCGACCCATCGGGGTGCGCACGGCAGCGACAATCACGGGGGTGCGGTCGTCAGCCATGCGATCGGCGTATCACGGCCCACTGGGCCGCCATACTCGCCAACTCACGTCCCGCGCCCGCCCGGACGCCCATCGCTCACATGCGCTTGGGCGCGGGGATGCCCAGCTGCCACAGGCCCGAGCGAAGCGCCTCGTTGGCCGCGGTGACCAGCAGCAGGCGGCCCTGCAGGCGCGCGCCCTCCTGGTCGATGACCTTGGTCTGCTTGCTGGTCGAGAAGCGGTTCACCGCCTTGGCCAGGTTGTGCAGGTAGGTGCAGAGCAGCGATGGCTTGAGCCCCTTCGCGGCGTTGTGGAGGGCGACGCGAAGGCCGTCGAGCGCGCCGATGAGTTCGCGCTCCTCGGGCTGCACGAGCTCGGCGCCTGCGCTGCGCAACGCGTCTGCGTTGGCGAGCAGGTCCGCGTCGAGCGCCTTGCCGGCAGCTTTGGCCTTGCGAAGGATCGACCCCAGACGCGCGGCCGAGTACTGAATGTACGGCCCCGTGTTGCCTTCGAGGTTCATCCACGCCTCGAGGTCGAACACGATCTTCTGATTCACGTCGCGGTTGAGCATGCCGTACTTGATCGCCCCCAGCGCGAGCGCGTGGGCGGTCTGTGCGATCTCCTCGTCACTCCACTCGCCGCGGTACTTGCTCAGGTACGCGCTCTCGAGGTGCCCGAGCATGCGCTCCCGCAGCGCGCGGAACAGGATGACGGTGCCCTTGCGCGTGGACATGGCGCCCTCGGGCAGCTCGACCATCTCGTACGGCACGTGAAAGCACTTGTCGGCCTGCTCGAAGCCCATCTTCTTGAGCGTCAAGAAGACGTGCTTGAAGTGGTCGCTCTGCCGCGTGTCGACGACGTAGATCGAGCGGTCGATCGCGTAGTCGGTGAACTTGAGGTTCGCGAGCGCCAGGTCCTTGGTGGAGTAGAGGCTGGTGCCGTCCCGCTTGCGCAGCATGAAGAACGGCATGTGCTTGATCTCTTCGTTGAAGATGCCGACGGCACCCTCACTCTCCACGAACACGCCCTTGTCCAGGTAGTCCTGCACGAGCTGCAGCCCGGGCTCGTCGACTTCGCTTTCGTAGAAGACGCGATCGAAGATGACCTTCGACCAGGCATAGATTTCGTCGAACTCCTCGAGCGACCACTGCCGCGTCTTGTCCCAGACGGCGAGCAGCTCGGCGTCGCGGGACTCGAGCTTGAGCAGGATCTCGGTGGTGCGCGCCTTGGCGGCGTCGAGCTTGGCCTGGGCGTCGGCGTCTCCGCCCTTGGCGGCCTCTTCCCAGTCGGCAAGCTGGTTGTTCGCTTTGGCGTACAGCTCGCCGAGCCACTCGCCCTTGGCTTCGGCCGGCGGTTGCTGCTCGGCCTCGGAGAGCATGTCCAGGTACCACCACAGGCACTTGGCGATGTGCGCTCCGACGTCGCCGAGGTAGTTGGCTGCGACCACTTCGTGGCCGTGCGCCCGCAGCAGTCGGACCAGCGCGTCTCCGAGGGACACGTTGCGCATGTGCCCGACGTGGAACGCCTTGTGCGTGTTGGGCTGGCTGTACTCGACCATCACCTTTTCATCGCGAGTGATGACGGGCTCTCCGAGTCCGCGCGCGAGGTCGGGCAGCACGGCCGCGGCCATACCGGCGGGGTCGAGCGTGAAGTTGAGGAAGGGCCCGGCGGCCTTGGCTTCGGCGATCAGGCCGTCGGTGGGGACCTTCTCGGCGAGCTCGGCGGCGATCTTGGGCGGCGGCGCGCCGTCGAAGGCGGGCTTGAGGCGAAAGCACCCGAACGCGAGGTCGCCCATCTTCTTGGCACGAGGCGGCGCGAGCATGCCGGCGACGTCGTCGAGGCTCATGCCCGAGGTCTCCGGGAGTAGGGGATGGAGCACGGCGGCGACGGCCTGCGCGAGGGCGGAGGTGGACCGGCTGAGCGGGAGAGGCATGAGCGGCCGCCGAGGGTAACAGTCCGTGCTACAACGATCTCGCCATGCTGCAGGTGTGGGGAATCGTGTCGTTCGCGGGCTTGTGGCTCTTCATCGGAGTCTGTGGCCTCCTGCTGGTTCAAGTGATTCGGCGGTTGGAAAAGGGCGTCGCCGAGCGGAAGTCTCGCCAAGGCCTGTAGTGCGCGGCGGCGCGCTTGCTGCGCAAATGCCCTCGCGCCGACGAGGGCTCCAGACCCGGCGACCGCCTCGGGCGGCATCCCGCGGCGGGTGAGCGCGTCGGCCTCGGGGGACCGCGGACAGCGGACGTCGACTGCGCCGACGCCAGCGGCATGATCGCCGCGGTCAATGGCGACTTCTACATGACCGACGTTCGTGCTCGGGGACTTTGCTGCGGGCGGCTCACTCCCGATCTCGATGGGAAGCGTCTGGCCAGCACTTCGCGGCTGTCGAAGACGTCGGCTTCGCGATCAGTCTCGACGGCAGCGGTTCAACCACGATGGGGGCGCGGCGCTGAGAGGAAGTGGACACGCCTTCGGACGACTCTGAACGCGTCGTGTCGAATCATCTGGGTATCGATGTCGAGGGTGGCCTCGAAGGTCGTCATTGCAGCGAGTCGCGAGAACCAAGGCTCTGCGGTAAGAATCACTGTTTACATTGCCGCGTGGCACGCAAGGGAATGCTCGAGGACGCTGGCGCCTCCGCTGCTATAAGGTCGTCGTGCGTCGGTATGCATGGATGCTGTGGCTCGTGACGGGCTGCTCGGCGGGCGGGGTCGCGGGCGATGCCGGCGGGGTCGACACCCACGAACCGATGGTAGGCGGTGCTACGGGAGCGACGGGTCCCGATGCATCCAGCGACGCGAGCTCGCAGACCACGTCGATGCCAACCGACACCCAGACGGGCGATGTGGGCGAAGACGGCAGTACGACCGAGGACGTTGATGCGACCGATACGTCCGCCGTGTCCGGGTGTCAGGACGGCATCGTCGACCCCGGTGAGCAGTGCGATGATGGCAACGACGTCAATGCCGATGGCTGTAACCGAGACTGTCGGTTCTCGGGCCAGCTCGTCTGGCAACGGACGGTGGGCACCGGGTTCGGTGCGGTCGATCAGGGGGACGGCATTGCCCCCGAAGTGGACGGTTCGGTCTGGGTTTCGGGGTACGTCTCCGCGAACGCCGACGGCGGGCGCGACGGATGGTTGGCTCGCTACGACGCCACCGGGCGCATGATCTGGGAAGTGACGCTGTCCGGGCCTGGGGGAACGAATGATGAGATTCGTGGTCTGGTCAGCGACGGCGTCGGAAACGTCTACGCCGCGGGCTATCGCAGCGGGCCGAAGGGCCAGGCGCTCGATGCCTGGCTCGCGCGCTACGACTCGGCCGGTACGCAGGCGTGGGTCCAGCACTACAACGGCGTCGAATCCCGCAATGACGTCTACGACGCGCTCACGCTCGATGCTGAGGGCAACGTGGTCGTCGGCGGCTTCACGCAAAGCCTGGTGACGGGCAATGACGTGTTTCTTCGCAAGGTCTCCTCCGCCGGCGACGTGTTGTGGAGTCGCACCTTCGATGGACCCAGCGGAGGCTTTGATCTCCTCCGGGATGTGGAGGTTTCGCCCGCCGGCCACATCTACGTGGCGGGGTATGAAGCGGGTCCTACGGCCGAGGCGCGAAACGCTTGGCTGGCGAAGTTCGATGGCGATGGCAACGAGATCTGGTCACGGTCGTTCAACGGTCCCGAGAGTCTCGACGATCAGCTCAACGGTCTTTCGGTCATCGGAGAGGACGAGGTGGTCGTGTGCGGCTTCGAGAGCGGAACGGCGTACCCTTCCCATTCGATCGTCCGCCGATATGACGCGCTCGGCATGATTGTGTGGACCGATCGCTACGCAGGCGGAACGTCGGAAGGCGCGCACTGCAATGGGCTGAAAACCGACGTAGATCAGAACCTCGTCATGACCGGCGGCGAAGCCCGCAACGGCGTGCAAGATGTGTTGGTCCGCAAGTACGATCCGCAGGGCCAAGAGCGCTGGACAGCGCTCATTCCCGGTGGCGCGGCGGGGCCGGACTACGGCCGCGACGTCGCGATCGGGCTCGATGGCGAGATCTGGATCGCCGGTGCGATCGATACCGGCGCCGACGCGCGGGACGTTTGGATCGGCGAGTTCACGCCGTAGCGCGCGCGCTTCGGTCCGCGAGGACCGCCTCGGCAGCACGGCGCCCCGAGACCATGGCACCGTCGATTGAGGCTTGGTCGAGGTAGTCGCCACACAGGTACACGCCGCTGTCGTGCCGGACCGGACGGCGGCTGGGCTCGAGTGCGCCGACAGGCTGTGCGGGCAGGGCATGGCGGATGGGGTAATGCCGAAGGGCCGTCCACCGATTCACACCGTCCCCGAACCACCCGCGCAGCTGGTCGCGTGCGCGTGCTTCGAGGGCTTCGAGGTCGTCGTGCAGGCCGAGGCAGGTTGCGCTGATCAGTGTCCGGTCGCCGGGGGCGACAGCGCTACTCACGGCGGAGGCCACGTGCAGGTTGTTCACGGGACCTGTGCCCGTGCCGTCGAGGTGCAAGACGGGCTTGTTCGTGGGTGCGGTTTCGGTGGCGAAGTACAGGCAGGTTACGCCGCGCTCGCCGATCGCAGGCACGGAGGGCACGAGGTCTCGCGCTGCTGGAGCGGCGCCTGCGACGACGACTGAAGCAGCGTGGACGGCGGTGCCATCATCGAGCCGGACGCCGTCGGGGCGAACCTCGGTCACGGCGCATCCTGTGGTGACCGCATCGCCCGGCAGGCCTGCGGCAAGCTGCTTGGGAATCTCGCCCATGCCGCGGGCGGGAACGGTGGCCTTGCCGGTGGCGAACATGCGCCACACGAACCGGAAGAACCGCGCCGTCGTCTCCAACTCGGGCTCCAGGAAAATGCCGCCGAGGAACGGCGTGAAGAAGCGCTTGATGAACCGGTCGCTGAAGCCCCAAGCGCGCAGCAGCGCCGCCGTTGTGCCGTCGGCGCTGTCGAAGGCGTCGTAGTTCCCACCGCGCAACGCGTCGCGACGCAGGGTGAGGACCCGGAGCTTGTCGAGGACGTTGCCCGAGCGGGCAAATACGGTAGGAAGCAGAGTACTGGGCTTTCGTAGCGGGTCACCGATGGTCTCGAACCCCGCGCCGGTCCACAGCACGGCGCCCGGATCGAACGGGCGCAGGTCCAACGCGTCGAGGTCGAGATGGCGTCGCAGTTCGGGGTACCCGGTCAGCAGGATCTGAAAGCCACGGTCGAGCCGGAAGCCATCGACCTCGTCGGTCTGCACGCGGCCGCCGACCGCGTCGTCCTTTTCGAAGATGCGGACCGCGTGGCCGGCTTCGGTCAGGACGCGGGCGCAGGTTAGGCCGGAGAGTCCGGCGCCGACGATGACCACGGGCTTCGACATGCGCGCGACCTAGCATGCGCGGCGACAGAGGCCCGTCGATCGGCGCTCTGAGCGGCGAAACACGTCGTGGTCGCCTGCAGTCGGGTGCCCAGTTCGTGCGTGGTGGATCTGCAACAGTGCGGTGTACCGACCACGCTCGCATCGCGAGCCTTCGACGCAAGTGTCTGAAATCCCGTGAGGAACGGGGCATGCAAATCCCAGGGGCGTGCGTGGCTGGTTGTGGTGTGTGGTGGGCCTCTTCGTCTTTGCGTCGTCCAAGCCGGCGTGGGCCGGGGATCGGTTGAACGCGGCACGCGAGGCGGCAGGGGGCTCGTCGTCCTCATCGAGCGGTCGCAGCAGCAGTACGACCACCAGCGACGGTGGAGGCCTCGCCGCCGTGCTGTCGTTGCTCGCCGACGATGACGACGATTGCTGGTGCGACGACGACGATGCCGTGTCGTTGGGGTTGTGGCAGCCGAGCGCCCCGAGGATCGACGCGCGTCGCGGCTTCCTGCCGTATCCGTACGCCGACGGCGAGGAGGGGTTCATGGTCCGCGAGGGTCCCGACGGCGAGATGTATGACGGCGCGCGCGAGGGGTCGTTTCGCATGGGTGGGGAGGGGGCGTATCTCTACGATGACGTGTGGCGGGGTTCCGCCAACCTTCGCATTCTGCTGCCCCGTTTCTACGTCGAGGGCCGCTACGACCACTTTCTCGAGGGGCCCACGCCACGCCTCGATGGTGACCTCGAGGTTTCCGGAACGGTGCGCGACCGCCTGCACCTCGTGACGATGGGATTCGGCCTTCAGCTCTCCCCGGGGGAGCGGCTCGCGGTCCGAATGGGACCCACGTTTGCCGCGATGATCTCCGATGAGCGTTCCTTGGCGGCCGAGGCCGAGGTCGTTCCCGGCGTTGGTGCGGCCGCCGAAGTCGACGTGTACCCCGTGCGCCCGCTGGTGTTCTCGGGGCGGGCCGCGATGACGCGATTCCCCGGTGCATTCTTGTTCGAGGCACGTGCGACGGCAGGCGTTTCGATCACCCGCGTCGAACTTTTCGCGGGCTACGACCATCGCGTCATCGACGGCATCAACCTCGGCGGCCCGTTGCTGGGCATGAACCTTCGCTTTTAGGTCACGATGCTCGTCGTCACTTCACGAGGTGCGCGGTACGGTGGGCGTGGCGATCGACCGATCCGAAGTGTTCGTGGGCTACCACCGCACGGCGCTGGGGCGGGCCTACGGCGGCGGGCCGATGCTCGGCCTGAACCTTCGCTTCTAGGGGGCGCGTCAGCCTGAATCGGAGGAGAGCAACAGCGCCTCTCCGCCGGCCTCGTCGTCTTCGGCGAGGCGCAGGATGCCCACGGCGTCTCCGCCCTGGACGAGGACCGGCGATGCGAACAATGGCTGACGAGCGCTGGCGTGCTGGGCAGCGACGAGGTCGACGAAGCGACGCAGAGCGTCCTCGTCCTGCATGCCGGCGGTCACGTAGGCGTGGCCGCGGCAAGGGATGCCGACCGCAAGCATGCCGGTTTGAAGCCGGTGTTCGAGCCGTCGCATGAATGCCGGGTCGAGCAGGGTCTCGCTGGCGTACTCATGACCGTGCACCTCGACCACCCGGAACGTGTCGTAGTCGAGCAAGGAGAGGGCGTAGTCGAGGCCGACGAGGCTTGCTCGCGCAGCACCCCGCATTGCTGGCAGGTCTGCACCGGGGTCGAAGAAGCCGAACGCATCGCCTTGGTCGACTCCGTACGCGACGTACGGAAGCCACATCCCGGCGTTCCAGCGAGGGTCGTCGCCGATGAGTGGCTCGCACAAGACGGCGTTGGCGTCGGCCCAGCGCGGCGGCTGCAGCCGAGGGAGGATGGTGCCGGCGGTCATCTGGCTAGGAGCGTTCGAGCGTGATGTCGACGTCGACGGGCTTGCGCACAGTGACCTGGACGGTGGTGGGCTCGAAGCCGGGGCAGCTAGCCTCGACGGTGTAGCGACCTGGTCGCGCGAGCAGTCGATCGAAGCGCCCGTCGGAGGGACGCGCGCGCCAAACCTCGCCGGCGCGACGTTGCACCTCGGCCACGTGCACGACCGCTTCGATGGGGTTGCCCGCGGCGTCTCGGACGTGTCCGGAGACGCGGGGTCCGGCATGGGTCCGCTGCAGCATCGTGCGCCAGATGGGCCGGGTCGCCTCGACCGCCCGGGCTCGAACTTCGAGCGTCGGGTTGTGGTGCGAGCCTTCGACGATGTACGCGGCGGTACCGTGTGCGTGCAGCAGCCAGTCCTGGTCGCTGCCCGCGACCGGATAGCCGTTTCGACGCACGCGGATCGTCTTCTCGTTCGGTTGCATCAACCCGGCGTCGGCCATCTCGCGTGCGATCGCCATGGGGGCGTTCGGCGAGGGGGGCTCGGCACCGACGGTATAGGGGACGAAGATGGCGGAGCCGACGGTGTGAAAGGAGATGGCGGACGCGAAGCGCTGGCGATCGGCGAGCGTCACCATGGCCCAGGTCTCGGGCTCGGACGCCGGGTGTGGCCCGCGGTAGTACTTGCTCGCGAGTACGCCGCTGCTCCCGGTATCGCCCCAGCCGAAGTAGTAGTTGCGGTTGAGATCGACGCCCTCGAACGGGTCGTGAAAGCCGTCGAGGTTGGTGTCGCGCGCGTTCTTGCGGCTGGCAAAGCGCGTCTGCTCCAAGAACATGTGGTTACCGTCCGGGTTGACCATCGGCACGACGAAGATCTCCATGCCGTCGATCCATCGCGTCACCTCGCGGTCACGGCCATAGCCCTCGAGCAGCGTGGCGACGGCGTCGAGCGGGAATTCGACCGAAAGAAGCTCGGAGGCGTGGTGGGCTCCATTGAGCAGCACGCTCGGTTCCGACTCGTCGGCGGTCGGGTTGTCGGAGATCTTCAGCGCCCAGATCGGGCGGCCTTGGTGACTGCGGCCCAGCTCGACCAACGTCGAAATTTCGGGGTATTTCGCTTGGTACGCGCGGAGCAACGCCTCGACCATGGCCGGATTCTTGTAGCTGAGGTCGAGGCGGAATCCCCGGCGCGTCGCGACCGGGTCCCGCGCAGCGTAGGTGCGGTAGTCGGCATCGAACACCTTCCACGGCACGTTCGAGTCGACGGCGCGGATCGTGACGCCCATCCGCTTCATTCGCTCGAGACCGACCGTGTCGGTGAACACGATCGCCTCGGTGCTGCCGTCGGGGCCCGGTAGACGGGCTTCGATCCCTCGCCGAAGGTCGCGCGGTAGGGTTTTGGCCTCCGCGTCGGGTACGAAGGCGAACCGGGTGTTGCCGAACGGCGTGGTGCCGGGGTCCGCGTCGAGGCCGTACCGCTTCACGGCGCCGTGGCGGCCGGAGCCCTTGATCTCGGGCGCTGGCTTGCGGCTGTCCATGACCGAGAGCAGCCCGAACTGCATCGCTTCGGCGCGTCTGCCCGCGCGGAAGCCGACGCGCCCGGTCGTGTGCGTCGTTTCGTGAATCGCGAGGGATGCCAGACGCGTCAGCGAGGTGCCGTCGTAGACGGTTGCGATGATCTGCGGCCCCACAAGGTAGATGACCACCTCCAGGGAGGCGGCTCGCTGCAGGCGTGTGACCTTCACCTCGGGCCCGATGGGTAGGACTTTGCCGCGATCCCAGCGGTACAGGCGAATGGTGTCGAGGTCGAAGCCGAGCTCGTAGCCGCTCATCTCGCGGAGGTCGATGCCGGCCTGCACGCGGAACACGACGCCGGCGTCGAGTCGCTTGCCCGGCGAGAGGCGGGCGCGCACGAGGCCATCCGCAACGTCGGCAACGCTGTCCTTGACGACCCAGAATCGGTTGCCCCGCGGGTCTTCCTCGCTGATGGAGAGCTGCCCGTCGCCTTCGATCCACGGTCCTAGCAGGTCGGCGTCGCCGGGAACGTTCGGCGCTCCGGCGGTGACGCGGCCGTGCAGAATCTGCTCGCGGTCGGCGTCGAAGTCCGGAAAGCCCGACGCCAGTGCGAGCGTGCTCCACAACCACCCGAACCCGGTGAGGACGGCTGTGAGCAGGAAGGACGCGCGCATGCGTACCTCCACTATGACACGAATCGGGGAGGCCTCCGTGAAGCCCGGGTAATCCTTCGCGGTGCGGCGCAACGCCTCAGTCGAAGCGCTCGATCTTTGCGACCCAGACCTGCGGGCCGCCAGACAGCGGCACGGCAGCGCGCACGGTACCGGCCTCGAAATCGATGACCTGCACGATCATGCCCATGTTGTCATCGCGCCAGACCATGAGGTAGCGGTCGTCACCGAGGTGCTGCGCGGTGACGGTTTCGTGCAGCGTGCCGCGCTTGACGACCGTGGTGCGAACGTTTCCCTCGAACCTGTTCTCGAAGTACTTGCCGTTGCTGTTAGTATACGCGAGCGTCTTGCCGTCGAAGACGTCGAGCGCGCTACTGCCGACAGTCGGCCCCGTCGTGGCGCAGCCGGTTCCGAGCGCCAGCGCGAACAACCCGACAACACTCCATCGAGCGGCTCGCGTGTTCACGACTTCACCTCGCCGAACGCGGTGATGGTGCCGAGCCAGACTTGGTTGACGCCGTCGATGGGGACCGCAGCCATCAGCGTGCGTGTCTCGAGGTCGACGACCTGCGAGAGCGGACCCATTTCATCGTCGATCCAGGCGATGTAGTAGGTGTGTGTCCCGATTCGACGGATGTCGACCGTCTCGCGCAGCGTACCTCGGCCCTCGACCTCCGAGACGCGCGTGGTGCCGTCGAACACGTTGGTGAACGCCCAGTCGTTTTCGTAGGTGTAGCTGAGTATCTTGCCGTCGAAGACGTCGACGGCGGAGCGTCCGGTCGTGTCGTTCACGGCGTCACCGTAGCGAGACCGCGTGTGTACGCCATGCGACGTGCATCCGGGGCGAGGATGCTCCGATTCTCGCCGTGAATCTCAGCTGCCGCGGCCCGTGATGCAGCGCCGCAGCCACTGGTGGCCTGGGTCGGCGTGCATGCGCTGATGCCAGGTCAGGCACAGGTTGGGCGTAGGGCAGTCCTCACCGAGGGGGTGCGCAACCGACCGCAGCGGCGTGCCCTCGGTAACGCTTCGTGCGACTGCTTCGGGCAGGCTGCAGACCCAATCGGTTTGGAGCAGGACGTCGACCAGCGTTGCGACGTGGCCGAGCTCGAGCGCGATGGTGCGGCTGCGGCCCCGCTCGGCGAGCACGCGGTCCATTGCGCCGGGTGCACCATAGCGGCCCTGTGGTGCGAGCTGGACGTGGGATGCATCGATCCAATCCTCGAGCTCGAGGTCACCTTCGTAGCGCGGGTGCTTGGGCCCCAGAAGCACTCGCCAGGCCATGGACGACACGCGCAGCGAGGTTCGCTGAAGCTCGGCATGGTCGACCGCGGAGCCGGCGACCATGTCCAGGCGCCCCGACAGCAGCCCTTCGAGCGGGGCCGCGTCGCCACGAACGCTGAGTGAAACGCCAGGCGCGTCCTGCATTAGCGTCGTCGCCAGTGCGGGTAGGAACTGGGTGCATACGAGGTCCGACGCGCCCAGGACGAACGTACGGGTGGTCGTGGCCGCGTCGAACTGCTGCGGGCGCACGAGGCCGCCGACGTCGCGCAGCACCGCATCGAGCGAGGCGGCGATCTCCTCGGCTCGGGGGGTCGGCAGCATGGTCCGTCCGCTCCGAACGAGCAGCGGGTCTTCGAAGGCGTCGCGAAGCGTCTGCAGCGACCGACTCAACGTGGGCTGCGATAGGTCGAGCTCGGCGGCGGCCGCGGACACGCTGCGCGTGCGGAGCAGAACCTGCAGGTGCAGAAGCAGGTTGAGGTCGAAGTCTCGGAGCCCGTCGAGCATGATCTCCTCAGCGAGCGGGCATGCCCAGCAGGGTGACATCGCCGTGGTGCCCGGGAATTTTGTCCTCGAGCAGTTTGGGGATGGTGTCGTAGCCCGGCCGGCCCAGGCGCTTTTGATGGAAGGGACCCCAGGTCAGACTGTGATGCCAGTGCCCGGTCTGCTTGAACCCGCCGCGCGAGTTGGTCTGCAGTACGAGGCTCAGCGCGTCCATGGGCAAACCGAGTACGTTGTCACGGTAGGCGGAGGTTACCTGGCCGCCCCACGACGAGGGCGCGTTCGAGGTGTAGTAGACGCGGACCGGCACCCCGAGGGCTTCGGCGGCGTCACCGATTTGTGCAAGCGCGCCTCCGGGGCGCAGCAGGTCACCGGCGGCGACCCGCAGCCGCCCCTGCGTGATCAGGGTGCGGATGAAGGCGTAGTTCTCGTCCTTTGCGAGCCACCCGTAGTCCCCGGCCTTCGCCTTGGCCTTTCGCTTTTCGCGGTAGTACGGAGCCAGCTTGTCGGCGGTGGCGAGAAAGCCCCCGCGCAGGCGCTTGCGGAGCGCTTCGTCGCCGTCGAAGGCCGCGTCGATCACCTTCAACGCGTCGCCCCGACCGGCCGGCGTGAAGAAGGCGATGAAGTCGTCGGCAGTCTCCGCGGCTTCGATCAGTGCGAAGACGCGGCGATGGTTGTTCACCACGCGCGGGTCGTAGTCCATCACCCACGCCCAGCTGGACCGCATGGCGGCGATGGTGCTGTAGTTTTGGTCCGAGCCGATGCCCACGTAGGCTCCGCCGAGGTCCTGCACGTAGTCGTTCCACAGGTACGAGCGCGGCTCGTTGGTCATGATGTACGGGAACGGGTCGCGGCACGTCGTCTCGGAGCGGCCACCGCGGGCTTGTGCTTCGCCCCACGTCTCGCGGACCTTCGCGCCGCAGATCTTCTTGTCCTCGATCGGGTCGTCGCCAACCTTTCCGACGATGGCCAGCTCGGCCTCGGTCGGCGGCGCGGGGTCGGGCGGGCTTTGTCGCGCCTCGCTCAAATGCGTGGGCGGGTACGTGGTCAAGTACGGGTTCTCGGTTGCGCAGCGCATGCCGAGGCGGTGACTGCCGGTCTTGAGCTTCTCCAAGCGACGATGGGAGCCGCGCGTACGGTGCTTGGGCCAGTACCAGCTTCCGCCGCGAAGGATTCGCTGACCCTTGCAGGGGAACGCGCCGTCGCAGAGGCCCTGCGGGTCGAGGCCGTTGCAGGCCTCACCGCAGTCTTCGATGCGCTCGATGCCGGCGCTGCTCGTCCACTCGTAGCCGTTGCCGGCCATTTCGTGCAAGCCGTAGTGCCCGGCGGGAAAGGAGCCGACGGGTTTGGTCGCGTGCTCGTTGCAGTCCCAGCGGTGCGCCTTGCCGGGGTACGGCGTGCACCCGTACGGGGCGCATTCGCGGAATACGGTCTTGTCGCACGTGGGGTCTTCGTTGCCCCATGGGAAGAGGTCACCGTCAGGACCGCGGGCGGCCTTCTCCCACTCCCACTCGGTGGGCAGACGCTTGCCCGCCCACGCGCAGTAGCTCCGGGCACGATGCCAGTCCATCGGCATCGCCGGCTGACTCTCGCCGACGAACGGCTTCATGATCGTCTGCGTTCGGTTGATTCGGATCTTGCACGCACCTGCCTCGTGGCATGCGTCGTACTGGCTGTTGGTGACCTCGTAGCGGTCGACGTAGTACGTGCTCAACACCAGCTCGCGCGCGGGCGCTTCCTCTGGCAGGCCGTCGTCGTAGCCGACGATCGCCGGCCCGCCGGGGATGCAGACCATGTCTTTGGGCGCGGGTACGCACGGCGCGAAGGCGAACGAGAGCGCTGCGGTGGCACCCGCGGCTTCGACCGCCGCGATCGCTTCGAGGAGGACGTCGACGGTCGCCGTGTCGAGCACGTCGATGGCAACGACACCCGAGACCCCGGCAAGTGCGTCCGAGGCCTTGGCGCCCTCGTTCGATTTCGCGTGCTCGCGGTACAGCGCCCAGCCGGCGCCGCGCGGACGCAGCACGGGCGCGTCGTCGTTGGCTCGGCCGAGGGCGTGGGTGGTGTCGCCGAGCTCGAGCGTGAGCGACCCGCCGGCCGCGATGGTGCTGGCCCAAACCTGCCGAAGCGCACCGACGGTGGTTCCCGAATCGACCTCGACGATGTGACGCGGTCCTCCCGGCAGGACGCCGGCGAGGGCGGGGTGGTCGTAGACGGCCGCGAAGGCCTCGTCGACCCGGCCCGGCGCGTCGCTGCGCCGCAGCGTCGCCAGCACCTCGGTGCCGCGGCGGACCTCGGTGCCGCGAATCGTCAGCGTCATCGCCGCAGGAGGGTTGGTCTGGGGCGCGGGCGCGTCCGACTCCGGCGCATCCGTGGGCGCCGTCGCGGGTTCGTCGGGGGCGACCGCCGGGGTCGTGGGTTCCTGGCAGGCCACCAAGGCGGCACAGACGAGCGGCAGGACGCGGCGCATCACTCCTTCGATACCACGGCCGGCCGCGCCCTCCGCACAACGTGCATTTTGCTCAGCGCGCGGTGCCGTCGACGAACGTACGCGCCTTCTGTGCGACCGCAATGCCGACGCGAGAGCCGTTGATTCGCCCGATCTCGTCGTCGGGCCAGATGTGGATGCCACCCCACAATCGCGACTGACCAGCTTCGTCGGCGGCGTCGAAATAGCTCGCCCACTGCAAGGTGACGGTTTCGCTCGGTCCCGCCTCGAACACCAGCGTGTCGATGGCAGGCGCCGTGAAGGTGTGCAGGCCGCCGGGGAACCAGGGACTTCCGGTGTAGGCGGCCATGGCCTCGGCGGCGGCGCGGCTGAACGTCGAGTGCCCCGAGGTGAAGCCGGGGAATGCGGGCGTCACGAAGGTCCGGCGCTGGTACGGGATCCAGTCTTTGGCTCGCATCCATCGCAGCGGGGTGTACTCGGCGTCGCGGTCTCCGGGCTCGCCGGGCCAGGACCAGACCGCAACCTCGCCCACGTGCCAGCGTAGATGGTGGTGTCGCTCGCCGGCCGCCGCGCTCTCTTCGGTGATCAACTCGACCAAGCCGTCGACCAGCGGCAGACCATCGGGGCTATAGTTGGGCAGGGCGGGATCGGTGCGCTGACCCTGCTGACCCATCCAGCGGATGAGCGTGATCGGCCGCGGTCCGAGGCTGTCGCGCTTGAGCTCCCAGGCGCTGATCGCCGCGTCGTGCACGGCGCCCGACACGGTCAGATAAAAGCCCACGTCCCAGTGCAGTGCGTCGACGGGGTCGCCCTCGCCGAACGGGATGCGCTCGGTCGGCGCGAGCTCGGCGGTCACCTCGTTTGCGAGGCCCATCCAGTGACCCGGTGGCGTGGTGGACTTGGGACCGTCGGCCCAGATCTCCGCGACCACGCGCGTGAAGTCGCCGCGAGGGACTTCGTTGCGCGCGTAGGGCTCGCCCGTGACCGGGTTTTGCTCGTATCCCGCGCCGTCGTTGGTGCCCAGGGTGTTGTTGCCACGACCGCCCGGACCGATGTCGATGCGAACGCCGTCATCGACGTCGAGCTCGGCCGTCGAGCGAATGACCTCGAGGACCCAGTCGGCCATGCGCGGGTCGTCGATGCGCGGATAGCCTTCGCCCGGGTCGGAGTACAGGCCCGTGTCGGGGTCTTTGGTGATCGCAAAGGGCTCGACGTTGCGCCACTGCGGCCCGATGTAGGGCTGCACGGCATCGTCGAGCACGATCCCGTTCTGCGTCTCGGCGGTGCCCAAGTTGAGCTGCTGCCAGACGTTCGGGTCTTCGACGTTGGTGCCCGCAACGTCCACGACCATCACCGCATTGGAGGGCGCCCAGTCGGTGGTGTCCGCGTATCCGTTCGCTTCGTTGGCGCCGTCATCGGTGAACCGCTGCACGATCGCGGCTCCGATGCGATTGCCGACCGCGATCGGGTCGTTGCCGTCGGTATGCGTATCGGCCGAGTCGAGGCCGAGCACATTCATAAAGCCGGCGTAGCAGTCGAGGCTGGTCTCTCCACCGATCGCATCTGCGTAGCGGTGTTCGAGCACGCGGAGCGCGGCGTACGAGATCGCCGTTTCGCGGGCGGTATCCACGTCGTCGGCGGTCTCGCGCTCGGTGTACACGACGCCGTCGGCGACGTCTTGGTAGGCCGCCCATGCGTCGAACATGGCCACGCTGGTGTGGTGCAGGTTGCGCGCGTGCACGGGCGGATGGGGGATGTCGCGGCGGATGCTGTCGAACAGTAGTTCCATCCATCGACGCGCAATGCTCTCCCCGGGGGCGAGGTCGATGCGGTCGGCTGGGCATGCGAGCTCGGGCTCGGGCTGCGGCTGCGGCTCCCATAGGGGCAGCTCGTCGGGCCCACAGACGACGCCGCGGTCGAGCAAAGGACTGAGGACGCCGCCGCCAGCACCCCAGATCGAACCCTCGCCGTCACTCCACAGCGCGTGCACCGACTGTGGGCGCTCGGGCAGGTTGAGATTCACCGGCTCCCATGCGCCGCCGCGAACCTTGCGGGCTGCAAACCCGTCGGCACCGGCGGTCCAGGTCGTGCCGTCGGCGTCGACCGTCAGCCCTTGCAGGAGCGGTGCGTCGGGCGGCGTGTCTTCGGCGAATCCGTCGGTGCCGCCGCGAAGCAGCAGCCCTTCGCCCAGTCCGCCCGCGATGACCACATCGTTCGCGTCTCCGAACACCGTGAAGAGCTGGGTCTGAGTGCCCGACTCGACGCGCTGAAGCGTTTCGCCGTCGTAGTGCAGCACGGTTCCGAGTCCACCGACGATCCACACGTCATCCGCAGCTCGCCCCCACACCTTGAACAGCGCGGGAATGTTGCCGGCGGCGCTGCGGGGCAGGTCCTCGGGCAGGTCGACCTCGGCCCAGCCCACGCCGTCGTAGCGCCACGCAAAGCCGTCGCGACCCGCGAAGCCGCCCACGGCCCACAGGTCGTCCGGGCTTGCGCCCCACAGGCCGAAGACCGTGTTGCCGAAGAAAACCGGGGTGGGCGTAGGGGCAAACGTCTCGTTCTCGTAGCGAAGGACGCGTCCGCCTCCGCCGCCGAAGAAGGCCGGTCCGTCTTCGAAGCCGTGCACCCACCACAGGTCATGCAGCATCGGCACCTCGACCCGTTCGAGCACGCCGCCGTTGGTGTGCAGCGCGATCGGCCCCGACTGCAGATCGGGCTGCGCCCCGACGACCCACACGTCGTCCGGTCCGCCGCCGCCGACCGACAAGAAGGCCGCGCGGGTGTCTCGTGCGGCCGCGCCGAACGTGGGCAGCGCGGGGTCTTGCGGGGCGGGGTCTTTGCAGCCGCCGAGAAGGAGCAGGGCGATCCAGGGGCCGAATCGAGCGCGAGCTTGTCCGGGCATGACATCCCGACGCTACGGGAATCCACGCAAAGCGGTCGCGGGTCGGGCGTGGCGCCGTATCTCGTGCGCCGCAGCGCGACGCCTGCTGCGCGGGCGCGACACAACGCTGGCGTCGTGCGCGCTTTGCCGGCGCGCTACTCGAACTTCGAGAAGTCCGGAGCGCGTTTCTGGAAGAACGCCTGCATCGCCTCTGCCGCCTCGGGGGAGCGCAGGCGCGCGAGGAAGTGGTCGCCCTCGCGCTCCATCGACGCGCGCAGGAGGTCGGCGTGTGACTGGAGGATGAGCTGCTTGGTCAAGCGGACCGAGGCGGGCGGAAGCGCGGCGACCTTGGTGGCCTTGGCACGCGCGGCGGCGTCGAGCTCGTCCGCGGACAACACCTCGTTGACGAGGCCGATCTCGAGCGCGGTTGCGGCATCGAACGATTCGCCGAGCATGAGCAGCTCCGTTGCCTTTGCACGGCCAGCCAAGCGCGTGAGCAGGTAGGTTGAGCCCGCTTCGGGGCATAGACCCAGCGGTACGAACGGCATCTTGAACTTGGCGCGGTCCGAGGCGTACGCGAGGTCGCAGTGCATCAAGATCGTGGTGCCCAGCCCGATCGCGGGGCCGTCGACTGCGGCGATGAGGGGCTTGGTGAGTCGTGGCAAGATGTTGAGAACGCGACCGACCGGCGAGTCCATCGAATCGGGCGGGTTCTTCATGAAGTCGCCCAGGTCGTTGCCGGCGGTGAAGATGCCGCCTTCACCCCGTAGCAGCACCGCGCGGATCTGCGGATCCTCGTCCGAGCGCTTCAGCTGCTCGAGCAGCGCGTCGTACATCGCGAGCGTCAGCGCGTTCTTCTTGTCCACCCGGTTGAAGGACACGGTCAGTACGCGGTCGGACAGCTCGTGGGTCAACGCTTCGGTCATTGGTCGCAGCGTATCGAACCCGCCGCCGGCGGGCATCGGGCCGGCCGCAGTGACCCGCTGCAGGCGTGCAGCGGCCGAGTCTCGGCGTTGTGGCATGGTGCTGCGGATTCGGGGCACGATGGAGGCGATGGCAGGGACGCCCACGCGAGCTCCGATCACCGTCACGCCCCCGCAGGGAGGCTTCGACCGCGCCGGAATGCGCGAGCTGGTTCGCAGCACGCAGCTCGCGTCACGGATCCATGCGCTGGTGAAAGGGCCGTTCGGGCACACCGCGCTCACGCTGCAGGCGCTCGACGCGACCGTCGATGCCGCGGACCTGGCGCTGCAGGCGGGCGAGGCGATGCACGCCGCGCTGCTCGAAGACATCGCGGCGTCGGGCAGCCTCGCGATCCCCGACCCCACGCCTGACCAGCGGGCCTTCCTCGGCGCATTCGTGGTCACGGTGCTGGCCGACGCGCTGTGTGAAGTGCTGGCCGAGCTCGCACCCGTGCCGGCTTCCGATGCCGACCTCGAAGCCGAGGGGCTGGAGGGGCTGCTCGAGGCTCCGGTCAAGGACGTCATCACGCGCTTGCTCGGCATGACCGGTCGCTACGTCGAAGTGCAGGCCAAGCGGCAGCCCGAGTCGGGCGACCCGAAGCTGCCGGCGCGCGAGGCCTGGGTCGTCACCACGATGCACGCATTCCTGCTGCAGCTGCGAGGCGCGGTCGAGAAGCTCTCGCACGGGGGACGGCTGCGACCGTTCGGCGTGGCCTTGTCCAAGCGCAAGGTCACCATCGGAGACCGTCGCTACGAAGGGTTCCGGGCGCGCCCGGCCGCCGACCCCGTCACCGACCTCAAGCCCGTCGAAGTCGACGACATCGTGGGCAACACCGAGTACGTCGAAGCGGCGCTCAAGCTGTGCCGCGACGTGGCGGCCTACGACCTCGAAGCCGGCCGCAGTGCCAAGCGAATCAACCCGGTCCTGTTCGCGCTCGGCCGCCCCGGCTGCGGCAAGACGATCACAGCGCATGCGATCGGCAACTACTTCCTCGACTACTGCCGCGAGCGCGACATCCCCGCCAAGTTTCGCGTCATTCGCCGCACCGACTGGGCGAGCTCGTACCAAAACGCCAGCGCGTCGTCGTTGATCAAGATCTTCAAGGAGGAGGTCTATGGATTCGAGGGCGTATGCGGCGTGTATTGGGCCGACATCGACACCGCCTTTGCCAGTCGCTCCAGCGGTGACCTGCGGATGGAAGAGAAGAACAACCTCGGCGCGGTGTTCGGCATCTTCGACGGAACGCTCATTCCCAAGGACGGCAAGTGGTTCATGATGTGCGACGCCAACTTCATGCAGATGGACGAGGCCACCACCTCACGGATCGCCCAGAACCCGTTCCGCGTCCGGGGCCCCACAACTGAGGATGACTACGTTCGACTGCTGCGCGACGTGCTGCTCCGGGGCGAGAAGGGCTACATCGACGCCAACGAGGCGCAGTGGGCCGAGATCGGCTCGCTGTGCGTCGGGGCGGATCTCTCCGGGCGCGCGATGGAATCGGTGGCGGGCAACATCCGCGCCCAGATTCAGGACTTTGAGTACCCCGACCACTACTTCACAGCCGACTTCGCCACGCGAACCAAGCTGCTCGAAGAGCTGTCCGTTCGGGTCAGCGCGGAGAAGGTGACGGCCGAAGTCCGGGATTACGTCCAGTTTCACAAGGATGCGGACGAGGCCGCAGAGACCGACCGCTTCGAGCGCGAGGTGTCGGACATGGTTCAGCGCCTCAATGCCGGTCGCGCCGCGGCGCAGCGACTCGCCGAACAGGGTGTTCCCACCGACGGCCGGTCAGACGATTGATCGGCCTGGAGGCGGCATGGCACCATGAGGTGTGGGTGACGAACTCCAGGGGATTCCGCCGTCTGCAGCCAGCACGTACGAGCGCTTGCTGAGGGCCCCGGAGCGCGCGCCGGAGGCCCTGCGTCGTTCGGTCGACCGCTACCTCGAGACGATTCTCGAAGCGGCGCAGACGCGGACGCACCTCGACACCGACCTAGCCAAGCGCATCACGAAGGCGTGCCACGGTCTGATCGACCTGCTGCCCGGGGCTGTGCCCGACCATAAGCGTCATATCGTCGCAGCCGTGGAGTATTTCCTGCTTCCTCGCGATGGCGAAGACGACCTGGCGTATGCCGACGGGCTCGACGATGACGCGATGGTCGTAACGGCCGTTGCAAACGCCTTGGGTCGTCCGGACTTGCACGTTCCCGTTCCGCAGCGCTGAGCGGGCGTTCCGCGGCGGGACCGAGTCGGGCTGCTACACTCGTCTACTCTTGGCCGCGCCACTGAAGCCGGGCGATCGATACGAAGACTTCGAGCTCAAGAAGCTGCTCGGGGTCGGCACGTTCGCGTGGGTTTACGCTGCGACGTCGTCGAAGTTCCCCGACCCCGTCGCGCTGAAGATCTCTCGCGACCCGGTCACCGACGAGGGGACCGCGCTGCGGGCGTTGCGCGAGATTCGAATCCTCAGCGCCTTGTCGAATGCGCACGTCGTGCACGTCTACGACCACGGCCTCGGTCAGGACGAGCGGTGGTTTTTGGTGATGGAGCTACTCGGTGGCGAGGACCTCGGCGCCAGACACGACTTCGACACGCCGCTCGACCCCGAGGAGGCGATCCGCATCATTTATCAGGCGTGTCTCGGTCTCGACGAAGCGCACCGCGGCGGCATCGTTCACCGCGACGTGAAGCCGGGAAACCTGTGGATGCAGGACGATGGCAACGTAAAGGTGCTCGACTTCGGGCTCGCGCGTTCGTGGGGCGGTGACTCGATCATCGGTGCCAACGCGACGCAGTCGCATATGCTCGTCGGCACCCCGCACTACGCCCAGCCGGAGCAGATTCGGCAGGGCACGCTGACGCCTGCGAGCGACGTCTACAGCCTCGCCTTCGTTCTCTACGAGCTGCTGACTGGACGGACACCGCTGTTCGAAGACCGCCCGGTCAGTGCCGTTCGTCGGGAGCTCGAGGGCCAGCCATTGCTGTGGCTGGCCGCGCACGCCGAACGCCCTGCCGTGGACCTGGGCCGCTACGCCGAAGGGCGCGTCCTGGACCCCGACGTTCGGGCGTTGATTGCCGCCTGCTTGGACAAAGATCCGACCAAGCGCCCCTCGACCGCTGGTGAACTCGCCAACCGCCTCGCCTGGGCACTCTCTCCCGAGCACGGCGGCTACAAGGGTGCTCGCGGCATCTTGCTCGAAGAGACCTCCGCCGCGAGTTCCTATCCACGCCGCTTCCTGCTCCAGGCGGGTGAGCATCGCGTCGGCTTGGGGACCTGCTGCGACGTCGAACTCGACGACGACGTCGTCGGCTGGGTCTTCGCCATCGTCCGGTGGCCGGGCGGCCAAGAGGTCCCCGTTCTCGAACCGATCCGCGACGACGGCTTCGTCCGCGTCAACGGCCACCCCGTCACCGGCCCGGTTCGAATCAAGGCCGGCTCCATGCTCGAGTTCGGCGGGTACCAACTCGCCTGCGCCGGCAGCGTCTGAGGGCGGTTCAGGCTCCGCCTCGAAAGTGCGCCTCTGGGGGTGCGGAGCGCGGAAAGGGACTACCGCGCAAGCCCTTTCCCCAAGAACCGGAAGACGTCGTCCAGCACCCGCTGCGGGGGCATCCGTCCTTCCCACAAGGCCCAGCGCATGCCGAGGAAGTCGAAGATGCCCATCATCACGTAGGCAATGGCCTCGGGGTCGAGGTCGTCGACCCGCCCAGCTTCGATGTCGGGCTACAGGGCGGCGCCACGCGTACAGGTGGAGGCGGGCGTGACCAGCGACGCCAAGAATGCGTGTTCGGCAGGCCCGAACGTCTCGATGCCTGCCGGCGAGCTGAGCACGAGTCCGTGCACCAGCTCCGGGCTTCGAAGGGCGAGGTGCATGCTGACCTGCGCGCCCATCGAATGATCGACCAGCACGGCGCGCGCAATGCCCAGGCTGGCGAGCAGGTCAGCGATGACGTCGGCAAAGAACGTCATTGAGTAGCTCGCACGCGGCTTGTCGCTCTTGCCGAAACCGGGCAGGTCGAGCGCCACGACGCGATGCTGGGCGCAGAGCGATCCGAGGTTCTTGGTCTACGTGGGGATGTACCCGCCCAATCCGTGCACCGGCACCAGCGGTACGCCGCCCTCACCGAGAGCGGCGTGGGCGATGCGCATGCCCTGGACCTCGGTCCACGACACGTCGACGGGATAGTGCAGGTCGGCGAAGTTCACGATGGGCTCGGTCAGGCGGCAGATGTGCGGGTGGTGGGCGCGAGCAGGGTGGGGGCGTTTTGCCAGCGCCATACGGAGCAGCCCATCGACAGGCCACCCCCGGTCGCGCAGAACACCAAGAGAGCGTCATCGTCCAGCGGTGTCTGCACGACGGCGTCGTCGAACGCGGCCCGGATGCAGCGCTGCCCAGAGAAACGCTCAACAGAAATGGCGCACGGTGCGTGCTGCGACCGCGCTAGCGATGCGTGCTTGACGCCGAGACGAGCAGGCGATGAAAGTGGTGTAGGCCGTCCTCGTGCCCGGGCGCATAGCGGCCACGGTCGTACAGCCGGCTTCGAACGCCTCGCGCGCAGGCTTCGACGACGGCTTCGTCTTCGTACTCGACTTCGTCCAGTCCAGAACCGGCGCCGGTTCCCGCATTCCGCTCGTCCCAGACGTATCGCATGAACACGACCTTGGTGCGTCGCGGGCCCTGGGGAAGCACGACGTTGAGCGAGAGCCCCCACGGGTAGACGTTCACCATCGTGCAGGGGAACAGCCAGAAGTAATACGCGGCGATTCGCGTGCCGTGGTCGGGATGGCCCGGCGGCAGATCGAAGGCGAGCTCGTCCGGCTTGGCTCGCGCGATCTGGACCGAACCCCACGTGAACGTCTCGATGCGGTACTCGGACCAATCGAGCGCCGCGTTGAGGCCTGGATGCACGTACGGGATGTGAAAGCCCTCGAGGTAGTTGTCGCAGTACAACGCCCAGTTGGCGTTCATCTCGTAGTGCTCGCTTCGCTCGGCGTCGAAGTGAAGCGTCTGCGGGACCAGTTGGTCGATGCGCGCGGCGACCGGCCCGAAAAACGAATCGAAGTCCATGGCCGGGTGCAAGCCACCAAAAAGGAGCGTGCGCCACTGTCCAAGCGCTACGGCAGGAAGGTGGTCCGCGTCGGTTGGAAACTCGGGGCAGCCCTCAAAACCGGGTGCGGAACGCAGCGCCCCGTCGAGGTCGAAACGGCGGCCGTGATACCCGCAGCGAATGTTGCTCGCGTTGCAGGGACGGTCGATCAACACCTTGCCACGGTGCGTGCACACGTTCGAAAGGCACCGAAGCCGCGTGCCGTCGTGGGTGAGCAGCAGCGGCTCGTCGAGCGTGGTGGGCAGCAGCTCCCAGGGCGCGAGGTCGCCCGCGCGCTTGGGCCGAGCGTCGAGAGGCCGGAGGTGCCAGGTCCGGGGAAACACGCGTTCGCGCAGCCGGTCGAACCACGCGGGCTCGTCGTAGATCCATCCGGGAAGAGTTCGTGCGCGTGCGATGTCGGCGTCGATGTGCAGAGCGTCGAGGTCGCGGGCGCCTGGCATGCCGTTGAGGTACCACGCTCGCCGAGGCTGCGGGCACGCTCACGAAGGCGTGGGCGGCGAGGATCCGGGGGATGTCCCGCATCACGGCTCCGGTGAGCGCGTTGTGGAGCCGAGACGGCTGCGTCTCGTACGAGACGACCACGAGCGTGACGTCACTTCACCTCGAGCTTGAACGGGGTGGTGTGTTCGCGAGTTTGGAACTGCGCCTTGGACACGATTCGACGAGCACAGGCCGCGCTCTGCGTGCCGTGCACGGTGGTGTCCATGGGCTTGCCCGACGCAGGCACGAGGAACGAGAGGGTCATGGGGACGTCCCGCGCACAGGTGGAGCGCAGCTGGGCCTCCAAAGCACGAAGAACGCGGCTGTCCCGCTTGGGTCTGGCGCTGGCCTGCGTACTCGCCGTGGCCTTCCGCTTGCGCTTTTTGGTGGCCTTCTTGGCGCGGGCTGGAGGCCGCTGGGGTTGGGACGCGAGAGCGGGGGCGGGGACGGCCGGGTCTGCCTGCGCAACTTCGACGACGTCCGTGGGGCGCCCGGACTCGGCGGTTGCGGGAGGCTGCGGCGCGGGGTTCGCTGCGACGACAGAGGCAGGCGCAGGCGCGTCGTCGAGGGAGGCGACGGCGATTCCCAAGCCGAGCGTGGCGATCGCTGCGGCGAGCAGCGTCACTCCTTGGCCCTGCTTCGGGGGCGCGTGCACGGCAGGTTCGAACGGCTGCTGCACGGGCTGCGGCGGCAGCATCGTCGGATGCGCCTGTGCGTGCGGCGGGGCGGGCGTCGGCTCGGCGATCAGCGTGGTGCCCGGGTTTGAATATCCGATGCCCGGTGTGTCGCTGAAGCCGGGACGCTCGGCGGTCATGAACGTCGAGAGCGACGCAGCCATCGGGATGATGGCGTGGCTGGAGGTGATGAGGTTGGCCTTTGCGGGCAGTCCGGCGAGCTCGCGGAATCGGCTTGCGACGTCGTGGGCGCTCTGCGGACGTCGCTTCGCGTCCTTGTCGAGCAGCTGCATGACCAGAAGCTCGACCTCGGGCGGAATCCCGAGTTCCTCTTCGTCGAGCGGATCGGGGTCGTTGAAGCACGCCGCATTCATTTGAGCGAACAGCGTGTCGCCGACGAACGGCAAGTGACCGGACAACAGACGGTAGGCGACGACGCCCAGCGAGTAGAGGTCGGACGCCTCGGTCGCCGGCTTCTTCGTGCGCAGCAGCTCCGGAGCGATGTGGCTCGGCGTTCCGATGAGGTGGCCCGAGTTGGTCAGTTTCGGGCCCGAGGCACCGTGCATCGATTTGGCCACGCCGAAGTCGAGCAGCTTCACCACGGGATCGTCCGGGTCGTCCTGCGTCATGAAGCAGTTCGCCGGCTTCACGTCGCGATGAATCACGCCCTTGGCATGCGCTGCGCCCAGGCCCGCAGCGATCTGTGCCAGCACGCCACAGGCTGGCTGCCACGGCATGCGCCGCTCGGGCAGCTGGTGCTGCATTTGCTCGAGGTCGCAACCGACGAGCAGCTCCATCACGCAGTACAGGAGCCCTTCATCAGACTGGCCGTAGTCGAGCACCTGGACCACGTTGGGGTGACGGATCCGGGAGACGATTTGCGCCTCTCGGAGAAAGCGCGCCGATGCCTCGGGGTGCGCCGCATAGGTCGGCGCGAGCAGCTTGATCGCGACGTCTCGGTCCAAGCGAAGCTGGCGCGCGATGTAGACGGTTCCCATGCCGCCTGCACCCAGCGGCTGCCCAAGGACGTAGCGTCCTTCGAGCACCATGCCTGTCAGGCGAGCGTTTCCGCGCTGCTCGACGAGGTCCGTGTAGGCGAGTGTCATGAGCCGTCGGACCATAGCATCCAACCGGCCGGTTGTGGTCTGGCGACCGCGTGCCTGTCGTTATGGGTGGGGGCTGCAGCCCCTGGTTTTCACTGTGGCGGATCCGGGAGCGCTCAGCCCGCGGGCGTTGGCTGGGACAAAAGCAGCTCCATCACCTCATCCGAGAGGGTCGTGACGGATCCTCCAACTTTGCCCGCCGGCGGAGGATTTAGGCGAAGCGGATAGCGGAGCCGATAGATCTGCGCATCACGCACACCCGCGGGCGCGTCGAGACGCCACGCGGCTTCCGCCAGGCAGGCCTCGAGCTTCGGGTCGTCCCGGTCGAGATCGTCCTCCGCGATCTGGGCGTTCATGACCTCACCCTTACCGACCTCGATCTCGAGGACGACCCGGCCGGAGAGCTCCGGGTGGCGGGTCAGGCTGTCGTTGTAGCAAGCCCGTGCGCGCGGAAGTACGCGTGTGGTCAGGTAGTGCCGGAACACCTTTTGGTCGAGGTAGCCCTTCTTCTTGTGACGGCCGAAACGGCCGGCTTGGGCAATGCTCTGGCGAGCCTCTCGCGCCTGACCGGGCTGGTACCACGGCGGGGCGGAGTAGCCCTCCTGCACGGCGCGGTCCTGGGGGGAGGTCGTCGCAGCCGCGAACGCTTCGGGCGCGGGCGTGCGCAGCTCGGGCTCCACCTTTCGCGTGACCTCCTTGGGCCCGAAGTGACCGACGACCTTGATGCTCTTCGGTGGTTTGCCGACGTAGTGCCCCCGCAGCATGACGAAGCTACCCGCCACGAGGCCCTCGGGCAGCGGGTCGTCGAGCGCGACTCCTTCGGGAAGCTCGACCTGCAGCTCGCCGAGCACCTTCGGGGTGGACAGCAGCGAGCGCGCTCGTTGGCCCGCGAGCTGATCGACGCTTTCGAGCGAGATGCGGGCACCGAGGACCGCGGCGACTTCGGCAGCTGGGTGGCGAACGGACATGCCGCCGCGCTGCAGAAGAGGCTCGTCGACGACGAAGACGACGTCGGGGCGTTTCTTGCGGCCGCCGAGCGCCTGGTCGAACGCGTTGCCGACGTCGGTGGCGGTGACGCGCGAGGGAAACATGCCGTCGGTCGCGACGACGATGAGCGTCTTGCCGCGGCCGTCTTTCGCGAGACGGGCCGCTTCGGCAAGGGCAGTCTCGAGGTCGGTGCCTTGACCGCGAGGGTGGGCCGTCAGCGCGTCGGCAAGCGCGACCCGATCGCCTGCGACGCCCGCCTTGCCGTACGAACCGCGGTCGGCGAACAGTGGCGTCACCGTGCGGTTGAACGCGAGGGCGTCGAACGTGGTGCGCGCGGGCAGGGCATCGAGGACGCCGTTGGCCATTGCGAGGACGTTGGCGTCGAGCGAGCCGGGCGTGCTCTTGGAGTGGTCGATCACGAACAGGACGTGGTCGGGCTTGATCGGTGCATCTTCGCCCAGCCGCAGATACAAGCGCAGGTCGCCATCGTCGAAGCCGGCGGGACCGGGTTCGACTTCGGCATTGACCTCGAGCGCGCGCGAACTCTGGAGGTGAGACGGCCACGCGACGGTGACGGTGTCTTCGGCTCGCGTGAGCACGAAGGGCGTGCTGCCGCTGACCTGCTCGTCGACCCAGAACGCCTCACTCTTCTTGAGTCCTTTCACCAACACGCGTCGCTCGGGCGCGAGGGAGAGCGAACCGACGCCGCGTGCGGGAAGATCGATCTCCCAGTTGTCGCCCCGCAGCCGTGGAAAGATCCGCAGCGTCAGCTCGACCTGCATGGTCTGGTCGGGTTCGAGACCGTAGGCAACCAGCTCCGCGCCGGGGTTGTCGGTTCGCACCGACGGCTCGAGAATCCGCGCGAAGACGGTGCCCGGCTCGCGCCGGGAGCGGGCGGTCGCAATCGCCGTGCCCTCCCCCGGCTGCCAGGCGCCTTCCTTCATCACGGCTACACCTTCGAGGCGAGACGCGAAGGGCAGCCCAATCGAATGCACGACGTCGCGGACGGACAGGCTGCTGTTGTGCAGGGCGGTCCGCAGCTTGAGACTGGCCGAGTAGCCGTCCCCCGCTTCGATGATCGCCTCGAACGAGAGCTCCTCGACCGCAACGTAGCCGCGCTCGCCCTCGCGTTGCTCGGCACGCAGGATGTCGGCCTGCGCGGTGGCTGACGTCCCTGCGAGGAGCGCGAGCAGTCCCATGCCTCCGACCCACCTGCGCATTCGACCGCTCACCGCCTTCAGAGTAGCCCACGGGTGACTCCGGTCGCGCCCAGAGCCGGGACGGTTTGAAGCACAGGCGTCTGCCGGGCGAACGGCGTGCTGGGAGGCGAACCGACACGTGTGCACATCACAGGAGACGAGTTCGGCGCCGGAAAGTTCCCGAACGACGGAGCCCGCGCCCGCTGCGCCGAGATCACGGCTGTGACAGCAGCAGGCCGAGGCTTCCGTCGGCCTGGGCGACGACGGCATCGAACTGACCGTCTGCATTGAAGTCACCCAGCGCGAGCGCGCCGGGGCTGGCTCCAACGGTGTAGGGCGCGTCGGCGTCGAATCCTCCGTTGCCTTGTCCTCGAAGCACCGTGACCGAGTCGTCGGCGCTGCCCGTGACCACGAGGTCGAGGGTGCCGTCGCCATCGACGTCCCCAGTTTGCAGCGCCGCCGGTGTAAGGCCGACGGCGTAAGGAATCGCGCCGCCGAATCCACCAAGACCGTCGCCCAGGAACACCACGAGTCGACTTCCAGCGCTGTCGATCACCGCCGCGTCGATGCGGTCGTCGCCGTTGAAGTCTCCGGTGGCGAGGCCTGCCATCGTACCGCCGACGGGCGTACTCAGCGGCTTTCCGAACAGGCCCGCACCGTTACCCGACACGACGGTGATGCCGGCGCCGCCGACCGTGACGATGTCGAGGTTGTCGTCGCTTGTCGCATCGCCCAGCGCGAGGCCCAGCGGGCCGGCGCCGACGGGTGTGGTGACCTCCATCGTCAGGCCCATGGCGCTGCCCGCTAGCATGCCGACGGAGCCCGGACCCGCATGCGCGACGAACAGGTCTGCGAAGTCGTCTTCGTTCGCATCGCCGACCGCGAGCGCGCTCGATCCTCCGGCCACGACGTTTTCCACTTCGGCACCGAGCGTGCCTGCGCCATCGCCGGGCAGCAGGCCGACCGCCGACGCGCTTGCGGCCGCGACGTCGAGCGCGGCGTCACCGTTGAGGTCGGCGAGCGTGACCGCGGTGGGGGCTGCTGAGACGGCGTAGAGGGTCTCGGGTCCAAAACCGCCGGCACCATCGGAGAGCCAGACGCCGACCGATGTACTGCCGGAAAGCGCCACGACGATGTCGTCTCCGTTGGCGCCGTCGAGGTTCCCTGCCACCAGCGCGACGGGGCCGACACCTTTGCCGAGCAAGGACGTAGGCGCGAGCACCCAGCACAGTTCGCCCGGGTCGGCCGAGCCGTCGCCGCAGCCAGCATCGCCGGTGGGCGCGTCCGTCTCGCCGGGCCCGTCGGTGTCGATGGGGTCGGTTGGATCGGTGTCCGTATCGGGGTCGATGTCCGTATCGCTGGCCGAATCGGTGTCGGGTCCGTCTGTGTCTGCGTCGGCGTCGGGTCCATCGGTGTCGACCGCGCCACCCACACCCTGAATCAGGCCGAACGCCAGCGCGAGACTCGGCGTGCTCGCGGAGACCGTCTGCAGGTTCGGATCGACCATCACGTCACCAAGCGCGTCCCACCGATCTGTGCCCGCGGCCGCGAGGTTGAGATCTTCTGGGGCGCGGTCGCCAAGCTGCGCGAGCGTGTAGCGGTACTCGAGAAAAATCGGGCTCGCGAGACCGCCGGGGCCCGAGACGCTGTAGCTCAGCCCCAGCGAAGGAGGCACATCTCCAGACGCGGGCTGGAGCGTCACGAGCGTGTTCTCCGTCAACGCTCCGGGTGGAAACACCACCGTGAACGCGCCGTCGGCCGACGTCACGAAGCCGCCGGCGATACCGATTCCCTTTCCGGCGGGGACGTCGTTCTCCTCGTCGATCGAGCCGCATGCGAGCGCGAGTGCGGTGACGGCGAGGCAGAGGGCACGGGACGGGTAGCGGACGTTGAGCATGAAACTTGTTCCTCGCGTGGCGACGCGGGGGCCCAGGTCGATGACGTTACCCGGGCTTGGTGCAAACCACCGTCTGAGATTCACTGAGATTGCCGAGCATGCCGCCGTCGAAGTCGCCTTCGTGGCTTTTCAGCTCCAGCCCACTCATGGACACCAGCGCGCGCAGCTCTTCCGGAAAAATCTGGCGGTGAGCCAGCCGGACGAGGCGCTTGGGTTTGGACGGCGGGACGAACCGGCGTCCACGAGGCGGTGCCTCGTCGTAATAGATGCAGATATGGCAAATCTGAGTGGACGGGTCGTAGCGGTGGTTGGTCGAATAGATGAGCGTCTCGCCGGACTCCGGGTGGACGAACCGTGTGACCGCATGGCGCTCGTCCGGGTCCCACAGGAGCCAATCGAGATCGGGCACCTGCACGTCGAAGGCGAACGTCCCGCCGGGCTTGAGGACCCGGTACACCTCGTCGAAGCAGGCCTTGAGGTCCTGCCACGTGTACAGATGCATCAACGCGTTGAACGGTGAGATCGCCAGGTCGATGGTGCGATCCGCGAGCGGAAGGTTCCGCATGTCCGCTTCGTGCAGCGTGATGCGGTCTTTCCATGCCTTCTTCTGCCGCCGTGCATCGAGCGCCTCGAGCATCGACGGCATCAGGTCGATGGCCTCGACGAGGTAGCCGTCACGGGCGAGCGGGCAGGTGATGCGGCCGGTACCCGCGCCGAGCTCCGCGATGTGGTCCCCTTTGTCGAGGGCGTTACGCGCGATGCGACGGTACCAGCGGACGTCGGCCGTTCGCTCGGCGTACTCGTAGTCGTACAGCGCCGTGTCGACGTAGTGGT
>CAYSPB010000038.1:0-31711 GCA_964432695.1 uncultured Nannocystaceae bacterium
GGCCCGTCGCGCTCGGCGATGCGGATGGGGCGGCCACCGTGCTTCGGGTCGTCGAGGACGAAGCGTATGCGACGACGCTTCGCTTCGACGATGCGGACACCGGCACGTACCACAGCTACGGTCACGACGCGCCATTCGTCCACTACCTCGAACAGCTGCTCGACAGCCTGCCGGCAGAAGGTAGCGAGGCGATGGCCGTGCTTTCCGCGAACGCGGCCGAGTCGGTTCGTCGCCAGCGGACGCAGCTACTCGCGCATCTTGACCACCTCATGCGGCACAAGTACGCATACGAGGTCGTCAAGGAGACCGACATCGAGCGGACCGTGGGCGGCCTGCTCGTCGATCGACGGACGCGGCACATCGTCTCCGAAGTTCGCTCGGCCGACTCGCTCTCGCCGACGTTCGAGCGTTTGCGCATCGATCCTGGTTCGGAGCATGACGAGGCGGGCGCTTGGATCTACCGCGACGCCGCCGGGGGCCTGCACCTTCAGGACGGCACGCCGGTGAGCGTTGATGCAGACGACGTTCGCAGTGCGGCGGTGCCCCCCGAGCAGCTGACGTTTCTTCGGGCGGTGGGGGACCCGCGGCTTCGTGAGGGGTTGCGACTGGACTGGGACGGCAACGGCTACGTCCAGCCCGGTCGCGTCGAGTGGGTCTCATGGGCAGGGCACTGCGACGTGAAGGCGGTGCAGGAGCAGCTGGGCATCACGATGACCGAGTCGCCGCCGCCGTCGGTCGAGGAGTATCGCTCGGATACCGGCCGCACTCACGTGTATGGACGCGACCTGCTGCTCGAGGTGTTCACCAGCGTCATCGAGCTGGGCTCGATGTACCGCCGACTCGATGAAACCGGGCGCGAGGTCAAAGGCGTCCACCTGTTCGGGGGCTCGCGGAACGATGCGCGGCCCGATCGCATCCAGTGGGCGGGAACGGCTGCGGGTCGAGGCTTTCGATGGCCGCTCGGCGGGCGCGCCGACGCGTTCACGGTGGAGGGCATCACGTGGGCCGATGGGGAACAGGCGGACATGGGGACGGTGTTCTTTCGGCGCCTCCCGAACACGAACACGGTGACGTTCGAACCGAACCCGCGATACCTGCGGACCGTCGAGGGGGACTACAACCTGGTAGACGTTTCGGGCGCGACGCTGCAACTCACGGTCAGTGCCGACGACGTCGACCCAGGGACGGGGTTCATTCGACCCCGCCGCGAGGCCAGTACGCTGTCGCTAGCGCCGGACGCCGTTGGCCCCCACGAAGGCATGTTCTTCCTGGGCACGCATGTCGACGACCCCGTGGCGCGACGGCTGTACCGTGTCTACTGGGCGCCAGCGTCCAGCTCCATCGTTGCGAAGCTGTTCCGGTATGAGAAAGACGGCGAGCGGTGGGAGGCGCGGGCGCAGCCCGGCGAAGATGTTCGGTTGCCGATGGCAGCGCCGCTGCGGGTGACGCTGAGTCGCGAGATGAAGCGCGACAACCCGGCGCAGTTTCAGACTTTGCTCGACGTCGCGCTGCGTCAGGCCAAGAACATCTGCGCCGACACCGACAAGGACGCGGCGGTTTGGAACGGGGTGGTGACGCGACTGCATGCGGAGAAGGTGGGCAGCAATGCCGCCGCGCGAACCGAACACTGGCGTGTCGACATCAAGGCGCGCTTCGGCGCCGCGCGGCTGGAGTATCTGCTTCGACGGGATGCCCGAGGGACGCCGATCGAGTATTGCCCCGCGGTCTCCGATCGGGCTGAGGACGACTGGCCGGACTTCCTCTGGCACGACATTCCCGATGTGGGCACGAAGGCATTCTCGGCTGGAGAGTGGGTCGTGAACGAAACCATGCTCGAGCGGGGCATCGTCACGCTCGCTCCCGACCCGTCGGTCGAAGGCGGCGTCTATGTGCGCGACGACCACATGAAGAACGCTTACGAGCTTCTCTACTGCGGCTTCGCGGGCGTTCGGTACACGGTGGTGCACGACAACAAGCGCCATGGGTTTTCCGATCGGGCTTCGTGGGAAGCGGCGGTCGACCGACTTCAGGCGCTGCGCGCGTCCGTGCGCTTCGAGGATTGACCTGCGTCAGCGGAGTCGGCGCCCGTTCCCGGCTCCGCCTCGATCGCGTATGGTGAATGCATGCGGTGGTTCGGAGCGATGATGATGGGTTTGGCGGGCATGACCGCGGCTTCGACCGCACGGGCGGCCGACGAGCCTGTCCGTCGAGACGACCCGTGGGGCGTCGACCGAGACGCTCCGTACGTGCGGTTCGAGGCCGATGCCACGGGCTCCCCAGGTGTCTGGCCCAACCCCTCCATCGGGGGCGACGTCGCGGTGGTTGCGGGACGTCCAACGTTGCACGCACGGGTCGGGGTGGGCGCGATGGGGACGCCATCGTTCACCCTGGGGCGGGAAGGCAAGGTCGCCAGCATCGTGGAGACGAGTGATCTACGGGCGTGTACGGCGTCGCACCGAGGCGTGCACCGCCTGCGGCTGTGTGGCGGCATGCAGGCGGGCGTGATGCACCTGCGCTGGAACGGCTTCGTTGAGCCCGGTCGCCGCGATCTGCCGTGGCTCGCGATCGTCGGGGGCGGCGACTACTCCATCGCCATTGGGCGGGTGCTCGACCTACATGCAGGGCTTGGGTTTGGCGTCCCGATGGTGGGCCAAGAGCTCGTCACGAGGACGCGCGGTGGCACAGATACGCAACGCAGCGGCGTCGTGTTCTCCACATTCCGGATCGGCGTCGGATTCCGCCTCGGCTAGGTAAGACCGTTCGAGAGACCGCTCCGGCCCGTCGCCCCTCGACCCGGGACCGGTCTTGACATACGATCGGAGACCCCATGGCCCGAACAGACACGCTGCGTGGACCGACGCTGTTCGACACCAGCCGTGTGCCTGCAGCACCTGCGCAAAGCCGACTGATCTTCATCGGCACGCCCGAGGACGGCTTTGCAAACGCGGGCCGCGTTTTTCCGCTTGCCGGCCTGAAGCGCGTCGAGTTCCGGCGGGCGCAGCGACGGTCGCTGTGCGTGTCGATCGAACAGGATGTCCTGCGCATCGCGCTGCCGCACCCGTGGGTCAGTGGCCATCACGCGGACCTCGAACTGGACGAACAAGCCGTCCTCATCGATCACGACAGCCGCAACGGGACGCTCGTCGAGGGCGACATGGTCGAGCGTGCGGCCCTGATGTCGGGGGAGATCTTCGAGATCGGCCGCTGTTTCTGGATGCTGCGACAGTCGGCGGCGCCGCAGACCGGTGTGGACGACGGCATCTTGCCCGTGGTGCATCCCGAGTTCGCGGCGAGCATGCACGCCCTCTCTCGGCTGGCGCCGACGCGGGTTCCGCTGCTGCTCATCGGTGAGACCGGAGCGGGCAAGAGCTACCTCGCCCGCGAACTCCATCGTGCGACGCGACGCGGTGGTCCGTTCATCCCCATCAACATGATGGCGCGTTCGGTCGAGCCCAAGCTGTTCGGTGCCGGCGATGCGCTGCTGTCTCAGGCGCGTGGTGGCACGCTCTTTCTCGACGACGTCGGTGCGCTTTCGATGGATGAGCAATCGAAGCTGCTTTCGGTCTTGCTCAAGTCGGTCCTCACCGACTCGGACGCCCTGGAGCTGCCGCCCGATGGCGTGCGCGTGATCGCTGCAGCGAGCAGCAATCTGCACCGTCGTACGGCCGAGGCCACCTTTCGTCCCGAGCTCTACGCACGCCTGGCTGGCTACGAGTGCCGCATTCCGCCGCTTCGCGAGCGCCGCGAGGACCTCGGGCTGCTCGCGCGAAGCATTCTCGAGGGCGCCGGCGCGCCGGGCCTGCGGATCAAGGTGGACGTTTTTCGCACGATGCTGGCGCAGGAATGGCCGTTCAACGTTCGCGAACTCAGCAACTGCCTGTCTGCTGCGACGGCGCTGTGCGAGGACGACGCGCCGATCACCGCCTCCGTCTGGCGAGAGGTGCAATGGCCTAGCGCGGGCGTGCCGGCACCGTCACGATTGGCCTCGGTCCGTGAGACGATCATACGCGAGCTTGCGGCTCATCGCGGCAACAAGGACGCGGTCGCAGACAGCCTCGGATGCGACCTCGCGGACATCGACCGCTGGCTGAATCGCTTCGACATCGTCCCTGAGCAGTTCGCCAGCTGAACGTCGAATCGTTCTCTGGTGGGCAACTCGAGGCGAAGGCCCCGACGTCACTGGAAATCGGAGCGCGGGCGCGGTGGGACGCGTGGCAGTCGGTCCGACCCTTCGCGTCATGTCTTCGAACGGGCCCGGTGGCAGGAAAGCGTGCGCGGCCGGGCGGTTCGCCGCTGCTCGCGATCGATCGTTCGCACACAGTCGCTGTGCGCTGCGAATCGATGCAACGCGACTGTGCGCGATGACTCGCGCGTGGCGAGTCCTACTGTCTGTTGTCGATTTGAGTCGAGCTCTCGGTGGCCCACCAAACAGAGCGTTCGCCGGGTAGGCGAACCGGAGTCGATGTGGGCGCAATGTTCTGAGCATGAAGAACTTCAAGTTCTGCGCGGTGTTGATGATCGCTGGGCTCGCCTTGACGGCATGTGACGATGGCGACCAGCAGGGGCTGGCAGATGACCCGGGGGCTGGCGACAAGGCCGACGACTTCGATGACGAGGTGAAAGCTGATATGGAGGCGTGGGGCTTGAGTCAGGAAAGTAAGCTTCTGCCGGATTCTGCCAAAACTATTGTGCCGGATCCTGCCAATGCTGAAGATAAGCTGGAGACGGTTACGTTCGTCACCGAACTCCAAGGCCCGCTCGAGGTGACCGAGTCGGGGGGCGTGTACTCCCTGCTGGATTCAACAGGACTGATTCCAGAGGAGCTTATCAATGCTATCCGGCGGGAGGCCGTCATCAACCGTCTCGCCTTCGAAATCGCACTGCAGGAGGTTCAGCAGTGGTGTGAGTTCGTGGGGGAGCAGCGTTTCAAACTCGTCAAGGAACGAGTGGAGCGAGCGCAAGAGAACTTGGCGGACGTGGAAAAGGAGGCATTCGGCTGTGGCTATGAAAAGGGCGGCGTCCTGGATGTTGATACTGCCGATATCTGTGCTGTTGCGGATTGGGTGGAGGATGGTGAAGATAAATTGACCATCGAGTCGACCCTGGAGAATACGCTCGGCTGGAATGGTGAGTTTTCGACATCGGACGGGCACACCGTTGAATATGCAGATGGCGTCTTTACCAACACCGGCACGCAAGAGACCAACTGGAGCGGTTCTTTGACCGCCAACGGAACGTTCACGACCACCATCACGTGGAATCCGCTGGCGAAGCCGGGCAACGAGTTGGGCTGCGGGCCCGTGGCATTCCACCCCAAGCTCCAGGACTGGGCCGATTCGGCGTACGACGCGGCCCAAGAGGTCTACGACGCGCAATGCGCCACGCTCGGCCTTCCTTGCCCCGAGAAAAGTGAGATTGAGGCCGACGCCGACGCCGACGCCGTTTCTGACGACGAAGAGTCCGACGTTTCGGAGGACGGCGATGGAGAGGAAAACGATGGAGCGGAAGGCGATGGTCAGTGAGTCGGCCGATGACGTGTGGGCTTGCATTCTCTTTGGTGCTAACGCTCGGCGCTTGCGACTCTGCAGCAGAGTCCGAGAGCGTGGAACCGGAGGACGGAGTCAGCGGAAAGGCTGACGGGGCGGAGCATTCACTGGACGTTGCGCCCGAAGTAGAGATTCGCGTCGCGAATGGCGCCGAGGTCTTGGGAACCGTAGTGTATCGAACCCCGGTCAGGGAACTCGATGAGGAGCTGGTCGAGGAGGAATGCGTTCCGGTGGAGAACGATCTCAAGTTGGACGCGGAAATCGAAGCCGCCGCTGAAGCGATCGCTCGGGAGGAGACGCGTCAGATGTGTGTGTTCATGGCAGAACAACATCTCAAGCTGCTCCAGGAAAGGTCCGGTGAGGGAGGCCTGTCAGGCGTTCCCGAGTCGCAGCTGCCCTGCGGCTACGAAGCAGGCGGAGTCCTGAACGACCAGGACGAGTCGATCTGCCTTACGGATTCACTTCTCGTTGACCCAGGCGTGGACTGGAATGCGGAGGTCAAGCTCGAGGGGTCTCTCGGCTATGACCAGGCTATCATCGGAGCTGGGGACGCTGGATTCGCTGCCGCAGTGAAACTAGGATTCGAAGTACGTGGTGACTTCGGGGGTGCTCCACGTAGGGAGCGAAGTTGTGTTCCTCCGGAAGGCACGGCCTTGTACGAGACCATGGTCGCGAGGACGATGGCGCGAGTCAGTACGCTCCGTGACGCCCAGGCCTGCCTGGTCGAGGAGTGAGTCGAAGGGGCGGGGCACGTCCTCCGCACCGATGACGTGAAGTCACTCGCTACGGGGTCAGTCGAACGATTGGCCTCGTAGCAAGTCGTGCCTCTGGGAGCGTCGAACCCGGCGTTGCGCCCGGGAGCTTGGTGCGCGCCTGACGGGGCGGAACCGCTCGAATCTGGTCGCCCGGCCCCGTGCGATGCGCTCTGGCGACAGACGGGAACCTTTTACGCCCTGCGTGCACGTCACTTGCGCCCGTGCAGCGCTGGCGAAACTTGCCTGATGGTGCCTAGACTCGGGTGGGGATCGTCGGATGAAGAAGAACGCGTTTCTAGCTGCGAGTCTCTGGGTCGTCAGCGCATGCGCGCAAGAGAACCCGCCTCCCCAAGGGTGGGAGGGCCTGCCGACTGCCGAGGCCGGCGGGGACACCGACGTCAATCCGATCGATGACGACGATGGAGTCGGCACGACCGGCGGCAACGATGGTGGTGACGAGACCGGCGATCCCTCGGGCGACCCCACGGTCGGGGACGACAGCGATGATGACGGTGGCGACCCGACCGGCGACGACCCGACCGGCGAACAGCCGATCGACTGCACGCCGGGTTGGGCAACGCCGTGGATCGGGTCGCCCTGTGCGGGCGATGGCGACTGCAGCTTTGCGGGTGGATCGTGCCTCTTGCCCGAAGACGGTTTCCCCTGTGGAACGTGCACGCAGTCGTGCACCACTGCGTGTCCCGACGAGGACGGCACCCCGGTCACCTACTGCATCAACGGCGTCGATGTGGACCTCTCGGACGCCGGGTACTGTCTGTCGAAGTGTGACTCGTCGTTCTTCCCCGAGTCGGGGTGCCGCGACGGCTACACGTGCGAGGTGCTGACGCGGTTCGACGAGAGCGGCAGCAGCGGCGTGTGCATTCCCGAGGCCCTCGACGCGGTCGATCCGCCCGACGACGAGCTGGTCGACGAGATCGACCACGAGTTCCTCATTCAGCACTTCGGTGGCGACCCGGTCAACGCGTGGGACTACCCCGCCACGCTCGAGGGCTTTCAGCTGTACCTCGACGACGTCGGCGTCCAGTTCGTGTCCGCCGAGGAACTCGCGCAGCCCTACAATCAGGGGGCCGCGACCGGGTGCGGCTACGACATCCTGCTGCCCGAGCGCGACCAATGGGAGAAGGGCGCCGCGCTGGCCATTTTCACCGATCAGCTGGAGGACCTCGTCGGGGAGCCGATCTTCGTGCGCAACTGGTGGCGACCGCCTTGCTACAACGACGCCGTGGGCGGAGCCGCTGGAGGCGACCACCCCCCGGCCGACGCGCTCGACCTCGATTTTTCGTCTTCGACGTCCCGCGCGATGGCGCAGCAGTGGCTCTGCGAGAACTACTGGTCCCAGGACATCGTGACGCCAGACCAGATTGCGCCAGGAGCCGACGTGGACCCGCGCTTGAACATGTCGATCGGCCTCGGCGGCGTCACCATCCACCTGGGCGTGCTTTCCGATGGCGGGCGCCGGAACTGGTTCTACGGCAGCTACACGAACGAGCCCAACTCCGGGAACTGTTGGTAGTCCGCTGGACCGCTGTTGCGCGGCGTACTACCGTCCGCGCGATGCCGCTGTTCAGCCGCAAGAAAGAACCCGAAGGTCCTCCGCGTGGAGGGCTCGGGCGCGAGCTCGCGTTTCCGCCGGCGATGAGTCCGGAAGAGCAGTCGCAGGTGTCCGCCGCGTTCGCCGCGGTCCGGCCCAAGCGCGTCATCGAGTGGGGCTCCGGCGGAAGCACGCTGCTGTTTCCAGCCCTGTACGACACGATCGAGCGGTACGTCTCGGTCGAGCACAACGAGGCGTGGCATGCACGCGTGGAGCAGCACATCGATACCAGCCGCGTGGAGGTGCTGTTTCGGCCGCCGGCGGAGGCCGACCCCGAGCCACCGATGTTCAAAGAGGGCGGCAAGGGCAAAACGCTGCCCGAGTATGCCCAGTGGAGCGACCGCGCCGAGCGGGACCGCAGCATCATGGCGAACTACATCGATGCGCCGTTCGAACGCATCGCCTCCCCGGACCTCACGCTCGTCGATGGCCGAGCGCGTCGCTTCTGCATCGAGGCGGCCTGGAGCGCGCTGCCCAGCGGTGGCGTTCTCGTGGTCCACGACGCGCAGCGCGGCCAGTACATCGAGAAGATCGAAGCGGTCTGCGGCGGCCGGGGCGAGTGGATGCTGCCCTGGAGCCGCGGCCAGGTTTGCATCGCCCGCAAGCCCTGAGCGCAGCGCGGGGCGCTACGGCTCAGGCTCGCAGGAACGAGTACTCGCGGGCGCAGGGGGAGATGTGGAAGAGCTGCAGACCCATCGCTTCAATCTGCTTCACCGCCCGCTGGGTGCGGCCGAACGAGATCGACTCGAACTGGTGGTGGAACTCGATCAGGAGCTGGTCGACGACGAGGTCGTCCTGCTCGAGGTCGTCGAGGACGTCGTATTCGGCACCTTCGATGTCGAGCTTGAGCACGTCGATCTTCGTGTGGCCGAGTTCGGCCGCGATCGTGCGGACTCGCTTGAGCTGAACCTCGAACGCGTCGGCTGCTGTTTCGGGACGGTCGAGCAGCGTGTGTGAGATGTGATTCGGATTGCGCGGCGGGTTGAACATCGCCGTACCATCGAAGCTCGCCAGCCCGTAGGCATGCACCTGCATCTGGCTGGGCAGTGATTGGGTGGCGAGCCACTCGAGCGATCGCGGCGTCGGGTCGAAGCCATGTACCGTGGCGCCCGTCGCCTCGATCACCGCGAGGTCGAATGAGATGTCTTCACCGATGCCGGCCGAGTAGATGATGCTCTGGTCACTCAGCCCATCGAGGCAGACCGTGTGGCTCCCGTAGCTCGAACCCAGGGTTTGTTTGGCGCAGTCGAGCGAGGGCGACCCCGCCCGGAATCGGTCGATGCGCTCCTTGGCCCTTCGCAGCATGCCCACGGGCAAACGGTACCCCACGCCGCCGAGCGATGGGGCGTTACCGGGGTGGGGATCACGTGTGCTCTCTGACAGGCTCTTCGGTCAGTCGGCCGTTCGTGGAGGCGATTGTGCACGGATGTCCGCGCGCAGCGTGGAGCCCCGGACAGAGAGTGCGAAGTCGGTCGTGCCGAGTCGCGGCAGCCCGGCACGTCGGGACGCTTCCGCGGTCATCCGGAGCTCGAGGCCCGGAGCGTTGGCGTCGGTCTTGGCAGCGTCCGAGAGCCAGGTCAACGCCTCGGGACGTTCCGCGAGCGCCAGCCAGCCGCGGGCGGGTGATGGACCTTCATCGAGCGCGAGCAGCAGACCCGCATGGGTCCCGGGAAGCTGCGCCCAGGAGACGAACGTACCGTTGGAAAGTGAGACGTCGTTGGGCGTGAGTCCGGCGTAGGAGAGGACCCCGGCGACGAAGTTGACCAGCGCCGCGTCGGCGCGAACGAATGCAAACGACTCCATGGTGTTGCCCATCCGCAGGCCGCCTCCGTGGACGCCAGCGAGCTGCGAGAGCGCGCCGTCGACGAACCCGCGGGCGGCGTTTGGAACCGACGCGCGTGCGCGTTGTGCCGCCGCGTCGACGAGGAACGGCCAGGTGATCAGCGCAAGCGCGATGGTGTCGGGGCCGGTGAGACGAGGCAGACGCCACGGTCCGGACTTCGGCGCGAGGGTCGGTGAAGGCCACGGTCCTGTTCGACCGCATGCGACGGCGCCCTCGCACAGCGCGGCCATGGAGGGGAGTACGGCGTCGGTCCGGGGCGCGGTGGGCCACGGCTGCGCATTGTTCCACTCGAGCACACCGCGATGCCGTCCGTCCTCGACGTCCCACTGCACGGTGATCGACCGCAAGGGCGGCGCGGCGGGGGGAAGCGTCGCGCCGCGGTGCGCGAGCGCGGTGGCTGCAGCGCCAACGTCGACCCAGGCCCTGACGTGGCCGCCGAGCGATTCCAGCGGAACGACGCCGGTCGGCGCCACGCTCGATATCTGCGCGCGGACCCGAGCCAGGTCGGGCCCCAGACGACCGTCGAGCACGTCGATCTGAAGCGCATCCGTGCGGGTCAGCAAACCCACGGTCAGCCCCTGGGTCCGCGTGCAAACGGACTTCGACGGCAGCGCGCCGCAGGTTGCATGCGTCGCGGGAGCGAGGGTCGCGAGCCACGGTCCGGCTTCGGCAATGGGGACGTGGACACGGTGGTGTAGCGCTGCCTCGCCGACGATGCGCCCAAACGTCGCCGTCGTTGGGCGTGCATCCGCGAGGTGAGGGACGAGCCCGGTGGGAAGGTCGATGTTCGCGAGGCGGAGCATCGCCACGATGGCCGTGCCGCGCCCTGCGGCGTACGCGAAGCCGCCGACGATGTGCCCGGGGCCCGAGGGGTGCATACGGCCCTCCACCGCGGTCCAGTCCCGGGGCGGCTCGGCGGGGACGAGCGTCGCGGCCGTGGACTCGGGGACCTCGCGCGGCTCATGTTTCGCGCAGGCGCACACGAAGCTCAGAGCGAGCACGAGACGCCGCATTCACGATGCATATCATCCGCCGAATGGCGCTCGCACGGCCGAGGTCGTCCCCGGCAAGCTCCGGTCGAGGCGCGAGACGTCGAACGGGTCGTGCAGCGGGGCCTGGACGGGGAGCGTGCCGGGCGGGATGCGAGCCGGGGGTTTGGGCCCAAACGGGTCGCGCAGGTCGCTGCTCCGCCGGGCGGCGGGCGCTGCGGGGGTGGGTGCCTCGAATGAAGGCGCGTCCGCGGGCGCTGCGGCAGGCGCGGCGGAAGCGAACGTCATGGCGAGCCAGATCGAGACGGCGGCGAGCATCGTACCCCTAGAACGTGCACGGGCAGTGCCAACGTTTCCCAGGCCATTTCCACCGTGCCACGGCGCACAAGGCGTTGCGGTCTGCAACGAGTGTGGTGCTCGCCTGCTCGAAGGGATGCATCCTGCCCGGCTTGGTGGGGTGCTCGGGTACACTGGAGCCGTGCGGGCGGCTGCGTTGGCATGGGGCCTTGGAATCGGCCTGACACTGGCTCCGGCGGCCCACGCTGCCGACAAGCCGTACCAGATCGCGCCTGAGAAAAAATCCGGCAAGGAGCGACGGGCGGCGCGTCGAGCCGCGGACACGTCCGAGGAGGGGACGCGCAACGGCGCCCTCGAGTTTGGCCTCGGCAGCGTTGCGGCCGTGGTGACGGCGGTGGTGATCGCCCGCGGCATCTGGGAGCTGACGCAGATCGATGAGGCGCGGCGCGATTGCCTGGCGGGCGCAGCCGAGCTCGCCTGCAGCGACCCAGCTACGTTCGCGCGCGGCAACCGGATCGCGGCCGGTCTTTCGTTCGGCTTCGCGGTTCCCATGGGCGTCGCCACGGGCTTCCTGTTCGCGCGCGGTGTCCGGACACGACGTGACTGGCAAGCCTGGCACCGCGAGTACCCGCAGGCGCCCGAAGTCAGCCTGATGCCGCGTGCGTCTCGGCGCGGGGGCGGGCTGGCGCTGCACGTGCGGTTCTGACATCTTCGGCGGCATGTCGGAACTCCCGCCTCGCCTTCTCTCGGGCATCCAGCCCAGCGGCGAACTCCATCTCGGCAACTACTTCGGCGCGATCGCGCAGTTCGTGAAGCTGCAAGAGGAGTACGCGGGCAATTGCTTCGTCTTCATCGCCGACTACCACGCACTCACCACGGTGCGGGACGCCGCGAAGCTGCGTACGTCGGTGTTCGACGTGGCGGCCACATACCTTTCGCTCGGTCTCGACCCCGACAAGGTCACGCTGTTCCGGCAGTCCGACGTCATCGAGCACGTCGAGCTGAGCTGGATCCTTGCCAGCGTCACGGGCATGGGCCTGCTCGAGCGTGCCCACTCCTACAAGGACAAGATCGCCAAGGGCATTCGGCCCTCGGTCGGCCTCTTCTACTACCCGGTGTTGATGGCTGCCGACATCCTCATCTATGACGCGTCGGTCGTGCCGGTCGGCAAGGACCAGGTCCAGCACGTCGAGATGGCTCAAGACATGGCCACGCACGTCAACGAGGCGTTCGGTGCCGAGCCGCCGGTGCTTCATCGGCCCGAATACAGCCTGAGCCCGGTGCCGAAGGTGCCCGGCATCGACGGCGAGAAGATGAGCAAGAGCTACGACAACACCATTCCGATCTTCTTGTCGGGCAAGAAGCTCAAGAAGCGTGTTGCGGGAGTGGTCACCGACTCGAAGTCACTGGGCGATCCGCTGGACCCGGACACGTGCAACGTGTTCGCACTGCTGAAGCTCTTCGTGCACGGCGAGGAACTCGAGCAGATCGCGGGCTGGTACCGCGCGGGCGCGCGCGACGGAGCGCCGTTCGGCTACGGCCACGCTAAGCAGATCCTCACCGCCAAAATCGACGCGCACTTTGCCGACGCGCGAGCGAAGCGCGAGGAGTACATCGCGAACCCGGAGCGGGTCGAGGCGGTCTTGCAGGCCGGTGCAGCGCGAGCCCGCGAAGTGGCGCGCGCCACGATGGACCGGGTGCGCAAGGCGACCGGCCTGCGCTGACCGATCAATCATCCTTCGCGATTCACGGCGCCGGGTTGCTTCAGGACACGGCGGCAAGCGCCGCCAAGAGGACGACGAGTCCCAAGACGACCAGCTGAGGCGAGAACCACGCATGCTTGGCGACGGTTGGTTCGGCGTCGGGCAGGTCGTTGGGCGAGCTGGGGTCGGGTGCGTTCAGGTCGATAGGAGCCGTCGGTGCGACGGCGTTCGCGGAGGCGGCCCCTGCGTCCGCGCGCTGCTTCAGAAGCTCGGCGACGTTGACGAGTCCCGACCCGGCGTCGTCCTCAGACGCGCCCCGGAGGGACGCCGCGCGTTCGGCTTGTTCGAACTTCGCGACGCTGAAGAGACCCGACTCGGGGTCGCGCTCTTCGACCATGCGATGCGCTGGAGAGAAGAGCAGGTCGTCGGGTGGATCGGATGAGGCTTCGAGGGTGGATGACTGCATCGAAAACACGCTCCTGGACGGGGACCGTGAGTGGGCATGGACGCACGAGCACGCCGTCGCGGACTGCCGGTGGCGGGGCAAAACCGCGGGGAAACGAACGAGCCAGCGAGGCTCGGCAGCGGGTCACGTGGCTCTGCGTAGTCCGCCGGCCCCCCTTGGCCAAACGTGTACGCCACGTCACTCGTGGATGCACCCAGCCTATCAGCCGCTGTCCATCATGTCAGCCAAAAGCTCTACGTTGCACGCACTCGAGTGCGATCCGGACCTGCACGGAACCACCGCGTCCGAGGGTGTGGGATCAGTTCGACAGCGCCTGCTCGATGCGACGGCAGGCGTAGAAAACCGCGTCTTCGTGGCGTCGTTCGAGTTCGAGAAGCTCTCGGTCTTGGCGGTGCAGCGCTGCGCGCTCCCAGTGCGCGCGGGCTTCACCGATCGCGAGGTGGTCGGCAGTCGCGAGCAGTTCCTCGAGCTTGCGCAGGTCCCGGTTGCCGCGAAGCTTGGGGACGGCGGACGCCAGCGCGAGCAGCGACTGCACGCCGTCGAACAGGGGCACTCGCTTGCGCAAGATGTCCTCGATGCATAGCCGCATGCGGACGGGTGTGGGCACCGCACTCATGGGGTGTCCTCGGACTGGGGTGCGGGGGCGAGCGTCGCCGGTTCGGGCGGCGCATCGAGGCGGGGTAGGATCACCGCGGGCGTCTCGACCGCGTCGGCAAGCTCCCACACCAAGTCGAACGCGACGCGCGCGGACGTGGCGAGGTTGGTCAGTGGCGTGGCGGGGTCGAGCACCTGGGGGGCGGCGCCACCGCGACGGGTGAGCGTGACACGCGGGACCTCGGACAGCTGGAACGCCATGTGTCCGTATCCCGACTCGTGATCGGTCAGCTGAGCCAGCGGCAACAGCTCGCGGACGAGCTCGCCCACGGTGGAGCGCTGGCCCCCCACGACCGTGAGCGTGGGGGCCGTCCAGTCGAGGTCCTCGAGGTGCACGATCGCGACGATGTTCTCCGGCAGCGCGATGCCCTGCTGGGCAAGCTGGCGAAGGCCAAGGTCGTCGAGGCTGCCCGCGGCGCCTGCGACGAACACGATCGAGCGGACGGGGATGCGACCACCCTCCTGGCGAAGCCGTCCGATGCGTTCGGCGACGGCGAGCAGCACCGCGAGACCCGTGGCAGCCTGCGCTTCACCACCTTCGGGAGCCGGAGGCTGGAGTCCGCCGGCGTCCCAATTGGCCGTGACCAGCACGACCTGCTCGGGCTTGCGACGTCCGGCAAATCGGCCCACGACGCTGTTGTCTTCGAACCATCGCTCCTGCGCGGTGAAGGAGACGTCGACCTTGCTCCCAGGGGTCGTCGCGGCGCGCGTGAGGACCTCGAACGCCTCGTCGGAGACGAACCCCTCGACGGGCAGCCCCGAGGGGGGGTCGCTCCCGAGCAGTCGTGGCTGTACTTCGACGTCGGACCAGCCTTCCGCCGCGGTACGAAGCTTTGGGTTTTGTTCGGACGGAAGCTTGAGCAGGCAGCCTCCGGGGCCGCGGTGGGCGAGTGCGTCGAACAGGCCGCGCACGCGTGCGGTCGGGTCGACGACTTCGGTCATGACCGGGACGATGCCCACGGCGAGGCGGTCCGCGAGTTGGACCTGCGGTGCCAAAGCGACCGCTTCCATCGGCAGGTGGAACGTGCCGGACGCACCGCGGTGACGCAGCCACAGCCCTTCGGTGATCTCGACCAGCTCTGGTTCCGCACCTTCGACCGGCATCGTGACGGTCAGCTTGGGGTCGACGACCTGTACGGTGCGTACGCCAACCGACGAGGTCCAGCCCAGCGTCGGAGCCGAAGGGATCAGTCCGTCTTCGGAGAACAGAGAGACGACGGCGCTTTGGGTGAGGCGTGCGCCTTCGGAGCCCGGGCGGCGTCCGCCGAGGCTCGCATCGGTGAGGAACGCCAGATTGCGTCGAACGGCAGCAGCCCATCGGGCAGCGGGATCACCTTTGTCGGACTGGGCGGGCCGCTGCGGCAGGGCGGCGAGTCGTTCATGCGGCGACTCGGCCGCAATGGCCTCGGGCTCGATCACCTCGACGTTGCAGCCTAGCGAGAGCGAGAACGCGAGAAGAAGTGCGCGAGGGGTCATGAGGCCTCCGATTCGTGGCTGCCGAGCAGCTGGCGTTCGAGGGCGCGACGGGCTCCGTCGATGTCGCGCGTCGACCACGTTTGCAGCGCGATGACCCAGCCGCGGTCGGTCTCGGTCAGGGTTGGGCGGCTGCCGCCGCGCCGGAAGGCGCTCAGGCGAGCCAGCCGCAGCAGGTTCTCTCGGGCCTCGGGTGTTGCCGAGACTTCCGGGGGCAGGACGACCTCGATCGGAGCCGCGCGCTGCTCTCGCCCAACTTGAATCGTGTTGGCGAGCATCTCTCGATTGGGCACGGAGAGCGTGCCCCCGTCGCCGGCCCGAATGGCTGTGCGCCATACACCGATGTGCCGGACGGACCCGACCGCCGAAGGCAGCTTGACCAGGTCGCCCTCGCGGAAGCGGGCGCGGGTTGCCAGCGCCACGCCGGCAACGAAGTCCTGCACCCACGTGGGAAGCGCGATGGCGACGAGTACGGCGACCAGGCTGACGACGATACCCGTGAGAAGTGGTGCGACCGACGTCGCCTTCTTGAGGATCACCAACGTGATGACGACCATCAGCGTGATGTCGACGATCGAGCGTGCGCGGGCGAGGCGACGCACGCGGTCCCATCCTAGGCGCCAGACCACGCGCGTCGCGGCCAGCAGGGTCCGGCGGATGAGGTAGCCGACGACGAAGAGCATCGTCACGTACAGGACGGAACCCGGGTCGAGGCTGCCTTGCGCTCGCTCGAACTCAAGCAGAAGGCGCTCGCTGAGCGTCATGTCGCTGAGCGTCATCTCGCTCAGCGCCACGTCGTTGAGCACCGTCTCAGCCGGCGTGGTTTCGGTCGGCGTCATGGGGAGTCACCGCCCCCGGCGAAGATGCCGGCTTCCGCCAGCGCGGTGGAGACATCGTCGACGAACGACGCGTCGAGTTCGTAGTGCTTGCTGCGCTCCACTTCACGCACGAGCGTCGCGGCCGAGGCGAAGCGAACGGCCTGAATGAGAACCGCAGCGGGCAGTCCGGTGCAGCGCGCGAGCGTCGGCACGTTGGTGGGGCCGTGGCGAAGCAGCGTCGCGAGCACGGCGAGTACGGCGTTGGGTAGGCGGGCGAGGAAGGGGACGCTCCACGAGAGCCCCGACAGCGGCGCGAGGGTGACGGTGTCTTTGCCCAGCGAAGCGTGGGCGAGCCACAGCTGTAGCGCGCGGCGCAGGTTGCCCCCCGAGGCCGTTGCGAGGTCCAGCGCGTACGAAGAGCGCTCGCTCCGACGTAGCAAGCGACGCCGCCAGTCGGCCCGCCAGTGGCGAGGGAGCTCCAGGTCCAGGCCCGAAAGGTCGTGACGGGCAGCAATGGCCTCGTCGAGCTCCGCGTGGGACGGACGCCGCAGGCGAACGATGCTGCCGAAGGCGGCCTCGATCGGTGCGCAGCCACGCAGGACTTCCATCGATTCGGCCGAGATCGACGCGAGCCAGAACGTCTGCGACGCGTGCTCGGCCATGAACTTCAAGAAGCGGTGTAGGTCGGTTAGACCGGCCGTGTCGGGCGAGAACCACACGTGCAGGTCGTCGACGAGCACCACGCTCCGCGTCGCGCACATGACCTTGGCGAGCGCTTCGGGCTCTGCCTCCACGTCGAACACGCGGCCCATCGCGCGCCAGATGGTCTCGTCCTCGGTACCGCCGTGGCGCACGGTGAAGACCCGGCGGGTGCTCAGCTTGAGCTGGGCGATGACGAGGGTCGACGTCTTGCCCGATCCGACGGGGCCGATCACCAGCGCGCCGTTGCCCTTGCTCGCGTCGGATTGCCAGGCGCGCTCGGCCTTTACGGTGGCGCGCAGCGCGTTGCGGTGCAGAGCGTACAGCCGGGGGTCGCGAAGCGGTCCGGAGGTGAACAGAGATGCGTACAGGCCGTCGACGCCGGCAAGCCGACGCTTGCGTTGCTCGTCGAGCAGGGCGCGAATGCTCTGAGCATCGAGCTTCTCGCCGCGGGCGCGAAGGCGGTAGCGCTCGGCGAGGTCGCCGGCGGTCCCGCGCTGCAGGAATCCTGATGCTCGGCTGCCGAGACTGCGCAGGGACGCGAGCGCCTCGTTGAGCACCGACTGCACCCGTTCTTGCGCGCTGGGCAGCGTCTCCACGTCGGAGCGCTGGCCGCGGGCGACGGCCCGGGCGGCCTCGACGAGCCGCCTCGACATTTCGTCGACGTCCTGTCCAAGCTCGTCGCGGACGCCGCCCCAAGCCTTGCAGGGACCCTCGGGCAGTGTCTCGAGCATGGTGCGAGCGCGCGACACAGCCTCGTCCAGGCGGGCAAGCGGCTTCGTGTCACCCTCTTCACGGGCCTTCTCCGCGGTCTGATAGCCGAATCCGACGAGCGTTGCCGCTTCGCGCATCGTGTCGCGTGCGGCCGAGAACTGCTCGCTGACCGACTCGAGACGCTGCTCGACCGAGGGCAGCAGGCGACCCGCGATCTGGACCTCCTTGAGTTCGCGAACGTCGACCGTGACGACGTTGACCGTCGCTGGTCGCGGCGTGTCGATGAGGTCCGCCAGCGACGGAACGATCTCGAGGCGCGCTTCGCCGTCATTGACGAAGGCCATGAGCGCCGCGAACGGCGATGACGTCGAGGTCGCTCGGCGAACCCGTGAGCTGGCGGCGCGTAGGGCTTTGGCAGCTGGCTTGGTCAGCACCGCACCCGACTGCAGTCCCATGCGCGTCCACTGCTCGTCGTCGAGGTCCTTCCCCTCGGGGAGCTGGATCGTGCCGAGGCGATTGAGTTCCTCGCCGACCTCGGTGGTGAGCGTCTCGAAGGCGTCGTCGAGCGGCTTGGTGACGTCGTTCTTGAGGCGGTCCTGGAGACGCGCCTGGGCGCGCTCGACCGCTGCGACGAACTCGAGCAGCGTGATGGCGGCCTTCTGCCGCGTGGGCCAGGCGGCGGTGTCCTTGGCCATGCGGCCCAGACCGGCTTCGATGTCGCGCTCGACCCGAGAGAAGCGGACGGCGGCGCGGCTGCTCTTGCCCGGGGCGCCCGCGCTGGCGAAGATCTTGATCAGCTTGCGGCTCGCGGAGCCGACGGCGACTTCACGGTCTTCGTGCAGCTGTTGTTCGAGCCGTTCGCCGAGCGCGATGAGGTCTTTGCGGGTCTCCTCCCAGGTCGCGGTACCAAGGACCGCGCGCTGCAGCGTCTCGAGGCATCGCGCCTGGTGTCGATGCCATGCCCGCATCGTGGACTCGGCGAGCTCGACCATGCGGGGCTCGAACGCGACGCGTGCCGCGAGCTGCACCGGGACCTGACGGCGCCGGCGGTTGCGACCGGTGAAGAACGAGAAGAACCCGGCGACGCGCTTGCGCGCCTTGGTGCGCACATCATCGTTGGCCTGCACCGCGGCAAGGTGGCTCTCGAGCGGCACGACTTCGACGAGCGGGAGCGTCTGGGTGTAGTCCGACTGGTGCAGAAGCACGGCACGGAGCGGCTCGAGGTCGAGCGCGTACTGGCTGGGACGAAGGCGCTCGATCCGGGAGAGCACCTTGTCGGCATCGCTGCCCGAGCCTCCTTCGCTACCCGCGAACTGCCGAGTGAGCTCGGCAAGCTTCGGCCGAAGCTCGGACTCGATCCACGGCGTCCACGCTTCGAGGTAGGCCTCCCGCGTGTCGAGGACCAACGTGCGCAGACGCGGCGACTCCAGCGTGTCGAGGCCAGGGCCTTCTTCTTCTGCCGGCGAGTCGCTAGCGGGCGCGTCGACGTCGTCCTCTTCGGTCGAACCGATCTCACCCGCGTTGCGCAAGGCGATCCGCAAGGTGATAGGACCGACGAGCAAGTTGATGGCGACGACGGCGATGCCCAGGTTCGCAACGACCGATGCCAGCTCCTCCAGCAGACCGGCCATCTCGGGGTCGAGGCCGGCCATGCTCTCGTCGAAGCGGCCGAGTGCGAGCGCGAGCAGGGTGAGCGCGACGCCAGCCTGCGGCAGATACGCCAGCCATGCGAGCCGTTGGATCTTGGGTTCCTCGCGACCGACCTTGCCGCCGGCGCGCGCGGACGCGTAGTAGGCCACACCCCGCGCTCCGCACACGACGAGGGCAGCGGGCAGAACGGACCAGGTGGCGCCCAGATCGATCTTGGCACCCGCGTTGGTGAAGAAGACGATGAAGACCGGCAGCGAGACGGTCTTGAGCGGGTCGAGAAGGTCGTGCTCGAGCTTGGGCGTCAGGTTGCGAACCATCATGCCCGCAACGATGAAGACCAGCAGGAGCTCCAAGATGATGTGGTGCTCGGCCTTGAGGTAGACGGCGATCTCCGCCACCACGAGGACCATCGCGGTCACGAAGAGCAGCATCTCCGTCTTCACGAACCGCAGGTACGCGATGAGCAGGCCACCGAGGATGGCACCCGCGACGACGCTGACGCCGATCTCTTCGGCGACGTGGAGCAGTACGTCGGCGCCGAGCGAGCCGCCCGCCGAGAGCGCGAGCGCAGTGGCGAGCGCAATGTTGAAGGCGACGACCACGACCACGTCCTTCGCGACGGCGGCGCCGAGCACGAGCTCCGTGAGGCGGCCCTTGGCGTTGCTCTCCGAGGCCACCGCGAGGGCGATGGCCGGCGAGGTGCCGATCGCCAGCGCCGCGAGTAGCATGGCCAGTCCGTAGACCTGGGCGGTGTTCGAGAGTCCGAGCAGGTTCGTGCCCAGGCCCATACCCACGATTGCGCCACCGACGAGCAGCGCGCACAGCACGATCTTGAGCCCGATGGTCGCGGCCAGCGTCCGGGTGAGCTTGGCGAGCCCTTTGAGCTCGAGCTCGAGCCCCGCGGTGGTGGCGATGAGCCCCAGCGCGAGCGTGCTGAACATGTTCATCTCGGCGACGACGCCCTTGGTCAGGACGTCGGCCGCATAGGGGCCGAGCACGACCCCCGAGACGATGTAGCCGGTGACTTTGGGCAGCGACATGCGCCCGCCGAGCTCGGCGATCGCGAACGCGGCCAGCACCACGAAACCGATCGTCGCGAGCGTGACGGACTCGTCGCCGCGCAGGGCATCGAGGCCCAGCATCATCAGCAGCAGGATCAGGACGACGAACAGCCGACGCACGTCATCGCCTCCAGGTCCGGGCCGAGAAGATGGCGAACAGCGCGAAGATCTCGAGGCGGCCGGCGATCATGCACAAGCACAGGACGGCCTTGCCCGCACCGTGAATGAAGCCGAAGTTCTTCGTGGGGCCGACGGCATCGAGGCCCGGGCCCACGGAACTCAGACACGCGATCGTGGCGCTCATCGCCGACATCAGGTCGAGCTCGAGCGCGACGAGAATGAAGGACGCGATCGCGAACAGGAAGAAGTACGCCGCGAAGAAGGTGGCGATGCCCCGGGCGACATCCTGGCTGACGGTTCCGTTGCCGACCCGAATGGCGTTGACCTGGTGGGGCCGGACGACGACGCTGAGCTCGCGCAGGACGACCTTGCCGAGCACAAAGACCCGCGAGGCCTTGAGCCCACCCGCCGTCGAGCCGGCGCATGCACCCATGAACATGCAGCAGAACAGCGCGAAGCGGGCGATGTTCGGGTACTTGTCGAAGTCCTCGGTCATGAAGCCGGTGGTGGTGGTGACCGCCAGCGTTTGGAAGGTGGCGTGCCGAATCGTGTCGGACCACGTCCCGTGCTTCTCGAAGATGCTCACGGCCACGATGCCGATCACGACCAGGTTCACCGTCAGGTAGAACCGAAGCTCGTAGTTGCGGAAGAACGTCCGCCACTTTCGGCGTAGCAGACCGTAGTAGAGGCCGAAGTTCAGGCCCGCGATCAGCATGAACGCGTTGATGATCCAGTCGATCGTCGGGCTGTGGAACGCGCCTACGCTGGCACCCTTCGACGAGAATCCGCCCGTCCCCAACGTGGACATCGCGTGGCAGACGGCATCGAACAAAGGCATGCCCGCGAGGACGAGCAGGACCGTCGCGATGGCGGTGAGGCTGCCGTAGATCCACCACAGCGCGGTGGCGGTCTGCTTGATCTTGGGGCGCAGACCCTCGGTGGTGGGTCCTGGCACCTCGGACTTGAAGAGGTGCTTTGCGCCGACGCCCAGCTGCGGGAACACGGCCACGAACAGGACGACGATGCCCATGCCGCCGATCCAGTGCATCAAGCAGCGCCACAGGTTGGTGGCGCGCGAGAGGCCGTCGACGTCGGACACGACGGTTGCACCGGTCGTCGTGAAGCCGGAGACCGCCTCGAAGATGGCGCTGGGAATGTCGGGGATCGAGCCCTCGATGATGAAGGGCAGGCCACCGAGGATTCCCAGCGCAAGCCAGGTGAAGCCGACGACACCCAGCGCGTCCTTCCGATGGATCTCGTCCTCGGGTCGAAGGCGACCGAGGCGGCGCAGGATGAACGCCAGCGCGACCGAGCAGAACGCGGAGAACGCGTAGGCGGTCACCGTTCGCGGCTCGCCGTCGTACACGGCGAGCCCAACCGGGGCTAGCATCAGCACGGCGACGATGCCCAGGAGCAACCCGACGAAGCTGCTGACGACCCGGGGATTCACCCGCTTCCCGACTCCAGTCTCGAGACGCCGCGCTCGGCGGTGCGGCGGTCTCGAATCGGGCAGGCGACGAGCAGGTGCTCGCCCCCCATCAGCACGGGGTTGGCCTCGGAGGCGATGTGCGGGTCGGTCGAGGGCAGGACGCCGAGCAGTCGCGTCGATGCACCGAGCGAAAGGTCGCGAACGCGGAGCTGGCGAGGCAGGTTGTGTGGCACCCGGAGCTCGAGTACCGACCAGTCGCTATCGGGCAGTGTGGAGGAGCTGACGACCGTGCGTCCAGGCAGCAGCCACTGCAGCGTGGACGAAAGGACCTCGTGCGCGCTGGTCGTTCCGTCGATGCCTAGGTGCGCGTAGACCGAGGAGTAGCCGGGGCGGTGCACCAGAAGGTGTGCTCGACGCCCAGCTCGTTGCTCAGCAGCGACGCCATGAGGTTGACCTCGTCGGAGCCGGTCACCGCGAGCGCCGTTTCTGCGAGCCCGATCTGTTCTTCGCGCAGAAAGGAGAGATTGGTGCCGTTGCCGTGCAGGATTGTGGTCTTGGGCAGGTCCGACGCAAGGGCTTCGCATCGATCGCGAGACTCTTCGACGATCGAGACCTCGCGGGTGAGTGCGGACAGGGCACGGGCGAGCTGCAGGCCGACGTCACCACCGCCGACCACGACGACGCGGTTGCTGCCACGTCCTCGCATGCTGCGAGCCACAGCGGCCACGCCGACGGGGGGGCCGCCGAGGATTACGCGATCGCCGGCCTCGAGCGAGGTGACCTCGGACGGAAGCCGAATCGAATCACCACGCAGCACCGCGCGGGTGATCGACGCGGCCTCGGTGCCCAGGCGACCGATCGGTCCGCCCGCGACCGGCGAGTCTTCGCCGATCTCGACGACCCCCACGTGCACGGCGCCGCCGACGAACGTGGAGGTCCAGCCGACCTCGACGCGGTTGACGAGGCGAAGCAGGTCGACGCCGACCAGCCGCGATGCGCACACGCAGGCGTCGATGCCCGCGACACCGCGTTCGACCCCCAGTGGCCCGCGGTAGAAGCCGGGGTCATCGACACGAGCGACGGCGCGTCGCGCTCCCAGGTTCTTGGCGAGCACGCAGGCGGCGACGTTGACCGCGTCTTCGCCCGCCACGGAGATGACCAGGTCGGCGCGCTTGACCTCGGCGGCTTCGAGCGCATCGCGGTGGGTGGCGTTGCCCTCCATCACGAGGACGTCGAGCTCATCTTCGGCGATCGCGAGCGCGTGGGCGTCGGCGTCGAGCAGCACGACGTTGGCGTCGCTGGACAGCGAGCGGGCGAGGTGACGGCCGACTTCGCCGGCGCCGAGGATCAGCACTCTCATCAGGGATGCGACTCCGTGGGCTTGGGGGCGGCAGGCTCGGGCGGTGGAGCCTGGTTGGCAACCTGAATCTCACCCACGTCGGCCAGGTAGCGACGCAGCGACCGCATCGCGAGCACGTCGGAGATCACCAGCCCGCCGAGGATGATGGTACCGACGGTCGGCGTGAGATCGGGGAAACGCTGAGAGAAGGCAACCGCGATGGCGGCCGCCAGCACGCCCTGTCCGACCATGCCGCGCCCGAGACCGACGCCCAGGGAGCCCTCAGGCACGAACGTCGCGACCGCAAGCCGGGTGAAGCCGCTTCGCAGCAGGATTCGAACCACCGCATAGGCGGGAACCACGAGCCAGACCATGGGTTTGGCCGGCACCCAGGTCGCGCCCGCGAGCAGCAGGATCAGAACGGTGGTTGGAAAGCGAAGCGGGTCGAGGGCGCGATGAAGCCGTGAGGCATGCGGGGAGGTGAAGGCGACGGTGAGGCCGGCCATCACGTTGACGAACAGCGGAGAGACGCCGAGTCCAGCACCCACGCCGGCGGCAAAGACGACGACCCCGATCGTGGCGACCAGCATGCGCATCGGGTCGTCTTCGCGACCCAGAAACACGCTGAAGAGGATGCCGGTCGCTGCTCCCGCAACGACCGTGATGACCGACCACTCCGTGAGCGTCAGTCCGAGGTCGGAGGCTGCCTCGGCGGCGCGGTGACCAGCCATCGCCATGCCGAATGCGAACGCGGCGAGCAGTTGCGCGGAGCTGGCCATCGTGCGCAGCAGACGGGTGCGCTTGGGCGACACCGAGAAGCGACCGATCGCCACGTCGATGAGCGAGGCGGAGCATGCGGCTGCGGCTGCACCGATCGTCAGGCCGCCCCACAAGCCATCGGGCGAGAGCCAGAACGAGATGAGCAGGTCGCCGGAGACCTGAACCGGCTGGGCGAGCAGCGGCTCGGCCTCCAGAAGCGCGGGGTCGAGGATCTGGAGCACCCCTGTCGTCAGCAGTCCAACCGTGACCACTACGCCCGCGGCCGAGGCGAGTCCGGCCAGCGTGAACTCGGTACCGCCGCGTCCCCGTCGAGCACCCAGTCCGACGAGGAACCCGATCACCCCCAGCACTGTGGAGACGAACAGGTCGAGCGCTTGCAGCGTCTCCTCCGAGATCGGGCCGATCGGCGAGATTGGGCCGAGCAGCAGGCCGAGTGCGAGGTACTCCATGCCCGAGAGCAGGAGCAGCTTGGCCGCGAAGCGGTCGATGAAGCGCCCCGCGACGAACGCAAAGACGACCACGCCGACGAAGAGGACGGTGGTGCTCATGAGAGCGCGACCGTGATGCCACCACGAACTCGCCACCGAGTCACGATTCGCACCTTTCTTCGTCGTGACCGTGATCACGCGTACCGTGCGGGCAACGGACCGAATGTCCGTCGGAGTACGCCATGAGCTTCATCCTCTCGATTCTTCTCGTCGGCTTCTCGCTCGCGGTCATGTCGGTCGTCTTCGACTCTCGGCGGCCTGCTCGCATGTCCCGCTCGTAGGCCGCCTGGCGGCCTGCCACTACGGCGGTGTCGAGCCGAATGCGCGGGCGATCGATGCTGCACAAACGGAGGGGCGCTCGCGACAACGATCGGTGAGCACCTGGCAGCGCTCGTAGTTTGCCCGTGCAACACCGGAAGTTTCGGCGAGAAGGCGCCGTCGCGTCTGCGGTCGATGACAGAACGGGTCGGCCCACAGCGTGGCACGTAGCTGTGACCCGAGCAGTGTGGCGGCTGCGACGTTCGGCTGGCCGCGCGCGCCGACCGTCACGATGGACCCGCCATCGACGGTGAAGCGCAGGTCGTACAGCTCGCGGTCCGACAGGGCGACGACCTCGGAAGGCTGACCTCGGTCGACGCGATGGAGGCGAACCGTCGCGTCGAGCGAGCACGTGGCCAGCAGTTGTCCGTCTGCAGAGAATTCGACGGCGGTGATGGTCGCCGAATGGCCCGGCAGCTCGCGGGGGCGCGTGGGATCGTCGAGGTCGAAGAGGCGCACGACACCGTCGGCCGACCCGGTCGCGACGCGTTGCCCGTCCGGGTGGTAGTTCGCCGCGTACACGGCGGCTCGATGGCCGCGGAGCTCGGTGACGAGCGTGCCCTGCATGTCGTGGATGCGCGCCACGCCGTCGGAGCAGCTCGTAAGCAGATGGTCGCCGTTGGAGGAGAAGGTCGCAGACCGGATGTTTCGAGGATGTCGCGGCAGCTCGATACCCGGTCGAGTGTCCGACAGGTGCGTGATGTGAACATCACCGGCCTGCGACGTGCTGGCGACCGAGCGCCCATCGGCCGAATGGGAGATGGCCGAGACCTGCTGTGGGTGCGTGTGCAGCGTCTGCAAGCGCGAGCCGTCGGCTGCGTCGAGATGTAGAACATCGCCGGTGGCGCAGCCGACGACGAGGCTGTCGCCGCGGGGAGACACGGCAACGACGTAGAGCGGTCCGCACTTTGGGTCGAATGCCGCGACGGGCTCGTCGTCCGCGAGTGCGAAGACGCGGGCGAGCCCATCATCCCCCGCCGTGACGAAGTGGTGCCCGTCGGGGAACACGTCGACGGCCCAGTCCGGCCGGCGGTGCCTTGCGTACGTCGGTCGTCCGCGTTGCTCCTGCGTGCTGAAAACTCGGGCCGTCGCGTCGCTCGAGGCGGTCACGAGCAGGGAGCCGCTGGGGGCGTATGCGACCGAACGTACATGGTCCGCATGGCCGGCGAAGACGGAGACGGGCGCGCCATCGAGCGTGAAGGTGCGAACGGTTCCGTCGTTCGAGGCTGTGGCCACGCGCGTTCCATCCGGAGAGAAGCGCACGCTCCGAACGGGTTCGACGTGGCCGGTCAGTACGACGTCTCGCACCTCGGCTTCGAGATCGACGAGCCGGGCCGTCGCGTCCTCCGAACCCGTGAGAAGTCGGGTGCCGTCTGGGGAGAACTCCATCGTGTTGATCGCCCCGTCGTGTCGAGCGACGACGCGCTCTCGGGGTGCTTTGGCGTCCAACGCGTACAGATGCGCCACGTTGTCGTAGCCTCCCGATGCGATCCAACGGCCGTCCGCGGACACGTCGAGCGTGGCGATACGCGCTGTGGGTCCGTGAAGTCGTCTTGGGTGGACGGGGTCGTCGAGGTCGAAGATGCGAAGCAGGTTGTCGACGCAGGCGGTCACCACGGACTCACCATCGGGGGTGAAGCGGGCGAGTAGAACCCGCCCGGGATGGTTGAGTACGACCTGCTGCGCTCCATCGGATGCGCGGAAGACTCGTGCGGTGCCGTCGTGCGATGCCGTCACGACGCGATGGCCGTCGGGGGAGAACACCGCGCCGAAGATCTCCGCCGCGTGGCCCCGGAGGACCCTCTGCGGTGACGCGCCCCGGACATCGAAGATCATCGCCGTGTTGTCGAACGACGCGGTGACGACCGAACGTCCGTCAGGCGAGCTCTGGATGCTCCACACCATGCCGGCATGCTCGCCGAGGATGCGCGGCGCATTCGGGTCGTCGAGTCGGTAAAGCCGGACGGTTCCGTCGAGTCCGGCCGTGGCCACGCTGTGGCCATCGTCGACGAACGTCGAGCCGTAGACCGTCCCACGATGTCCGTGGAGCACCGCGCGAAGGTTGCGAGGCGCGTTGCGGAGGGAGCCGGCAAGCTTCGACCACCCCTCGACCGTTTCGGGGTTCTCTGCGACCACTTCGCGCAGCAGGGCGGCAGCCTCAGTGGGTCCGCGGGCCAGGGCAGCCTGCGTGACGTGCAGGGCGTTGCGAGCGGCGACCGCCGCGGAGGTCGCCGCCTCCTCGGCCCTGGCTTCGCCCGCTTTGGAGACCTGCGAGGCTTCTCGTGCTTGCGCGGCTCTTTCGGATGCATCGGTGGCGTGCCGCTGCTGGAACACCGCTGCCGCGCTGGCGCCGACCGCCACCGCAACGACGCCTGCAAGGATGCGCCGGCGACTCCTGCTTCGGACGTGCTCGAGCGCGCCCAGGAGCGCGGACATGTCGGGCCAGCGTTCCGAGGGCGCGCGTCGCAGGCCACGTTCGATGATGCGCCGCAGCGCGACCGGGACGCGGTTGCCCTCGGGGAGCTCGATGGCGGCCGCTTCGATGGATTGCAGCAAGGCCAAGGGGGTTGAGCCCTGAAATGGCCGAACATTGAACAGTGCTTCCCACAATGCGACACAGAAGGAGAACTGGTCACTGCGCGCATCATTCGTGCCTCCGTCGATCGCCTCGGGTGGCATATATGCGGGCGTTCCCATGACCGCGCCGGTTTGCGTGAGCGCGACGTCGTCTGCACGCCGCAGGTCTGTCTCGGTTGGGCCGAAGACGTCCTTTCGTGTTGCGACGAGTCCGAAGTCGAGTACCCGAACACGCCCGTCCTCTCCGAGCATTGCATTGTGTGGCTTGAAGTCGCGGTGTACGAGCCCGGCCGCGTGAACAGCACCCAGGCCGCGGCCCGCTTGTATGTACAAATCGAGCACCTGCGTCCAATGACGGCGCGCAGGTCCGGAGGGGGACCATCGCGCCAGACTCTCCCCGCGCACATATTCCATCGCGACGAAGACGACCCCCGCATGCTCGCCAACCTCGAAGACGGAGACCACGTTGGGGTGGCTGACTCTGGCCAGGGCCCGGGCTTCCCGGAGTACCCGAGCGTGGGACTGCTGATCGTGTTCGTCCCGGAGGAGCTTGAGCGCGACCTTCCGGTCGAGGCGTTCGTCGAGGCCAGAGAACACCGTGCCCATGCCTCCTTCACCGATGACGTTCAGGACCCGATAGCGTCCGACTCGTGGAGGTTCTGCGTTGGGGAAGAGAGAGGCACGAAGCAGGGCGCGGCGCAGGCTTTCGCTGGTACGACTTTCATCGATGCGACAATCGTCTCCGAGAGATGCCAATCCCTGCGCGTCGGGAGGTGCCTGACTCGACTCCATCGGAACCCAGAGAGTATCGGACGATGATGCATCCGGCTGGCCGGACACAGTGCCGTGATACGATTCCGCCGTCATGGTCCAAGTCTCCGATGCTGAACTTCTTCTCGCGTGGAAACGCGGCCATACGGCCTCCGGAGAGGTGCTGTTCGATCGCTACTACGCGCCAATGACTCGTTTCTTTGCCAACAAGGTCGGCTCGGAACGGGATGAGTTGGTCCAGCGGACGTTCTCCATATGTGTCGAGAAGGTCGATCGGCTCGCGGATGTGGAGAGCTTTCGCTCCTTTTTGTTCGGCATTGCGCGATATGAGCTTCTGCACCACTACCGCCGCGCACGGCACGAGGGGCCCGAGCTCGACTCCGAGCGAGACGCGGTCGTCGATCTCGAATCATCACCCAGCGGCATCCTGGCAAAAAAGCAGGAGTATCGTGCGCTGCTCGACGCCCTCCGACGAATCCCGCTGCAGTCGCAAGTCGTGCTGGAGATGACCTATTGGGAGCGTATGACAGCGGCCGAAGTTGCCGCAGTCCTTCGCGTCCCCGTGGGGACCGTCAAGAGTCGCCTTCGCCGGGCGCGCGAGGCCCTGACGAAGGCACTACTCGACGCGGGCACGTCTCGAGCGGCCGTAGAAACGACCATGACCAAGCTCGAGGATTGGGCTGCAGACCTGCGCGACGTTGCGCTGCGCTGAACCGTCAGAGTCGTTCGGGGGTGTTCGTTCGAGGCGTCTCTAGCAAGAACGGCAGCACACTCCGAGCTTCCGCATCCCGGCGCGTCAGTGGCGGCGCATTGGGGATGAAAGCCCCGCGGACCGTCTGGAGAATGCTCGAGTGGCACATCGTTTCGCTGACGACTCTCCGCGGGGCGTAGGGCGAGATCGCGAGCGCGGGCACGCGGACACCGAAGCGTTCGAAGTTGAAGGTGCCATCGCCGCTGGCATCGCCTGGAGGCGTGGCCCGCGGCGGCGGTACGTGATCATAGAACCCTCCGTGCTCGTCAAAGGTGATGAGCAGCAGCGAGCGGTCCCAGTATTTCGACGCGCGGAGTGCTTCGTAGAGGTCCTGTACGAATCGGTCTGCGTCGGAGATGAGCTCGGTGGGATGCATGCTGGTGCCCCCGGGCTCTTCGGTGATGTAGGTCTCGACCCAGGCATACGAGGGAAGGGTCTCGCCGCCCTTGCCTTCGAGGATCGCGTGAAGATCGTCCCACGAGCGGTTCAGCTGCGGGGCGTGCGGGTCCATCGTCTCGTTGCACTTGAGCACGCATGGGAACTTCTGCTCGGGATTCGGCGAGCTGTAGACGGCCCACGTCGCTCGGCCGCGTGATACCTGGTCGAGTTGCGTTTGAATGGTTGGAAGGTCAGCCGTGCTGAAGGTCGAGGAGGTCGTCCCGCCGGACGTTCCCGAGTGGGCAAACAGTCGGTTTGGCCATGTGGGCCCCGGAACCGCTGAGAACCATGCATCGAAGAGCAGGTACGTCTCTGCCAGCTGCCTGAGCGCGGGGGCCATTGACGGTCTCATCAAGTCCATCGGGAGCTGAGGGTCGTTGACCGAGGATTGTGCGCCAGACTCGGCAAAGCCCCCCATCGAGGGCGTATCGGTCCGGGGGAGGGTGCCGTAGAGCTGCGTTTGTACGTCGTCGAAGCTGTGCAAAGGGTCGGCACTGCATTCGTCGGTGGCAGCATCCGTGACGGGGTAGCATTTTCCATCAAACGCGTTGGAGTAGGAGCCGTTGAGGACTCCGTTGCCGATACCGAGGTGGCCGAAGAGAAAGTCGTACGAGCGGTTCTCGAGCATGAGCACGATGACGTGCTCGATGGGGCCGGGTTGGGGAGGGGGTTCGTGCATCGTTGAATCCTCGCGAGCCGACGATGCGGGCCGACGGCGCTGCGTCGACTCGCATCGGGTTGGCGTTCAGCCCTGGGTGAGCTTTCCAGGGATGGTCAGGTTGCCTGCGTCGTCCAGCGTGAGCGCGCAGACGGCCGTCCCGGCTTCGTAGTCACCCATCCAGAGCTCGAGCTTGTTCACGCCACCGTCGGTTCGCGTCCGGATGGAGAAGCGCTGTTTCCCGCTCACGCACCCGAGAAAGTGCGCGCGGTTGTCGACGGAGTCGTCGGGGCGATTGGTCGCGATCGGGTAGACGTCGACCTCGGACTGGGCGACGAATGCGGCCGGCGCTTCGATGGGGTTCGCGGCGAGCGTGCCGCTGCTGTAGATTCCATTCTGGATGCTCATGGTTCTTCCTGTCTGCAGCGGACTCCATCGTCCGACTACGTAAGGGAAGCCCCGCTGAACCCCGAAAGGATTCCGCGCCGCGTCTTTTTTTTTCGGACTCAGTCCGGTGTGGAGCTGGCGAGGACGTCGTTGCCGTCGAAGCCGGCCATCATGGCGTCGACGATGCCCATGCCCACGCGTACGTAGCCACGTCGCGTGAAGTGGATGTGGTCCTGCTTGGCCATGGAGGGCGTTGCCGCGGCCCAGTCGACCATCGACATCTCGCCGCCCATGAAGGCACGCAGGTCCCAGAAGGCGCAACCCATCTCCAAGGCGACCTCGCGCTGCGCCTCGAGGATGTACGAGGTGGCTTCACGGGGTCCGTAGACGCCCTCGGCACCCTTCTTCGGGAAGTCGCCAGGGCCGATGAGCAGGCAGTCGGCCTGAGGTGCTGCTGTTTTGAGCCGGGTGAGGACGTCGCGTAGCCGCGTCGCGTAGCGCAAGCGCGAGATGCCGCTATTCGCTTCGTTGGTGCCGTACGCGAGCGTGATGAGGTCGGGCTGGCGACGGCGGAGGTTGTCGTACCAAACCTCCTCGTTCCACCGGAGCATGTTGGAGGCTCGCGTACCGCCGATGCCGAGCGTATCGACGACGATGCCGGGCGTGTCGCGCTCGACGGTCATGCCGAACAGACGAACCTCGCCGTTTCCGACGGGACGAACTTCGATGCTGTGCGCTCCCTCGGCGAGGTCGATCGCGAAGTAGCCGGGGGCGAAGGCTTCGCCCTTGGTGGAGACCTTCGCGTGTTGCGCCCCGTCGACGAAAATCCTGAAGCTGCCGCCCTTAGGCTGGGTCAGGTAGTAGAGTTCGTAGTTCGAACCGACGCTTCCATCGCGATGCGTCACGCGGCCCCACGCCTTCTTGCTGGTCGCGGACAGGCTCGCGCCCATGAGCCCGTAGTAGCCATCGTCACGGCCCTTGCGGCGCTGCGCGTGCTCGGTGCGCCAGCGGTCGAAGCCTTCGCTGAGCATCTCGACGTGGCCGTACCACTTCCACGGTTTCGCCACGTGGACGAAGCCGTGGCCGCCGTCGCCGAAGCGCTCGCGCAGGTAGGCGCGGACATAGTGGGTGTAGATGTCCGCGTCGGTATGCGAGGCGCCATACATCAGCACGCGAACCTTGCCGTCGGGGTCACGGCCGGCCTCGAGCTCTCGCAGCGCGGTGTAGAAGCGCGCGAGTGGCTGGGCGCCCGTGGTGGCGACGGTGAGCGGTTGGTACTCGCCGAGCGCGTTGCCGTTGACGCGGCGCGTCGGAGCTTCGGTGCCGGACAGCCCCGAGGAGCCTGGAAGGCTGTCGAGGACCGCGTCGTCGAGGG
>CAYSPB010000039.1:0-31537 GCA_964432695.1 uncultured Nannocystaceae bacterium
TGCTCGACGGCGGCGGCGAGATTCTGTTCGCGTCTTTGCACGGAGAACTCGTCGGGACGTGCGCGCTGATCCATGACGGCGACGGCATCTTCGAGCTTTCGAAGATGGGCGTGACCGAGCCGTGCCGGGGACTCGGCTTAGGCCGGCGGTTGCTGACCGCTGCAATCGAGCGGTTCGAAGCTCGTGACGGCGCGCGGCTGTACCTGGAGAGCAGCGCGGTCCTAAAGCCTGCGCTGGCCCTCTACGAGTCCATGGGCTTCGAACACACGCCCCGTCCTGCGGGACCCAGCGACTACGCGCGCGCGGACGTCTACATGGAGTTCCGCGGCACCCCACTGTCGTGAGGCACCGAGTCCCCGGGCCCTCCACACATCAGGCCGGGTCGACGAAGGGGGCGAAGAAATCGGTGAGAGTCTCGGGCGGCGGGAGGTACTCGTTGCCGAAGGCGAAGCTCCAGGTTTTTGGGCACGTCCGCTTTCCGTCGACCTTGGTCGAGCCCAGTTCCCGACCCGATCTTGCCTCGACGAGGCGTACATCCCAGCTCGTCTCGTAGAGGGAGACCTTGGGTGTTCCGCTGCCGCCGTACTTACAGTCTCTCAGCTTCTTCTTGCGGGTTGCGGTCATACACATCGCGAGGCTGAAGGCCGTATCGGTGCCTGGCTCAGCTTGCTCGTTGCGGGCCCGCCAAGGGGGCGGTTCTCGGTAGTTCAGGCTCGTGTTCGCTCTTCGATAGGGCTGTGTGCCCTCGCGGGTAAACACGACGAACGAGTTTTCCGACCCGCTCTGGGAACGATACGTCGCCGCGCCCAGCGTCGGGCTGCCCGCACACGCCTCGACGAGTTCGCTGGTGGGAATCTTCGGCGGTGGAGCATCGTCGGGTTGGTACTTGGCCAGAGCTTTCAAGGCGGCGGAGCTCAATCCATCGAGGTAGACCTCGCGGGTGTCCTTGAAACTCCACGCGTACGGGCATTCGCCTCGTTGATCTCCGCGAATCGCTTCTTTTTCGAGAAGGCGACCCGTGCTTGCTTCGAACACGGAAAGGGTGCCTTCGAACGCGTACTGCTCGAGGGTTCTCTCCTTAAAGGAACACTCTCCGAGTTTGTCCTGCTTCATCACGTGAATGCAGGCGACGAGTTCACTGGTCTCCAGGGACTCCGCCTTCCAGGGCCCGAGGACTTCGCCCACCCCGCCGGGCTCCCAGCGGTCGAGTTTGTAGGCGCTGCTTTCTTCGGGAGAGCCATCCACGTTCATCAGAACGAGGACGGGGCTCGCCATACCCGGCTTCTTCTCGTACTTCGTCGCCGGCGCGGGCTGAATCTCCCGCCCTGCACACAGTTCGTTGTACCCGTGCGCGGAGTTGACCCGAACGGGCGCCGCCGGTGACGGGGCGGGGGGCACGATGTTCCGCGGTGCCTCGTCACTCTGGTCGCAGCCTCCGACGAGCGCGACGGCGAGGAGAGCGTTGCAGAGCCTCTTTCGGTGCAAGTTCATGGTGGAGTCGGCCCCCATCCGGCCTTCAGTGGCGCAACCCGATCCCGACACGATGAAAATTTCACCGAGGCCTCGAAAGTGGATCCAGCCGCTCAACGCGGTACGCTGGATACATGGCTTTTTGTTTGGTCTCCCGGGGGTGGGTGCCCGTGGTTCTCTGTGCTCTGGTGGCACCAGGGTGCGTCGGTCTCAACGGCGCGTTCTCGGACACGGACGGACGCGCGGGAGGCTCATCCGGAGGCCTGTCGTCCACAGAGTCGGTGTCGGCATCAGGGCAGAGTTCTGCCGATGGCTCGGGCTCGAAGGGACAGACGAGCGGGTCGGACTCCATGAACTCCACGGCCTCCGACTCCGAGGGGACCGGGGGCGACGACACGGGCGGTACGACGCACGGCGACGCGAGCCAGGGGCTCGATGGATCGAGCGGGCACGCAGAGGGTTCGTCCACGGTCGCCGGCGTGGGTTCGTCCAGTGCTGGCGACAGCGGGATGCTGGAGCCGTGCAGCTACGAGGTGGAAGGCTGCGACATCGACGAGCAAAACTGCCCCGGCGGTGGGGTGTGCCGCCCCTATCTCACCGATGAGCTCGAGCTTGCCGCAGGCTGCTTCGAGCCTGGAGGCGCTGCCGCTGGTGATGCGTGCATGCTCGAGTGTGACGCAGGGGGCTACGACGACTGTGGTCCCGGTTTGGCCTGCGACCCGCTCAGCACGGGCGAGCGACACTGTGCGGTCCTGTGCACGACGAACGACCCGTGCGGTCCTGGTCGCTTCTGCCTCGAGATCGAAGCCGGCGATGGTTTCGTCTTCGGCGTATGCGCACTGAGTTGCGATCTCGTGGCCCAGGATTGCGGAGTCGGGGAGATGTGCGTGCCCGACGGGGATGCGAGCGTTTGCGTTCCCGCAGGGCCTGGTGGCCCTGGGGATGAGTGTGCTGACGAGTTCGACTGCAACGTGGAGTCGTTCTGCGCCGAAGCTGGCAGCTTCGGATGTCCCGAGGACGGCGGCTGCTGCGTGGAGCTTTGCGACACCGCCCTCGACGAATGCAACTGTCTGCCGCTCGAGGGTCCGCTCGGCGGTGCTGGCATTGGAGGCTGCGCAGCCCCGGTCGAACCGAAGCCGAAGCCGTTCCCGTAGCAGCCTGTGTTGGTTTGTACGACAGGCTGCTCGACCACGCCTGCAGACGCGTGCTAGCCCGCGGGCTTCGGCGGGATGAACTCGTCGCAGGTCGTGTCGATGAGGTTGACGGCTTCCTGGAAGAAGCCCTGGTAGTCGCCGCACACGCTGCCTTGGAGGCCGCGGTCTTCCCAGCTGTCGACGAACTGCGTCAGGCGTAGGCTGTCCTCGCCGCAACCGCCTCCACCGAACAGGCCGAGCACCACAACGGCCTGTTCGTCGCCGTTCTTGGCCGAGATCAGGGCCTGCCGCCAGCCTTCGACCGTGCCGTCGGAGCCGTCGCCTGCGTCATCGTCTTCGTCGGTAATGAACGTGACGACCAGGATCGCATCGTCGCGAATGAAGTCGTCGTTGCACTCGAACGCGGGGCGGCCGGGCGTGACCGCCTCGACGATGGCGCCCATTGGTTGCTCGGATGCGCCGCTGGCTGCGGTGCCGACCTTGGCCGCACACCCGAACGCCGACTGGAGGTTGGGCTCGCTCGCGTCCATGTAGCGCTTGCCGCTCGAGAAGTTGCAGTTGGCGTTGGAGGCATCGGTGCCCCGCGGGTAGATGACGCCGGCGCCCATGACCTCGCACGGCTCGGGCTCGGGTGGGGCGGCGCAGCCACCGGGAAACGCCAAGCACTCGGACATCGGTACGCAGGTGATCGTGCAGAACGGGTTGGCGGGGTTGAGCAGGGGGCACTGGCCGAACTCGTCCAAGCAGCCGTCGGTCATGGCCTGTTCACAAAGGACAGGGCAGTTCACCGGCGGGGCAGGGTCGGTGTCGACCACCATGATATGGTAGTCCTGCGCTTCGTCGAGCTCGTTCTGGATCGTCTCGATGAATCCGGGAAAGTTGGCGACCAGGTTGTCCTGGAACTCGCCCATCGAGCCCGAGTTGTCGATGACGAAGAGGAAGTCGACCTTGTCGCAGCCGCTCTCGTCATCTCCGTCGGGGTCGATGCCGGTGTCGGGATCGTCGGTGTCGTCCCCGAGGTCGAGCTTGATGTCGTCGTCCGAATCGGGTTCGCCCGTCGACGTGTCGGCCGCGGTCGCGTTCCCCGACGTCGCGCTGGCCGTGGTGATCGGTGAGTTATCTTCCTCTTGTCGCGCCTCGGTACAGGCAACGAAAGCCAAGGACGAAAGTGCAAGCGTCCAACGATCCATAGCTGCGGAACCTATCACGTCGAACCCGGCGCCGACGGTGAAACGGGTTCAATCGCCGGACCGCGAAGAACGCCGTAGCGGCATGCGAGCTTCGAGGTGCAGATGATCGTCGTGCCCCTTGGGATCGTTTCCTGGGGACAGCGGCGTGCGGAAATCGTCGCGTTGCGCAAAGACGCGCTCCACCGCTGGAAGGGCTGGATCGTCCGCGTAGTGCTTCTTCACGACCAATATGCGGCCATCGTCCATCCGCACTTCGAACACGTCCATCGCAAGTCCGATCGCATGCCGGCTGAGAATGTTGGTCCTTCGACCGTTCCGTTTTACGTAACGGTGCTCATGAATCGTGGAGAAGCGAAGTGCCTGCACGCCGAGGGCACGAAGCTCGGGTGCCGCGTCGTGAAGCGCTCGCACGAGGTGACAGTCGAGGACGAACGGACCCTTGCGCCACGTGGGTTCCAGCGCGACCCCACCAATGCGCATCGAAGGAACGCGCACGGGCGAATTTACCTTCTTGCCTTCGCCGGATTCGACTTGCACCTCGCGTTCGGCGAGATCTTCGAGACAGGTTGCGCCCGCCTGGACCATGGCGGCGTTGGGTGGCCAGCTCCACCCGCGCGGCATGTTCGGAATGCGCTTCGTCTTGCTGCGCGCGTGACCGGTCCCGGCCAAGCACATCGTCGCCAGCGCGATCGCGGCTGCCCTGCGCACGCTCATGGTCGGCAGTGTGGTTCATCGCGGCGCGTCGCGGCAACGACAAACGCCCCGCTGGCTTCAGCCGCGGGGCGCGTGGACTACGGGCGGATGCTCGCTACGCCGCGAAGATGCGCTCGGCAGCCGCGACGCTGTGCCGGAGCTCGCGCTGGCGGCTCGTGTTGCTACCACCCAACGCCGCCATGTAGAGCAGCTCACCTTCGATCTCGAGCGTCTTCACGCTGAGCTCGCGCTTCTCCCCGTTGCGCTTGATTCGGGGAATGGCCTTGCCGCGGCCGACGATCGGGGTGACGGCAGCGAGCATGCTGAGGTCGAGGACCGTGTCGCTCTTGCTCACCAGCATGCCCGCGTCGTCGACCAGTAGAACGGCATCGAGCTGCGCCCGCTTGGCCGCGCTGGTCAGCGCCAGCTCGAGGGCGGTGGCAGTGTCGTTCGAGCGCTCGATGCGGCGGTCGGTCTGTCCGCGGTCGGGCTTGGGGAGCTTGGCGATGCGCAGCGTCATACCCACAATATCCTACATGTCGGGGAATATCGCAAAAAACGAGCGACCGTAAGATTGACAGTGTTCACTTTACTGCTAGATCCTCGCCCGTGGGTCGTCCAGCGCTCTCTGCTGCCGGATTACAGGCGTTTCGCGCCCGAGCGATCGACGTCGCACTGACCCTCTTTGCGAGCCAGCCCGAGGTGTCGCTGCGCCAGCTGGCCAAGGCCATGGGCGTCAGCCCGACCACCCCGTACCGCTACTTTGACAGCAAAGAGGAGCTGTTCATGGCGGTTCGCGCCGAGTGCTACGGCCGCTTTGCAATGCAGCTGCGCGCACGGCTCCAGCCGATCGCGGACCCGGTCGAGCGCGTCCACGAGGTCGCCCGTGGGTACCACGAGCACGCCGTCACGCATCCCTCCGAGTTCGGGTTGATGTTCCAGTTTGGTCAGCCCGACCCCGGTGCCTACCCCTGGGCGCATCGAGCTGGCGTCGACGCGTGGCAGGTGGTGCTGGACGCGGTCGACGGCGCGGTGGCTTCGGGGGCTGTCAAGGCAGACGTTCTCGAACTTGCCCACCTGCTCTGGTCCGGAGTGCACGGCATCGTATCGCTGTCGCTATCCCGGCGGTTCTCGGTCGGTAAATCGGCACGCGACCTGCTCGACCCGATGGTCTCCGCGCTGCTGCGCGCACACGGATGGTGCCCCTGATGGACACGCTGTACACCCCCGAGGGATCGCTGCTGGGCGAGCTGAGCGCGGTCAAGGAAGTCGTACGCCTGCCAGGCTTCTGGCTTCGCAAGCGCCGTCGGCTGCCACGCGGGCGTCGAACGGTGGTCGTCGTGCCTGGCTTCGGTACGAGTGATGGGTCCACAGTGGTGCTGCGTGCCACCCTGCGATCACTCGGTCACGACGTCCGAGGATGGGGCTTGGGCCGAAACGGCGGCGACGTCGAGGCTCTGCTGCCCCGCGTGACCGAGGTCGTGACCGCGGCCGCGACGGAAGGCCCGGTGGACCTCGTGGGCTGGAGCCTCGGCGGATACCTGGCCCGCGAAGTGGCTCGCGACCGCCCCGACTGCGTTCGCCAGGTCGTCACGTTGGCCTCGCCGGTGATCGGCGGCCCGAAGTACACCGCCGCGGCGGGTTTCTTTCGCGACCGCTTGGGGGTCGATCTCGACGACATCGAAGCCCAGGTCGAAGCCCGCAACGAGACACCGCTGACGGTGCCAGTGCTCGCGCTGTACAGCGAGGCCGATGAGGTCGTCTGCCCAGCGGCCTGCATCGACCACCACAGTCCCAACGTGGAGCATCGCCGCGTCAACCACTGCAAGCACGCTTCGTTCGGCTTCAACCCAGAAGTGCTCGCCATGGTGGCCGAGCGCCTCGTCTGAATCATCATGCGCATCGACGACAGCCTCATTGACCAGTGGACCGCCGACGGCGACCACTTCTTCTTCGACATGCCCTCGGGTTGGATGCAGGGTCGCTCGACCTTTGGCGGCCTCACGGCGGCGGCGATGGCCTCGCTTGCGCGTCGCGTCGTGCCCGAGTCCGATCGGTCGCTCCGCGTCTTCAGTACGCAGCTGCTCGCACCCGTGGTTCCCGGCCCCATGCGTGGCGAAGTCTCGGTGCTTCGGTCCGGCCGCAACATCACCTTCACCGACGTCCGCCTGATGCAGGGGGACGCCGTCGTTGCCCGCGCCACGCCTGTCTTTGCCAAGGCCGTGTCGGAGTCGCTCGACGTCGCGCCTGCGCCCAAGCCGGAAGTGACGGCTCCAGAAACACTGCAGTCAATTCCCTACGTTCCCGGGTTCATGCCCGAGTTCACGCAGCACGTCGACATGCGATGGGCCGAGGGCGCCACGCCGTACAGTGGCTCAGATGCGGCCCTCTTCGTGGGCCACTGCCGCTATCACGTTCCACTGGGTGGTGCCGCCGGTCTACTGGCGCTGCTCGATACCTGGCCCGCACCTTCCCTCGGGATGGCGCGTAAGCCGATCCCTGCGAGTACGGTCAGCTGGACCGCACACCTGCTGAACGTGCCCTCGAACTTCGGGCAGTGGTTCACGTTTCGCTACGAGACGGCGGTCGGTACGAGCGGCCTGCACACCGTCGTCGGTCATCTTTACGCCGAGGACGGGACGCTCGTTGGGTGGTCGGAGCAGATGGTCGCCGTGTTCGGGTGAGCCGCGGGCGCAGCCTGGCGCACGAACAGACCGCTGGACTTCGCGATCGAAAACCGTGCAACCCGCGTGAGGTCGATCCGCCCCGAATCGGAACCGCCACGCATCCCCTGCGCCCTTGCGTACGGCCCGATACGCGTTAACCCGTCAAGCCGGCCCTCCGGGCGCCCGATGACCCTTCTCGTGGGGAACACGGAGAACCCGGCGGATTCGAAGCGACCGCATCTGCGTCTGGTGAGCAGCGATGAGGGGACCGCTGCGATGGAGCCGCTCGAGCGAGACGTTCGGGCAGCTCGGCGCGAGATGGCGAGGTTGCTGCGCGCGCTTCAAGCTTCGGGGCAGAGCATCACGACCTGGGCCTCGGAGGTCGTCACTCGGCTCGCGCATCTGGACGCGGTGACGGCCCGTCACTTGATCGATGGTCGCGGAACCCCGTTGGAGGTTCGCCAGGCAGTGCAGGGCCTGCGTGCCATCGAAGCGTGGATCTGCGATGGGCTGACGCCGGTCCAGCGCGCCGACGTGCGCGCGTTCGAACTGGTCATTCGCATCGAGGACGCCGAGCTGACCCAACCGCTCTTGCAACCCGACGGAGCGCCCGAGGAGACGATGCCCAGTGTCGCGCTCGGACGCACGATGCCGCCGCGGTCGCTGCGAACGGGCTTGCGTGCACTCGACGACGAAGGCTTGGCCGAGCTCGCACGCCGACTCGGCGTCCGACCGCTGGACATCGAGCCTGCCGATGCCGACAAGGCCCGCGCGCATCTCGAGTCCACGATCCTCTCGACCCTGCGGGACGACCACTTGCTCGCGATCTTGTTGTCGACGCTTCGTGTCGATGCGCAACGTATGCTGGCGGACCTCGTGCGCGGCCGATTCGGGCCCGGCGAGCTGGAAGATCTCGCGCAGCCCACCGAGGTGGCGACGGCGGTTGGCAGCGACGTCACGACGGTGCCCGGACCGGTCGACACCCTTCGCGCCTGTGGCCTCGCGTTCTCCTCGGGTCGCGTTCGAAGAGCGTCGGTCTGGGTGCCGGTCGAGCTTCAGCCGCGGATCGACGGCGTGTTGCGTGGACTCGGGCTATAAGCCCGGCGCATGAAGCCCGTCGACATCGCCCATTCGAAGTCGCGCAACTGCCTCATCGTCACCTGGGAGGACGGCGTGGAGTCGACGCTGCCCGTCGACTACCTGCGGGCATGGTGTCCGTGCGCGACCTGCCAAGGCCACGGCACCGTCGTGCGCCATCATCCCGCGCCGCCCGAAACCACGATCGCGGGCCTGGCTGAGGTCGGCGCCTATGCGCTCAACATCCGCTTCTCCGACGGCCACGACGACGGCATCTTCACGTGGGAGTGGCTGCGCTCGATCAGCGCCGAGTCGGAGCCGAAAGGGTACAAACACGGACGATTCGAGAGCGGGGTGTACATGTCGGACATGCCAGCCTGAGACGATCGGCCCGCATTTTGTGCCCGTGCTGACGGAAGTTGCAGCACGGACGCTGGGCGTACGCCTGTATGCTCGCCGCCATGCGCGTCGGATTGGTCGCAGTGGTGTTGTGTGTGCTCTCGGCCTGCAACCAGACGCCGCCGCCCGATCCCGCAATGGTCACGCTACAGACGCGCGCTCATCGTCTCGAAGTGCATGAGGGGCAGCGTTTCACCGTGGTCCGTCGCGCCGACGGTCTTGTCCTGGCGCGCCAGATCGATGTGGATCGTCTCGCGGCCGACTACCCCTCGCTGCACGATGCGGCACGGGACGCAGTCGCCGGTCTGTACGCCGGTCTTTGAGCCCGGCGCCGCCGTGGACCAAACCCCCGCCAGCGCGCGGAATCGACGCCAAAACGCGCTGGACGTGAGAACAGTCGCTTCGCTACCAGGTTCAAGCTACACTGCGCGCCATGGCTGTCGACCAGGCAGACTCTGAACTCATCGCCAAAATGCTCCAGCGGTGGTCCGGCTGGGAGCGCGTCCCCGAGGACATCCTCAAGGGTCTCTGCGACATCGCCGAGACGCTCGAGGTGAAGCGGAAACGCTCGATTTTCCGCCGCGGCGAGCCCGGCCCCGGCCTTTTCCTCGTGAAGTCCGGTGAGTTCAAGCTCAGCCTCATCTCGAGCGAAGGTCGCGAGCAGATTTTGTATCTGGCCGAGCCCGGCAAGCTCATCGGCGAAGGCTTTCTACCGCGCGACGTGCAATGCGCCGCGTCCGGGTTTGCGATGGTCGACTCCGAAGTCTGGCGGTTCGACACCGACGGCGTCGTCAAGCTGATCAGCAGCAACGAGACGCTCGCATTCGCGCTGATGCGTCAGATGGCGTTCCGCGCCAACCGCCTCATCGACCTCGTCCTCGACCTCTCGCTGCGCTCTGTCGAGCGTCGTCTCGCATCGTTCCTGTTCACGCTCGCCGTGCGCAACGGGGCGGAGCAGGGCAAGCCGACCGTCATCCCGCGACAGCTCGACATGAACACCGTCGCGGCCCGCTTGGGCACCGTTCGCGAAGAGATTTCGCGCGCGCTCAACCGCATGCAGCGCAACGGCATCTTGAGCCTCAGCCGCCAGGAGATCGTCGTCCTCGACCTCGGTGCGCTGGAGCGGGTCACGTACGAGTAGCGACGCGGCCGCGCCACGACGGAACGGCGACGCCCACCAGGGACGTCGCCGTTTTCAGTTCTGGCTCCTGTGTCTACGGCACGATGGAGTAGCGGTACCGCTTGGCGTTGCCGTTGCGAAGGATATCGACCACGAAGAACGTGTCGTTGCGCAGCTCGAGCGCCACATCTCGCACGACCCCGCGCGTCGTCAGCTTCCGACCGTTGACCTTCTGCACGATGTCGCCGTCGCGCAGCCCGATCTGATCGACCGCGGACTCGGGCGCCACGCCGCCCAGCCGCCATCCGATGATCTCACCCCCCTCGACTTCCATCGTGGGCTGCGCGAGCTGCTGAATCCACTCGATGCGCGAGGTGTATGTGTCGACGACGCCCTGCTCGATGTCGAAGCGTCGCGCGCCGGTCTGCGTGATGCTGCCCGGCGGTGGCGGAGGTGCTTGCGGCGCGACGAGATCGAGTTCGTACACCGCGCCACCTGAGCTTAGGCACGTCGAAGACACCGTCGTGCGCGAGCCGATCCAGGGGTCCGTCACCGTGCCGATGTCGGTCCGCCAGCCGCAGTCGATGAAGCCTTCGGGCGGCGTCAGGATGTAGCGCGCCTGAGACACGTCGGTGGGGGTCGGCGTGAGGTCGAGGTCGAAGATGTAGACCAGCCCTTGGGCGAGACCCGTCGATTGGAACGGGTCCGACACTGCGAGCAGTCGGTGGTCGTCGAGGTCGACGCCCTCGGTAACCCAGTGCCCGAACGCGGGACCGTTGCCTTGCAGCGTGCTCGGCGTGCGAGAGCCGTCGAGCAGCGTGACCGCCTGGTCGTCGGTGTTGCCGACCGCAAAACCCGACAGCGGGGCGACCGACGAGGATGCATTCTCCTGGGCACGCGGCACCGAAAGCGTCGCGTCGGGGGCCGGCGGGGAGGACGTCAACGGCAGGTCGTACCAGGAGAGCACCGTGGGGTCTGGTCCGTCTCCCGCGATGATCAGTGCCTGTGGATCCTCGAGCAGGGCCGCACGACCGTAGCCGCACCAGATCGGATCGGCGGCGGTGCAGTTGCCCAGCGCCACGGCGGGAAGGAACGCCAGGTTGTACTGCCCCGACCACGGGCTGCCGTCACCCGAGATGATCCGAACCCCGCGCGCCGTGTAGACGACGAGGTCGTCCAGCGCGTCACCGTCGACGTCGGTGATCGCGAGCACGTGGGAGAACGAGTCCTCGACGTCCCCGATCACATCGAACACGGATGCTGAGGGGTCGATGGGGCCGTTGGTGCCGATCGTCGCCGCGTCGAAGCAGTAGGTCTTGCCTGAGTCCCGGACGGCGTTGCCATCGAAGTACTCCGCGCCCACGCACAGGAACGACGCGGCGCGCGTGAACGAAACACCCAGAGCGCCGACGGACCCAGGCTCGCCCGCGATGGTGGCCACTGCGTTGCTGGTGTCTACGCGTGCGGCCTGCACGTTGAAGATGTTCGCGGTGCCGTCACCATTCGGCTCGCCGAAGACGACGCGATCGGCAAAGATTGCCGTGGAATACGGAGCTTCGACCGATTCCGAGCTGTGGTCATAGATCATCGTCGGTGCGATGCACTCGGTCACCACCCCGTCGCAGTTGTTGTCGATGTTGTCCAAGCAGTTCTCGCTCGCGCCCGGGAAGATGTCGGGATCGTTGTCGTTGCAGTCGTCCGCTGCCAAGAAACCGTCGGCGTCCATGTCGTCCGCACAGTTGACGCTGAGAATCCCATCGCAGTTGTTGTCGATCAGATCTCCGCACAGCTCGGGTGCCCCAGGGTTGATCGCCGGATCCGAGTCGTCGCAGTCCTCGCTGGCCGGGTACTTGTCCCCGTCCGCATCCGTGCTCGCGCAGGCCACGAGCGAAAGAGAAAGCAACGTATGAAGGGGAAGCCAAACGCGTATCATCGGGAAGTTCCGCTCATCCCCTTGTCGAAGTCCATCGGCACGATGACGATTTTTTTTCCGCCCACCTCGCAGCGCTCCCTGAGGATTGGCAGACTGCTCAGCGTCCCCGTCGCCCGACGACGCGCACTCGTCCACACTCCGGCCTGATCCATGTGGAGCCGAAAGTCTCTCGTATCCATCGTCGTCACGCTCGTGTCATGCGAGACGACGGTGGTCGTTCCGGACCCCGCCCCGGTGGTCTGGACTGGACGGCGGATCGAAATCGCAACCAATGGTCGCGCCCTGGAGTGCGGCGGCTCGAGGGCGTTTCTCGACCGATTTGCGGACGCACTCATCGATGAGCAGGGGCTCGAGGTAGAGGAAGGACGGAAGGCCAGAATCTACCTCCTGACGCCCGAAGAACTCGAGGACCTCGAGTTCTGTCCGTCGGGGACGGTGTGTGGCTATGGCCGCTTCGCATACACCGACCAGGCGCTCGACAAGCACGAGCTCGTGCACGCAGTGCGAGGAGCTGCATATGGAACTGAGCTACCTGCTCCGAGTTTGTTCGAGGAAGGGCTCGCAACGCTCTACGGAGGCTCTCGGGGTCGCCGCGAGGCCGAGGGACGAGATGTTCTCGCCGGTCTCGCTGCGGCGGAGGACGGCGTCAACGGCCGGATCTCGACACGTTGGTATCCAGTGGGCGCCGACTTCATGGACTTCCTCGCCCGTCGCTCTTCGTACCGGGTGCTGTCAGAGTTCCTGGAGGGCCTCGTCAGCGCCACGAAGCCGGCAGATGTCGCAGCTTCGTTCGAGGAGTTCTTCGGAAGCTCGCTGGATGACGCGGTCGAGTCGTTCCAGGCGGACTTCCCCGATTGCACGGAAATCTCGCGTACGAGATTGCTGGTGGAGTGTGCTCGAGAGCCGCTCTTGTTCGATGAATACGGCCGGCTCGAGCCCGTGTTCGACCTTCGCTGTGACGACGAGCAGGTGTTGGGTCCGTTCGGCGGGAAGATGTGGCGGACCTTCACGTTCGAGGTCGACACCTCAACGTCGATCCGTTTCCGGGCCCCGTATGACGCTGAAGGCGACGACTTGAGTCTTGCGTGTCCCCGGACGGACCTCCAGGTCGTGGATTGCGAGCGGGGTTGCCTTGCCGATCCTGAGCTCTACGTGCCTTGGTGGTCGGGGGCAAATGGGCCGGCCTCTTTCGTTCAGGAAACGAGACAGTTCGAGCCAGGGCGGTACGTCGTCAGGCTCTCTCGAGACGTCGATGACCCCGGGCCCGTTTGCGCTGACATCGAGTTGGAGTCCTAGGCTCGCTCGTTCGAGCTGCGTTACCGGTCTTTGACGACGCTGGTCGCCGAGACGCGTCTGTCTTCTGCCGCGAAGGGCCCTCGAAGAGCGCGCCGACCTGTGTACTCCGGCCGACCAGCTGCTCAGTCTGTGCCGTCTCGTGTGGAGCCCGCGCCTCGGCCGGGCGGCGTGCGGCCCATGACGACTGCACGGACTCGGTTCCTCGATCAGGACGTGTACGAGTCGGTCTGCAGCATCCGTCGTGATCGCCGGGGGACTTGCTGCTAGACACTGGGTCGCATGAGTCGGCTCGCGTGGTGTTTGCTCCTCATCGCCATCGGCTGCAGTGCGCCCGAGGGATCGGACGACGGCGCCGGCTCATCGACCGGGGCGGAGGGGGAGGTCCGCGAGCTGCAATGGGGGCCTTGCCCCGTCGGCTTCGAGGCCGAATGTGCCGACCTTGCGGTTCCCATTGCACGCGACGATCCCGATAGCGTGGTCGTCGGCATCCAGGTGTCGCGCCGCCCGGCCCACGAAGGCATGACGGCGGCCCAGCTGTGGCTCGTGCAAGGAGGACCGGGCGGGTCCGCGGATGTGTTCTCCACCTCGGGCACGATCGCGGCGTTCGCCGAAGCACTGCCCGACACCGATATCTACACGATCGAACATCGCGGCGTTGGCGAGTCGGCGGCGCTTGGTTGCCCAGCGCAGCAGTCCGTCGATTCGCCCGGTGGGGCCTCGATCGTCGGCGAAGAGGTTTCAGACTGCGCAGCATTCATCGATGAGGCAGCCGGCGGCGCGCTCGACCAATTCTCCACGACCGCGGCGGCTTTGGACCTCCACGAAGCGCTCGACGCTGCGCGCGAAGACGGGACACCGCAGATCGTCTACGGTCTTTCCTACGGGTCGTATGTCGTGCTGCGCTTTCTGCAGATGTTTCCAGATCGCCTCGACGCCGTCGTGCTCGACTCGGTGTCCGTGCCGGGCAAGTCCTTCGCCGACACCGACCTCCAGCCTGACGTTGTCGCGATGGAGCTCGCGGCGCGGTGCGAAGCGGATCCTGTCTGCGGAGACCGAATGGGCCCGGACCCGTGGGCCACGACGGTCGACGTTGTGGCAATGCTCGAGGCGGGTCACTGCGAGGACGCAGGTTTGGTCGGAGGCTCCGTGCCGTTGGCGTTCTCCCAGCTGCTCGCTGACGTAGAGCTGAGAACAGCCGTGTTCCCGCTGCTGCATCGGCTGCAACGGTGCGAGGACGACGATATCGCGGCGGTCCAGCATTTTAGTGGATACGTTTCCACTCGCGGACCCGAGCGCCCCCCGGACTTGCCGAATCGCTTCAACTCGCTGTTGCAGGTCAACGTCGCCGTGGTCGAGTTCTGGGCCGATGCCCCGAGCGCGTCGGCGTTGCTGGAGGCGTGCGACGAGGCCGTGTTCTGCCCCGGGATCTCGCGGACGTACCTGCCCTTTCTCGAGGACTGGCCGAGGTATGACGAACCGCTTCGGGGCGACTGGCCCGACATCGATGTTCCCCTGCTCGCAATGAACGGGACGCTCGATCCGCAGACGCCGATCGCGTCCGCTTCGTCGATTCGAGAGCACCTCGATGGCCTCACGCAGTCCTTCGTGGAGGTTCCCGATGCTCCCCACTTCATCGTGAACACCACGCCGGTCGATGACTCCGGCGCGCCGACCTGTGGCGTGCAGATGGTGCGCGACTTCGTTCGCGATCCGCAGGCTCCCATCGCCACGGGGTGTCTCGAGAAGCTCGTTCCGCTGGATCTCGCGGGCACCCCCGAAGACGCCATGCGCTACTTCGGAACCGAGAGCTTCTGGGAATGAGCGGATGAAACCCGCCGCATGATGCACGTGCGAGCACGAAGTCGCCGGCTTCAACAAAGGCGGAAGGGGTGGCCCCGACCCGAGCACGGGCGTGCAGCCGGAGGTCCCCAAGCTTGCGGCGCGCGTCGGCGACCGTCTCGAACGCTTTGAAAACGAGCGATGCGCCAATGCTCCGCGTCGCTGGTCAGACACGTTGCCGGTCGCCTTTCCCTGAGTACACAGAGCAGTGTGCGGGCTAACCTTGCGCTGCTCCTCTCGGAACAAGGTGACTATAGAGGTTCCCGCGTTCAATATGAACATGTCCTCTCGCTCGAGCGAGATGCTCCGCAGAGCTTCGGCTATCAGAACACGCTAACCAACAAGGCCAACGTCTACCTGAAGTTAGGCCGTCACGACGACGCCCTGCAGATCGGCGAGGAACTCCTCCGGAACCCCAGCGAAGATCCAACCGTCGTCGCGGCGGCGCAGTACCTCGTCGCCCGCGCGCTTTGGGCGACCGACGGCGACCGGACCCGCGCCCACACACTCGCCCGCGACGCTGAAGCCGTCTACGCATCGGTCGACGGCTTCAGTGTCCAGCTCTCCGAAGTCCGCGAGTGGCTCGAGTCCCGCCCGGAACCCTCGCCCGAGTGAGTCGCGCGCAGCGTATGAGGTTGCCGTGCGCGACGGGGGCATCAGACCCATCGTGAGGCGCGACCAACCCGCAGAACTCAACGCGTCACTGCGCACCTGCGAAGCCTCCCCGATCACCTGATCGTGCACCGCCCAAGCGGGTCTATCGGGTGAGCGCGCTGCGTAGTCGTTGCTCGAACGCTACGGCCCCAAGCCGAATCGTTAGGAGAGCACTACGCTTATCAGTGACCTGCACTGGTGCGGCGAAAGGTCCGAGACTCAATGCGGGGACGGCGGGAAGTCCACGCATGGGCTCAGTCGCAGGGAAGGGCACCTCGACGGTTCAAACGTCCGCGACTTCATTGCATTGAGCCTCGAAGCTCGCTTTGGGCCGATGAGGACCACGACTGACGTCGACGTTGGACGTGCTGCCAGTGCCAGGCTGGGCTTGCTTCACGTTCGCGCACACCGCATGGGCAGAATGACCGATGCGCAGGGGCGGAGGTCCTGGCTACCCTGCCGGCCGTGTCAGCCGCTGGTCAGCTCATCGTTGGTGACGGCCCGAGAACTCAGCGCCCACGTCGCGAACACGCGCTCGAGGTGCGGCGCGACCGTGCAGGGCTTGATGCCCGTGCAGGGCAGGCCGGCGTTGTCCAAGGATGGGCTCGTGCCCCATCGTCCGCGACGGCGGAGTCCCATCGTCGCCCACGAGAAGGTCGGTGACGAGCATGAGCGATAGTCTCACGAGTGCGATGCCTCGCAAGGATCGCACCGCGCCGGTCGACCAGGGCGGGTCCCCCGATCGCTTGCGGCGTGGCACGGCCATCGATCGCTACGTCGTCATCGATCGACTCGGGACGGGCGGCATGGGGGACGTGTACTCGGCGTGGGACGAAGAGTTGCGGCGTCGGGTGGCGCTCAAGGTCATCCGAAGTCGGGCAGGCGCACAGCGTCGGGCGATGATGCTGCAGGAGGCCAGGGCACTCGCGCGGCTACGACACCCGCATGTTGTATCGGTCCATGACGTTGGGGAGGAAGGCGGCGCCGTGTTCGTGGCCATGGACCTCCTCCAGGGCGAAGACCTGCGTGCGTGGGCACCGGCCGGGCCGGAAACCCCGGAGGTGGTGGACGTGGTGCTCCAGTGCGCGCGCGGACTGGCAGCGGCGCACGCAGATGGGGTCGTTCACCACGACGTCAAGCCAGCCAACGTGATGATCGAGTCCCGCGGCGGCCGAGCGTGGGCAATGCTGATCGACTTCGGGCTGGCGGCCAATCGGGCGGCGGAGACGGCGAGCACGGTCGAGGGCGGCACGCGAGCGTACATGGCACCCGAGCGGGCGGTTGGCGAACCGGGCGGTCCCGCTTCGGATCAGTGGAGCCTGGCGCTGCTTACCGTAGAACTGCTCAGCGGCACCCGGCCCACGCCGACCGACGCGGTTGCGGGGTCGATCGGGCCCTGCGGAGCGTTCGCACCGGTGCTGCGACGCGCGCTCCGTGCTGAGCCGGGCGAGCGCTTTGAAGACGTCGAGACCTTTGCAGCCGCTTTGGAGCGAGTCCGGCGCCCGGCCGGTCGTCGTCGCGGTGCGCGGCTGGTGATCGGTGCGGCAGTGCTCGGCGCGGCTGTGTGGGTTGGTGATGGTGCAGCCCCAACTTGCCAGGAACGGACCAGCGCGTGGTTGAACGCGCATCTTCCCGCCGACCGCGTCGAGGCAGCGCTCCAGGGCGTGCGGGCCGAGGCGCCCGGGGTGGCTGCTCCGATTGAGCGCCAGGTGCAGGCGTGGAGGAACGCGTGGGCAGAAGAACTGGCCACCGCGTGCGGGCAGGGGCGTCCGCCTGCCGCGACGTGTCGCGACGTCCAGGTTGAGTCATTGGTCGCAACATTGAACGCGGCCGCGAGCACGACCACGTCACTCGAAGGCGGATGGGCCCTGCTCGCCGCTGTGGCTCACCTGGTGCAGCCCTGTTCCCCGGGCGCACCGAGCACGCCGCCGGAGCTGGCCGAAGTTCGAGCGCTAGCCGTGGCGCAGCGGTTCGACGAAGCGTTCGAGGCTGGGCAGTCGCTGCTGGACTCGCTCTCGTCCGGTGACCCTTCGCGCGCGCGGCTGACCAGCTTGATGGCCGACATCCAGATGAAGCGGGGGGAGCCGGATGCAGCGCTGCGCCTGGCCGATGAAGCGATGATGCTGGCGGCCCAGAGCAACGACCGCCGGTCCATGGCCCGCACCGCGGTGGGCCGCGTTTCCACCTTGATGGGGCAGGGGCGGTTCGCCGAAGCGCAAGACGCTGCTCGCGTAGCGCGACCTCTGGTGGCCGCCGCGGACGATCCCCCCGACCTGCTGACTGGCCTGTTGACGGCGCGCGGGAGGGTGCATGAAGTCCGCTTCGAGCTCACCGAGGCCCTCGCGGACTTCGAGGCAGGTTTGGAGATTGCTGCACGGACCGCACAGGGGTCGCTACAAGAGGCTTCGATGCAGGCGGCGTCGGCTGAAGTGATGGCGCGTCAGGGGCGGTGTGAAGAGGCCGAGCCGAGGGCGCTGACCGCAATCGGGACGTTCGTCCGCCGAGTCGGCAAGGGGTCGCCGCACGAGGCCCAAGCCATGTTCACGCTCTCCACCTGCGCCGTAGCGGCCGGCAAGCTCGAGGAGGCGGCGAAAATGCTGGGGGCGTCGGCGGCGATGTACGAGCAGGCGCTGGGCCCCGACGACTACGGGCGCGGCCACATGCTGACCGAGCAAGGCGACCTCCTCGACGCGATGGGACAACGCAAGGAGGCCAACGCGCTCTACCGCGAGGCCGTTCGCATCATGCACGTCTCTCTAGGTCCCGACCACCGCGAGACCGTGATCGCATCCATGCACGTAGGCTGGCACATGCTGTCGTTGGGCGAGACGGACGCTGCGCGCCCGTACATCGAGGGCGCGTTGAGCAAGGCGCAGGGGATCGAAGGTCTCGACGACGTCGAGCATGCCCAGCTCGAGGGCGCCCGGGCGGCACTGCACGAAGCCGACGGCGAGCTGCTACAGGCCCTCGCGGCCCAGCAGCGATCCGTGGAGCATCTGCGGGTGGGGATGGCCGGGATCCCCGCCAACCTCGTTCGGCCCATGATGAACCTCGCTTTGCTTCACGCGAGGACCGGAGCCTCCGAGGAGGCTCGGGCAGTGTACGCGGAGGCCCGCGCGATCGCGACGCGGGAGCCGAACATGGAGACGCTGGTCGAGACCATCGATGCGGCGCTGGACGAGTTCTGAGGACCGCCTGGATCGCCTACGAACTTCCGTCCTTGTCCGCGAGCCTGGCATACAACGAATGGGGCTGGAGGAGGCTGTCCGCCGAACTTCACAACCAGGCTGGCGTTTCCCTCGAGCGCACCCTGGAGATTCCCACCGCGGACATGGGCAGTGAGGGGAACGACCTCGGCGCAGGAACAGTGCCGGCGGCCGGCTTCGAGCGTGAACCGGACCGGCCGCCTCATGCGGCTGCATGGAAGCGCTGGAGCAGGATGCGGACGAGTGCGAACTGCAGGCCGAACGAGGCGGCGAGGGGGGCGAGGAACGCGAGGCCCCCTTCGAGGGCCATCCAGTAGGCTTTGGCAGCGAGGAAGGGGGGGAAGACGCCAAGCAGCCACTGGGCGGGTTCTGGGACGAAGTAGCCGGCGAGGATGAGCAGTCCCGCGAGTCCGCCGAACTTGGTGAAAGCGAGGCCCTGGATCTTGTTGGTTGCGAACGTGGCGTAGGCGAGGGCAGACAGCGGCGCCGTGAGGGATGCGGCGGCCGCGATGGGCAGGAGCTGCCACCAGGGGAGAGGGCTCCAGCCGATCGAGCGGGACAGGTACACGATGATGACGAAAGCGAAGACGGCGGAGACGGCGACGCGATAGCCCGCATAGCGCCGCAGCGAGAGCGGGGTTACGCGCATGGCTTCGAGGGTGTTGTCCTCTTTCTCACCGAGCAGGACGAATCCGAAAATGATGCCGGGAATGTTCGCACCTTGCCATAGCGCGATGAACACGACGAAAGCCGGGTAGGTGTCGGAGAAGCGAAGCGCTGACGTTGCCGAGGGCATGACGCCGGAGCCCTCGAGCACCTCGTCGAGTGCGGGCAGGGCAAAGCGCATCGCGATACCCATTGACAGCACGACACACGTCATGGTCGCGAGCATCTTGTCGCGCGCGATGAGGCGGACGTCGTTGCGGAGAAGGTGGCCGAGCAGGGTCATGATCGGACGCCCCCACGCACGATGTGAAGCACGAATGCGCGGTGTGCCCAAACGCCGCAGACGAAGAGGGTGAGGGCGGTGCCCACAATCGCGTAGGCCCACGCCCACGGTTCGATGGGGACGAATGCGGCTCGGAGGAACATCGCGGGCGCAGCCGAGGGGATCAACAGCAAGGCTCTGTGGGGCAGGGCGCCGATGAAATACAGCGCTGGCAGCTGGAGGGTCAGCGCGATGAGCCCCATCGGCATGAGCGCCTCCATGATGCGGCGATACCGGACCACGATGAGAACGCCGATCAGCGTGTGCATGGCCCCGAGCCCGACCAGCCCGATGAGCAACAGCGGCAGGGTACCGCCCCCGAGCAGGGCGCGGTCGAGCCATGCGACGGCGCCGAGGGTGAGCACCAAGCCCTCGAACACCGCGAGCGCGGTGAGAGAGGCCACTTTGGCGGCCAAGTATTCGGCTGGGCGAAGTGGCGAGACGGTGATCGCTTCGAGTGTGCCGTCTTCACGCTCGAGCAGGACCATGGCCACGACGTAGAGCAGGGTGCTGCCACCGACGACGAACAGCACCGCCATGGGCACGGTACGATCGAGCGAGGCCGGGGAGGAGAGCCACAGGAGCGCCGCGACCATCACGGCGGCGAACAGGACCGAGATCCCGTACAGCTGGTTGCGAGCTTGAATGGCGACGTCGGTACGCGTCGCGGCGAAGATGCGGTTCATGCGTCGAGCCTCTGGCCGGTGACCTCGATGAACACGTTCTCGAGCGTTGTTTCTTGGGAGTGGATGGTTTCGATGCGTGCGCCCGAGCGCAACAGTTCGAGGAAGCGAGTGTCGCCTCCCAGGCCGTCGAGCGGAAAGGTCTCCGTGTGAGATGCGCCGGTGGCGTCGAGCGATTCGACAGCGACGGTGCGCGAGTCGAAGCTTTTCTCGAGGGCAGCTGGCGTATCGAGGGCGGCGATGCGTCCATCGCACATGAACGCGACCCGGTCGCAGAGCGACTCGGCAACGGACATGTCGTGGGTGGTGACGAATACGGTGGTACCCTCGCGTTGAAGTCGGCGCACGAGGTCCTTGACCCGCTTGGCGTTGACAGGGTCGAGGCCACTCGTCGGCTCATCGAGAAACAACAGCTTGGGACGGTGCAGCAGGCTGCGCGCGACGTTGAGCCGGATCTTCATGCCCTTGCTGAAGTCGGTGACGCGCTTGTCCGCGTGGTCTTGAAGATCCACCCACCGCAGCACCTCCATGGGGTCGACCAGCGGTCCACGATACAGGGCGCCAAAGTGCTGCAGATTTTCCAGTGCTGTCAGGCGCTGGTGGTGGTTGGGCAGCTCGAAGCTCACCCCGATGGTCTCGTAGTAGTCGGGTCCCCAATCGCGGACCTCTTTCCCCATGACCTCGGCGCGACCCCGGTACCCCTCGAGCAGTCCTATCAGGATGCGCTGCGTGGTCGATTTCCCTGCGCCCGAGGGCCCGAGAAATCCGAGAACTTCTCCGTCCTCGATCTCGAAGTTCAAGCCCTCGAGGGTAGGTGCGGGGGCACCGGGATACGCAAACACGAGATTCTCGACCTTGATCATGACTGCTCCTGGGCGTCTCGAAGGGCGTCGAGCCGCGAGCGCGCCGCCACGAAGACTTTGGTCAACACCGCTTTACCCGCCTCGCTCGCCGCGCGGACACCACGTGGGGTGAGTGCGCGGTCCATGACGATTGCGATGCCCTCGAGCGTCTCTTCGAGCGGGGGAATCTCCTCTGCTGGGACGACTTCGTGCAGCCCAACCATGCCGTGCGAGAGCATGTTCATGATGTGCGCCACCACCTTGGCATCGAGGTCGTCGCGGACGGCACCCGCCTCCTGCATGAGCGCAATCACTTCGTGTCGGGTGTGGTGCCCGCGGCTCGCGGCCGCGAACACGTTGCCGGGCCTTCGGATGTAGCGCCCTAGCAGGTTCGAATCACGTCCCATGAGTGCCGCCATGAACGGACTCGCGTGCAGGCCGAGGACCGTGGCTTTGTACATGCCGCCCAGCGTGCCGCCGCGTGGGTCGTCCATGACGGCCTGGTACCAGCGCTCCGAGAGCCGTGAGAGCTCGCGCAGCATGAGCGCCTCGAGCAGCGTGTCCTTGGATTCGAAGTGCAGATAGACCGAGCCCTTGCCGACCCCAGCCTCGCGCGCGACGTCGGCCACGGTGGTCTTGTCGAACCCGAACCGCACGAACAGCGTCGCCGCAACGTCCAGCAGCCGCTGGCGTCGCTCGGATGCGTCTTCTCGACCCATGATGACGAATTGACCGAAAGTGTCCTTGTGGTCAAATTGCGGGAGTGACGCACTGCACGCCGGCCGCCCGCCCGCCCGCGAACCCCCGCAGCATCGTCGAACGTGCCGTAAGTCCCAGGCGTGGCGAGCGTTGGCTCGAGGTGCGGCGCGGTGGGGAACTGGTGGGCGTGCTCGTGGCCGTTCTCAGCTTCGGCTGCGCGGCCGAGACGAACGCGGTGAAGACAGGCCCGGTGACCCCGCCCGTCTACTCGTTCGAACCGAGCCCGCTGCTACAGCTGGCGCGGAGCGAGCGGGAGCTGCCGCCGTTGCGTCTTGCTCCTCGTCCGCGTGCAAACGAGCCCGAGCCGGCCCCCAGAGATACGACGCTCGACGAGGACGGGATTCAGCGCGAGGTCCGCGTGCGTCGAACGCGATTCGCCACGCCCGAGGACCTGGCCCGTGCCGTGCTTCGACACGCGGAGTCGAGACGACCCCGGGAGCTTCATCCGACCCGCTACCTCATCCGCGCGACGCGGGTGCATGCGGCCACGCGCGCGGCCAAGCGCCGCGCTCGACGGATGGTCGATGCGCGGGATCCCGACGTGGCCCGCTGCCTGACCGAAGACCTTTCGTCGCATCCGTCCGTCATCTTGCGCGCACCCTCCGCGCTCGTTCTCGAGGAAGCACGTCGTACGGGCGCCGGTCCGACCGACCATGCCGTCACGGTTCAGTTCCGGGGTCAGCGGCCGCCCGCGGTGACCACCGAACCGCCCGTCCACGATGCCGCGACCGCGTGTCTGGTCTCGGCGCTCACGCCAGGGCCCGGGGACCGGCTGCGCTCGGCCCGGGTGGAGTTGAGCGCCTTTGCCCAGGGTGCGTACGGACATGGCGGGGACGCGCTGCACCAACGGTTGGCCAACGAAGCGGCCACGCTCGGTTGGATCGAGCTGGAGCGCGGCGCACACGCTGAGGCGCTGTCATTCTTCGAGGACGCATATTGGCTGTACCACCGCGCCGAATACGAACTCCTGCAAGCGATGGCGCTGCACGAGATGGGCAAGGTGGAGATGGCGTTGACCCGGTACCGCAGCTTTCTCGAGGCGCGGCCGCATGCCCCGGAAGTTGCGACGGTTCGCGAGCGCATCGCAGCGATCGAGGCCGACGCGCGAGCTTCGCACGCCGCGTCGGATGTGCCCAAGGACCGTCTGCGCGAAGTCCCGACGGGGTGAGGTCAACCTTCGGGCATCGTCGACGGAGCGCCCGGGTCGCAGCTCCGCTGGAAGTTGTCCAAGAAGACGTCGCTGTCGAGGAGCGAGTCGCTGAGGTCGGAGATCGTGAACGCGACGGTGATGTGTTCACCCGGAACCACGCCTGCACTGCTGGTTAGCCGCCCGGTGCCCGCGTGTTGGCGCATGCGGGTGCCGGCGAACTCGGGAAGGTTGTTGGCGTCGTCTCGGAAGTCGAGAAAGCCCGCGTTCAGTGCGATCCGATTGCTGCCGGCGTCGAATGAAATGTTGCCGGTCCAGGCCTCGGACTCGAGCCAGCCGACGTACATGCCGTTGAACCGCGAACCGAAGTCGTCGGGGGATTCGGTTGAGAAGAACGCGAAGTCGTAGCTGAGCAAAACGACGTCGAGGGACACGCTGACCTGCACCGCGACTTCGCCGGGGGCATCCCAGACCCATCGCCAAGAATGGGCCGCCCGCCGCGGCGCCGAGCCGGACTCGCGGCCGGTCTTCTCGCCACCCGAAGGGCAAGGCCGCATCCCAGTCCCACCGCCATGCAACTCCGCTGCATCCGCACTCCGTGGGCATCCGCGCCCTACGCCCCCAGGTGAGGTGCTCAACGGCCGTTCAAAGGCCCCCAAGTCCCGAAAACACCGACAACAGCACATCCGGCGGCACTGGACCGGCGCACGAGATTGTAGTCCTGCGTACGACAAAAGACGTTTAAAGCTACGCAAACGAACTTTACTGCCGAGTCAGGCAAGGCATAGGGTCCGCCCACGGAACGGAGACGAGGGCACCACATGAAGGTCTTCAACAAATCAATATGGGTCGCCGGTGTTTTGGCCGGCACCTTTCTGAGTACGGGTTGTGACACAGACGCAGAGGAGTCCACGACCGCAGCGGCCGGGACGACCGGTTCGACCGACGAGTCGGAAACCACGACCGGCTCGACCCCTGGGTCGACCGGCGGAACGACCGACCTAGAGCCAAGTACAACGAGCGGCAGCTCGACCTCGGGGGGTTCGTCATCGGGCGAACCCGACGATGGCAGCACCTCGGGCGAGAGCGGTACCGGCAGCAGCGGCGGCGGCGAGTCGAGCGGCAGCAGCACGGGTGAGGCGGGCGTGACCTACGAAGGTCCTGGCTGCGGCATCACCCCGGTCTGCGACAAGGGCGAACTCGTCGGCAGCGTACGCATTGAGTCGGAGGCCGACATCGCCGAGATCGCCGGCTACACGAGCATGGTCGGCTGGCTCGAGGTGCTGGACTCGGACGTCGTCTGCCTCGACTTCCTCGCGTGTCTGGAAACGGTCGGACGCGACATCACCATCTTCGGAAACGAAGAGCTCAAGGACGTGAGCGGTCTCGACAACCTCACCGCGCTGGGAACCGAAACGACGCAGCAGGGCTACGACAACTGGGACGGCAGCTTGGTCATCACCCAAAACAACGCCCTCGAAGACCTCAACGGCTTCAGCAGCCTCAGCGCGGTGCAGCAGTCGCTGAACATCAACGAGAATGCGAGCCTCGTAAGCGTTTCGGGATTCAACGCCCTGACGCTCATCGAGCACAACCTCGTCATTCGGGAGAACCCCGCGCTGGAGACGATCGCCGGCCTTGACGCACTGGAGATCGTTCGCGACAACTTCGTCGTCACCGGCAACCCCAACCTTTGCGTCAGCGACATCAACATCGTCGGCGGCACCCTGAACGAGCCCCCCGCTTCGGGCAGCACCGCGGCGAACGACAACGGCTGCTGAAGCCGAACTCGAGAATTCAGCCCCCCAAGCGACGCCCCGGCTCCCTCCGGGGCGTTCGCATTGGTTCTCGCATGGAGCAATGGCTGCCGGCGGGTCCGCGCTAAACTGGTGGCCATGAAGCCTTGGCTTGTCGCGAGTTCCTGCGCGCTGCTCTTCACCGCGTGCACGGTCGAAACCTCCGACGCAAACGACTTCGCCTCTGACGAGACGGGCACGCCGGACATGGTCACCACGAACGACGCGGGCTCGACCGGTGACATCGAGGACGCGACGACATCGTCGAGTGGTTCGACCGATGCGGGCGACCCCGACACTTCGGGCACGGACTCCAGTTCGTCGAGTAGTTCGTCGAGCGGCTCGTCGTCCAGCGGCATCGAGCCGGGTTGTGGCAACGGCGTCCAGGAGGATGACGAGGAGTGCGACGACGGCAACGACGACGACACCGACGAATGCACGTCGACCTGCACCGTGCCGCGTTGCGATGACGGTGAGCAAAACGGCGACGAAACCGACGTGGACTGCGGTGGCACGTGCCAAGGCTGCGCCCTGTGTCAGGTCTGCAGCAGCACCGAAGACTGCGACGGCACCATGGCCTGCGACGAGACGGGCCAGTGCGTGCAGTCCTACGACGTCGTCGTCGACTGGGTCGCCAACTGTGGCGGGCAAGCGCAGGGCGTCACGCTCGAGGGCCTCGAGTTGGGGACCTACCGCGCCACCGCGGTACCCAGTGCCGGCACGCTCTGGCTGCCGCCCCACAATCCGCCCACCACCGGATACTTCTACGAGGTCGAGTGTAACGGCGTGACCTTCGAGCAGATGCGCACGCCGGTTGGGGTTCGCTATGCCAACGCCAACGCTGCCTACGCGGCGATCATCAGCGAAACCGAAGAGTTCGAGTTCCTCGGCGGCGACATCACCTGTTGGGTCGATGACGCCGGATGCGACGACAACAACGGCACCGTCGAGTTCTCGGTCCAGACCGTCTGCGGACGCTGAGCTCGCCGCTCGGTCGGTGGCGGGGCGAGGGCTCCGCCACCACGTGTGGCTCGACCTCCTTGCTCGCCGAGTCGCTCCGGTCTCCAGTGCTCCCCCGCACTGCTTCGGGTGCTCGAAGCAGCCGGCGTGAGCGCGCCCGGCGGAGGCTGGGCCGTGTTGATCCTTGCCGGGTCCCGAACCCTGCGGCATAGTGTCGCAGGTGCGACGTGGTGTCGCACCCCTCCGGGTCCACGCGAAACGCGGAAAAGCAAAAGGAAGTCAGCACGATGAACGGTCTCAAGCCCTCGCGACGAGCCATGCTTGCGGGAACAGCGCTGGGCGCAATCGCGCTTCGATCCGGTCGAGCCGAGGCGGCTCCGGGATGGGAGCGCAGCTACTCCGGCGGTGCGCCGAAGCCCCGAGCGCCGGGCAAACCCGGCACGGACTACCGCCCCACGGTCACGCCGGGTGGCAGCACCTTGCCGTTCAAGGTGGTTGACGGCGTCAAGGTCTTTCATCTCGTCGCGCAGGAGGTCGACCACACCTTCGCGCCCGGGCTGAAGGCGAAGTGTTGGGGCTACAACGGGCAGTGCCACGGCCCCACGATCGAAGCGGTCGAAGGGGATCGCGTCCGCGTCTACGTGACCAACCGACTCGACGCACCGACCACCGTGCACTGGCACGGCATTTTCTTGCCCAACGGCATGGACGGCGTCGGCGGGCTCAACCAGAAAGCGATTCAGCCGGGCGAGACGTTCGTCTACGAGTGGACGTTCCGCCAGAACGGAACGTTCATGTACCACTCCCATCACGACGAGATGACCCAAATGGCGATGGGCATGGTCGGGATGATCGTGGTCCATCCTCGCAAGCCTCCGGCGGACTACGCCGTCGATCGCGACTACGTGCTGATGTTGCACGAGTGGAAGATCGCACCGGGGACGTCACGGCCCGATCCCAACGAGATGGCCGACTTCAACATCCTCACGATGAACGCGAAAGCATACCCGGGGACGGAGCCACTGGTCTGCAAGACGGGCGAGCGCATCCGGATTCGCTTCGGCAATCTCTCCGCGATGGATCACCACCCGATTCATCTGCACGGGTTCTACTTCAAGGTCACGGCAACCGACGGCGGCCGCATCCCGAAGGCTGCGCAGTGGCCCGAAACGACCGTGCTGGTCGCGACCGGCACGACTCGGGAGATCGAGTTCATTGCCGACGAACCCGGCGACTGGGCGATGCACTGCCACATGAGCCACCACGTCATGAATCAGATGGGGCACGAGCTGCCCAACATGATGGGCGTGAACACCAATGGGTTTGACGGCAAAGCGAGCGCCGTGGTGAAGGGCTACATGTCGATGGGACAGGCGGGCATGGGCGACATGGGGCCGATGGTCGACGAGATGCCCACCCCCAAGAACGCGATTCCAATGATCGGAAGCCAGGGGCCGTATGACTACGTGACCATGGGAGGCATGTTCACGATCGTCAAGGTGCGGGACGAGCTTCGTGAAGGAGAGGATCCCGGGTGGTACGAATGTCCGCCCGGAACGCAGGCCACGGTCGCGCGAGCAGCCGATCTCGCCCGAGATGGCGTCGACGTGGAGGCACACCGATGAAGCGCATCACGCTCCTCCTCTCGTGCCTCGCGGGCTGTGGCGCAACTCCGGTCGTTTCGCCATCCCATCCCGCATCGGTTGACGCGTCGACGCCCGCGCGTCCCGTGCCACCGAATCCGCTGACCGTATCGGCCTTCGAGGGAGCCGAGCCGCCGGCCGGAGGCCATCACCACCACCACGGCACGCCGGAGCCATCCCACGCTCATCACGCGCATGCAGCTGGGGGCGCGCCGTGAAGCGTCTTGCCCTGCTCGCCCTGCTCGGTACGCTTGGCTGCGCGTCGACCAAGCCCACGACTTCTCGTGCTGAAGTTCGCGGTTTGGTGCAGGCGCGGGGCGGGGTCCGGGATGCTGTTGCCCGTGACTCCGAGGCCGATGTAAAGGCCCGCATCGACGCGCTGCTCGCCGAACCGCTCACCGACGCGTCGGCGGTCGCGATCGCGCTGCTCAACAATCCGGAGTTCCACGCCACGCTGGAGTCGCTCGGGCTTGCGCAGGCCGACCTGGTCGAAGCCGGACTGCTCGACAACCCGGCCGTCGGGGGCCACCTCGTGATCTCGACCGCGGGCAACGGGCTCGGCGGGGGCCTCGGCCTCTCGCAGAGCATCCTCAGCGCGTTCCTCATCCCGGCGAAGCGGCGCCTTGCGAAGGCGCAGGTCAAGCACGCGGTTCTGACCACCGGCGACGCGGCGCTGCACTTGCTTCGCGACACGAAGGTCGCCCTCGCGGACGTCCGGGCGGTATCCCGACACGTTCTGCTGCAGCGGACCGTCGTACAGGCAGCCGAGGTCGCCGATGACCTCGCGCAACGCCAGTTCGATGCGGGAAACCTGGCCCCCTTCGAGCGTGACCACGTCGGTACCGAGCTCGACGAAGCGCGGCTCGAGCTGTTGCATCACGAGGTCGAGCTGGTCGCGGCGCGGGAGACCCTCAACCGCACCCTCGGTCTGTGGGGCGACGACATCGACTGGACGCTCGCGCCTGAGGGGGCCGCCGGTGACGCATCGATCGACCTGGCCGCGCTCGAGCGTCGCGCGGTCGCGGAGCGTCTGGATGTGTCTGCGGCTCGCGTGGAGGTCGAGGCGGTTCAGCGGGCCGTCGAGCTGCGACGTCGAGGAGTCGTGTCGGCCGTGGACGTGGGTGTCGAGGCCGGCAACGAAGTGGGCAACGACGAAGGGCACGAATGGGTACTCGGTCCCTCGCTGAGCATCGAGCTGCCGTTGTTCAACCCCGGGCACGCGGACTTTGCCCGACTCCGCGCACAGCTGCGCCAAGCCGACGCAAACCTCCGGGCGGTGGCGATCCGAGCGCGCTCCGAAGTGCGGCTGCGCGGGGAGACCTTGCGCGCTGCGCAGCGGGCACGACGCTACGTCGACGGGACGATCGTGCCGCGCCGTGCCTCGATGACGCAGCGAGCGCTCGAGCAGTACAACGGCATGCTCATCGGCGCGTACGACCTGTTCGAGGCCAGGGTTGCAGAGGTCCATGCGCAGATGGAGGCGGCCGAGGCGGCTCGGGCCGTGGCCATCGCGCGCGCAGATCTCGAGCTCGCGGTCGGCGGTACGCTCGAGGGGTAGGTCTGCGCAGCCGCCTTCGGGGCTGCTACAACTGCGCCGAATGATCTCGCGCTTCGCCCTGCCGGCCCTGCTCGCGCTCGCGGCCTGTGACTCTGCGCCAGCGTCCACGCCCGAAGAGCCGGCGACCGGTGCCACCGAAGCGCTCGAAGAGCCCGTGCCCGCGGCGGCGGGCTGTGTCGACTGGTCTCAGCAAGACCTCAGCAAGCTCCCCGCACTTCCCGAAAGTCGCTATCGCCGCACGCTGGAGCAGGCGTGGACGCTCGTCGTCGAGAAGCACTACGACCCGACCCTCGGTTGCGTGGATTGGCCAGCGGCCCGCGTGCGTTACGGAGAGAAGCTCGCAAAGACGCGAGACCAAACCGAAGCGTTCGCTGTGATCAACCAGATGCTCGAGGAGCTAGGGCAATCCCACGTGAAGCTGTTCTCGCCGGGCAGTGATGAGGTGGTGGGACCGGCCAAGGTCGATCTGACCCTACGGTGGATCGGTCTCGAGTTGGTCGTGGTGCAGGCGGGAGAGGACACGGAAGTCCCGGTGGGGTCCGCGGTGTCGAGCATCGGCGAGGCGCGGGTCCGCGACTTCGAGAACCGGGCTCGAGCCCGGACGAAGCGACCGGCCGAGTTTCGCTCGATGGTCGCCCGTCTCGCGACGGCGGCGCTGTCGTGCCCCAAACCCGGCGAGAAGCGCCAGCTGCAGCTCCGGACCTCTTCGGCCCCTCAAGCGCTTCCGTGCGTGGAGACGCCGGGCGAGACGGTCTCGCTGGGCAATCTCACCGACGTCCCCGTCCGCGTCGAGCACCGGATGATCCGCGGGACGAAGGTCGGCGTGATCGCGTTCAACGTCTGGATGCTGCCGATGGTTGCCAAGATCGAAGCGGCCCTTGCAGACCTCAGAGGGCAGGGCATGGAGGCGCTCGTGCTCGATCTGCGCGGAAACCCCGGCGGCGTAGGCCCCATGGCGGTCTCGGTGGCGCGCTCCCTGCTGGCGGAGCCGGGCAGCCTCGGCAAGCTCGAGATGCGGGCGTTCACTCAGGAGTTCAACGTCACGCCGGGCCCGGATCCCTTCACGGGTCCGATCGCGCTCTTGGTCGACGAAGGCACGGCCAGCACGTCCGAGATCTTCGCGGCCGGCATGCGTGACCTCGGCCGAGTCACGATTTACGGCGGCGGCCCCTCGGCGGGCGCCGCTCTGCCCTCGCTCATCGAGCAGCTCGATCGCGGGGCTCTGTTTCAATACGTCGTGGGCGACTACCACTCGCCCAAGGGCGTGCTCGTGGAGGGCAAAGGCGTGGAACCCGACCACGTCGTGCCCGAAACCCAGGCCGACTTCCGGGCGGGTCGCGACCCCGTGCTCGAGGCCGCCGTTGCTGCGCTGAAAGGCTGACCGATGCGTCGAATCACCCTCTGTCTGTGTGCTCTGTTTCTCCTGCCGGCGTGTGACAAGCCCGCCGAGACCAAGCCTGACGCCGACGCCAAGGCGGCGCAGGACGGTGCGAAAGACGACGCAAAGGCCGATGTCCCCAAGGACGATGGCTTGCCCAAGGCGGCCGAGTTGCTCGCTGCGTCCGTCGACGCGGTAGGCGGAGCCGATGTGCTGAAGTCGGTGAAGAACTTCCACCTCAAGGGCTCGATCGCCGCGCCCAAGCAAAACCTCAGCGGCGACGTCGAGACGTGGTGGGAGGGCGGCGACTTCTACATGGTCCAGACCATCCCCGGCTTGGGCATCAACCGCAGCGGGAAAAAGGGCGACGTGATTTGGGCCGAAGAGCCGATCAACGGCTTGCGCAAGCTCGACGGCAAGGAGGCTGAGCAGCACCTGTGGGCATCGAGCTTGATGCTCGCGGCGGATTGGCAGCAGTTCTTCGACAGCGCCGAAACCACCGGTGAGCGCGAGCTGGAGGGCAAGAAGGTCTACGACATCAAGCTCACCTCCAAGTCGGGCGCCGCGCTCACGCTCACGCTCGACGCCAAGAGCAAGCTGATGGTCGAGCAGTCCTTCGAAGTGCACAGCCCGATGGGCTCGATGCCGGTCACGATTCAATCGCTCGACTATCGCGACGTCAGCGGCATGAAGATCCCACACAAGCAGGTCACCGACGCGTCGCTGATGAAGCTGACGCAAGAGCTGACGGTGGTGGAGATCAACCCGGGCGTCGATGCCTCGAAGTTCGGCCTGCCCACCGAAGACATCCCGGTCGTCAGCGGAAAGCCCGAGGTTGCGCCGGCGGACGCACCCAAGGCTCCGGCCGAGGCCGCCGCGAAGTGAAGCGTGCCGCGGCGGCGCTGTTCCTGACCTCATGCGGTCGTGCGCCGGTGCCGGCAGTCGAGCCCCCGCCGCCGTTGGAACCCGCACCTGCAGCCGTGCCCGCCGCGGAGCCGGAGCCACCGCAGCCCACCCCTGAGGTCCGCACACTGTGGGCTGATGCCGTCGATCTCGATGGGGACGGGGCGTCGGAGCGCGTCGCCG
>CAYSPB010000040.1:0-31074 GCA_964432695.1 uncultured Nannocystaceae bacterium
CTTGGCCGAGTCCCGGCGCGAGTTCGAGGGCGTGGTCGAGGCCCTGCTACGGACCGATGACCGGTCCTCGGCCCCACCCCAGAACGTCACCGAGATGCTTGCAGAGCTTCCCCCGCCAACGGGCTGTGACGCGCTGGACCAGCTCGCGGACAGACGGCGCCGCGTCCCACCGCCGAACGACGCCTGGACCGCATCGGAGGTCGATCGCCTGCGCAGCCTGCTCGCCCGCGTGCGGGCGGAAGGACGACTAGGGCACGCCGCCGAAGGTCTGGCGCTGCTCGAACCGTCGATGGCCGAGATCGAATCCGTCGACTACCCACCCCTGCTCGCTGAAGCACAGCTCGAACGCGGCATTCTCAGCCTGGACGCGGGTGCGTTCGACGACGCGGAGCACCACCTTCAACGCGCGTACGAGCAAGCCTTGGCCCACGGAGACCTCGAGCTCGGTGTACGCGCAACGCGCGCGCGGGGCACGGTCGTGGGCGTCAAGCTCAGTCGCCATGCCGAGGGGGAAATCTGGACGCGGGTCTCGATCGGCCTGGCCGACCACACGGGTCAAACCGCCGATTCGATCCGGGCCATGGTCACGCTCGGCTCGATTCTCTCTGACCGCGGCGACCGCGACGAAGCCTCGTCCTGGTTCGACCGCGCGCTGCAAGCCGCAAAGGCCGATGGAACGGTGCCTGCGGGCGCGGTGGCCAAGCTGCACAACCGCAAGGGCACCCTCTTCGCCAAGGAAGGCCAGCATGCGCGTGCCGAGGCCGAGTATCGGAAGGCGCTCGAACTGTGGCGTCGAGCCCATGGCGAGGAGCATCCCGACGTGGCAGCCGGCCGCATGAACGTCGGCTACGCGCTGATGCTACAGGGCCAATACGAGGAGGCGGAGCACGCCTATCGGCAGGCGCTCGCGCTGCAGCGACGCTTGCTCGGACCGGAGCACCCAGGGCTCGCAAACACCCTCAACGCACTGGCGGGCGTGCTGATGCAGCGCGATGCGGACCCTGAAGATGGTCGAGCGCTTTACGAAGAGGCCCTGTCGATCCGCCGGCGCGCGTTGGGCACCAGCCACCCCAAAGTCGCATCGACTCTGTACAACCTCGGTCGCATCGAGTCACTCGCCGGCCATCCAGATGCGGCCCGGGCCTACCATACCCAGGCCCTGCGCATCCGAGAGAAGACCCTGGGCGAAACTCATCCCGAAGTCGCGCGCAGCCTCATCAGCCTCGCGCTGATCGACCTTCGCTCGGGCGCCTGCGACGTGGCACGCCCGGCATTCCAGCGCGTCCTGAAGATCCAACGCGAGCGGCTGGGCGACGACCACCCCTCGACCGCGCTCGGGCGTCTGAACCTCGCCGCAGCAGACGAGTGCCTCGAGGACTACGCGGCTGCCGATGCGGGATACGCTGCCGCGCTGCATCTTTGGGAGTCGACCTTCGGGCCCACGCATACCCACCTGGCCGCCGCCCTCAACGGACTCGCGTCCTCCGCCCTCGCGCAGCAGCGGCATGACGATGCCGAGCCCTTTGCCCGCCGCGCGACGACCATTTTGGAGAATGCGAGCGAACGCGCGTCACGACTGGCCGAGTCGCAATTCTTGCTCGCGCAGGCGCTGGGTGAGCGAGCAAGTACGCGGACTGAAGCGCGTCGACTCGCCCGCAGCGCCCGGGACCATCACGACGACCCCGACGGCATCGACGCCTGGCTGCGCATCCATCCGGATCGCAAAGTTCATCAGTCCTCGGCGGGAAAGTAGCCGCTTCCGGGTCGAACCTCTTCAAAACTCGATGCCACGGTTCCGACGCGCACCTCGTCGAACCACAGCACCCGTTCGTCGCTCGCATCGCCCCACTCGCAACATCCCCGGTCCACGCCAAAGCGGATGTGAAACGGGAACTCGGACGCCCCGGTGACCGTAGGCCCCTGGTGGTCCACCTGCTGGGTCCAGTCGCGGGCGCCACGAATGCGATGCCAGAGCTTGAGGTAGCCGTCCCGTGAGGGCTCGAACGAGGCCTCCAGGACGAACTCGTGCCAGCGACCCGGCTGCATCGACCACGTCGACGCCTCGACGTCGAGGTCTCCGCGGCCGCGAAACTCCCAGCGCTCGTCCTGCAGCTCGAGCATGACCTGCGGTGGCGTGCCTGGCAGGCCGTGCGCGTTGAGGACCACGACCGACCCGTTGCTGCGCTCGGTCCAGTCTTCGGGCACGTAGATCGCCCAGCCGGCCCAGCTCGTCTCCCCCTCGGGGATCTGAACCGCGTCTCGGTCCATCAGCAGACCCCGCAGCTTCGAGTCGCACGCCTGCGAGGTGCCCCACGGCCACGACTCCCTCAGCACGAGCCGTACCGCCCGGCTCCCATACGCGCTTGGGTGCTCTGCAAACGCGAGCGCTTCGTCCTCGTGCACGACACAAATCTGCGCCTCGATTCCGTCGTTCCAGGACCCGACCGGCTGCGGCGCCCCCGTCTCAGCATCGACCACCCACGCCAACGCACCAATACCTCCAACGACCACGTCCCCGGTCGAGCTTTCGGCTCCCGCACTCGAGCCCGTTCCCGTCCACCCCGGCTCTGCTACACCCGTGCTTTCGTTCGGTGCGCCCGTACTCGCCACCGCCCCGCTCGTCGAACCTTCGGAACCCGTCGTTGGCGCGGGCTCGACCTCCCCCGTCTCCGAGACGACCGCGCCGGTCGAGGACGCCGTGGATGCGGCGTGCGGTGTGCGGTCGCATCCGCTGGCAAATCCCGTGACGAGGATTACAGCCGGAGGCAAGACCGAGAGGCGTACATGTCGAACCACGCGTTCTCAGTTACGACCCCGGGCGATTCGATCACGCCGTACGTCAAGTTTGGATAGGCCTGACCCAAGCGCGAAGAAGCCGAGCGAGGTGTCCTGATGGTTTGCAGGACGGGCTGCCAAGGCCGCGTTTCGGGAGCGGCACTCTTCTGTAGCAGATTGCGGACTCAGGACACTCTAGACTCCAGCGATGTCCGAGAAGCCGCTGGGCGAGCGCAACTACGAGCAGTTCGCCGACCGCTATGCCAAGTACGCGAAGACCAAGCCTCACAACGCGCTGTACGAGCGGCCCGCGACGCTGTCGCTGCTACCCGACGTGCAGGGCCGCCGAGTGCTGGACGCTGGCTGTGGTCCGGGCCACTACGCCGAGGCCTTGCTCGAGCGCGGCGCGGAGGTGGTGGCCGTCGACGTGACACCGGCCATGGTCGAGCTCACCCGTCAGCGCGTGGGAAGCCGCGCCACGGTACATGTCGCGGACTTGGAACAGCCCCTCGGCTTTGCCGACGAGGCGTCGTTCGACCTCGTTGTGTCCCCACTGACGTTCGACTACCTCGACGACTGGCTCCCGGTCCTGAAGGAGTTCTTCCGCGTGCTCCGTCCTGGAGGCCATCTCGTGTACTCGCACGGCCACCCAATGAGCGACTACCACCTCGTCAAGGCCAAGCACGACCCCGACTCGAACTACTTCGCGCGCGAGCGTTTTTCGTCGCGTTGGGGCGGATTCGGCAACCCCAAGCCTTTGGTGGAGGGCTTCCGCCGACCCCTGGGCGACATGCTCAACCCGCTGGCCGAGGCGGGCTTCATCCTCGAGGCCCTGCTGGAACCGCAGCCCTCCGACGCCGTTCGCGAGGCGAACCCAAAGCTGTACCAGGTCTTGTCACGGGAACCGTGCTTCCTGTGCATCCGCGCGCGGAAGCCGACGAGGATCGAAGGATGACGCATCGCATTCCCGCCCGCATGACCTCGATCGGCGAGTTCGACGTGCGTCGCGTGCTGCCCCATCACACGTTGCGCAAGGTCGGGCCATGGGTATTCGTCGACCACTTCGGTCCCCACGCGCGAGCGGTGTCTCGAGCAAGCGACGTGCTGCCTCATCCACACTGCGGCATCTCGACGGTGAGCTACCTGTTCGAAGGAGGGATCGAGCACCGCGACTCGACCGGTGGTCACGCGGTGGTGCGCCCCGATGAGATCCATTGGATGCGCGCCGGACACGGCATCGTACACAGCGAGCGGGCACCCGAAGCCGACCTCGGACAAACGCGGACCAGCCACGGACTTCAACTGTGGTGTGCACACCCCGACGGCGAAGAAGACCAAGAGCCTGGTTTCGGGAGCTGGTTCAACCTTCCGGTGCTCGACATCAGTGGCCATGCGGTCAAGCTGCTCGCGGGCAACGGCTGGGGCGCGGAGTCCCCCGTGTCCACCACGTCGAACCTCGTCTACGCCATCGCACACCTTCGGGCGGGCGCCCAGATTTCCCTGCCCGACCACGCCGAGCGCTGCGTCTACCCGGTCTCGGGCACCCTCGCACTCGACGGACAGACCTCCGCCGAGCACGAGATGCTGGTCGCGGACATCGACTCCCGCGTCGTCCAGGCCGTCACGGACGCGACGGTTGCCATCCTCGGCGGCGACCCCATCGGCAAGCGCTTCATGTGGTGGAACCTCGTCCACTCCGACAAGGATCGGCTCGCCGAGCAGGCCGAACGTTGGCGCAACCGGGCGTTTCCTGCAATCGAAGGCGACGACGAGGCCTTCATCCCCGCGCCGTCGGGACCCGACATCGCGCGGCTCCGCTGAGTCCTAGAAGCGCCCCGAGAACGACACGCCACCCACGGTGGGCCCGACCCGGACCACGGGCCCTCGTGGACGACTCGCCTCGAATGCGGCGTAGGAACGCTCGTCTTCGCTGGGGAGCACCAGGGCTGCGATACCGCCGCTGACGAGACCGAGCGACGACGTCACCGTCGTAAACGCCCACTGACGTTCGCTGCCCGTCGCATCGGCGAGCCGCACGAATGCCATTGCGCCGATGACTGCGCCCAGTCCGAGCGTGAGGCCGCCCGAGATCCGGCGGCGCCGCTTTGCGCTCTTCGCCGCCTCTGCCCACGTGTGGCGAAGTGCCACCACCGCTTCCGCGTCGCCTGGCGCCTGAGCCACGCGCACCGCAACGGGAGACCGCTGCAGTCGCTCGATGGGCGACGGCACCGCGATCTGAACGAGCCCATTCACCACGCCGACCGAACCCGCGACGATCTGCCCCACTGCTGCACGCCGCATTCCCGTGTCATCGCCGAGTTCGACCTGCCCATAGATGCCCAGCCCGAGCTGTAGGCCCGATAGACTCGCGCCAAGACTTCCCCGCACGAGTCGCTCGCGCTTGGCGGTCGCGGCGTGGTGCGCGAGCAGGCGAACCATCGCGTAACCCGTCTCGTCCGCCGTCTCGTCAGCGGACTGCGAAGCCGCCGAGATGAGGGTCGCCGCCACGGCCGCGATCACGAACACGGACATCGGCTCACGCTCCGGTGCCGTTGGCGAAGACGTCGCCGAGGTTCCACGTGTTCGCGCCGTGGTTGTGCAGGTGGAACACGACGCGCTCCCCGGCACGGAGATCGCGAGGCGCACGCACCACATCGCCGTGAACGCTCCCGGGACCGGGTATCGACACCTCTCGTTCCCACAAGACGTCCTCTCCAACCGCGAGGGCCGCGTGTCCCGTCGCGGGCGCCTCCGCATGCAACACCTGATGCCAGAGGTTCACGTGGATATGGGTGCCTTTGGGGACGTCCTGCAGCAAGGGCTGCTCGACACTGAAGTAGTTGCAATCGCCCGTACTCACCTCGACCGACGTCCCTTCCACGCCCCAGCCAACGTCGGGACATGCCACCTCCTCCGGGCGATGCGACGCAAAGGGGTCATGCTCAGGATCCGAGGTCCTCCACCCCTCAGGCACCACCAAAGGACCCATCACCTCGAGCGCCTCGTCGTCGACTGGTGCGTCACATCCCATCGCGAGAGCGCCCAGCATTAGCCAGCGTCGCGCGCTCACCCGCGGTCCAGCCCGCAAGATTCAGAAATCACATCATCGCAGCTGCCGCCCGCGAGCACCGGGTCCACGCAGTCGAGCAACGACGCGTAGGAGGCTTCGCAGGTCGCTCGCAGACAGCGGTCGAGGGACCCGCCGAACGCACGGGCGGACAAGAAGCAGTCGACGATGCAGTCCGTCGCATCGCCGACCGACGTCAGGCACGGCGCGACCCCACACCCCAGACCGTTCTGGAGCGGACACACCGCGCACTCCGTCGTGACCCCCTCGCAATCGAGCAGAGAGGCATAGGAACCGTCCCCCTGCCCGAAGCACTCGCGCGCCGCGGCACACGTTCCCCCGCTGCCGTCGGGGGGCGGTATGTACGGCTCGACCACGGTCCCGTACATCAGGCACATCTCATCCAAGCTCCCCTCGCCCCACCGCACATCCTGGGGCTCGAGTTGAACGCCATCGACGATCGGCTGATTCGCTCGAGAGTTGTCGTACGTGCAGCGGAGTTCCACAGACTGTCCCGGCCCCACGACCACGCGCTGGTCGTCGGGGAAGTCGTAGGACAACTGCCAATCGAAGTCCCAGCTGGGGATCGACAGCCCGCAGACGTCTTCATCACCGCCCTTGATGGTCGCCCCGATCTCCGTGCCGAGCAGATGCATGTGTCCGGCAACGCTCGTGAGCGTCGAGGGTTCATCAGACCAGTTGGTGAACGTCTTCGTGAACGTCGCGTTCGCGGTGCCTGCTGGGATGTCGATCGAGACGTTCGCGAACGGGATCGTGCGCTCTACGAACGCGGGGGGCTCGGTCGTGGTCCGCAGCTGCATCTGCGTCAGGTCGGGGACCGGCTCCCCCCCAACCGCGCTGTAGTGCATCTGCATGACGAGCTTCGATCCCGCCGAAATCGGGCGTCCGGTATCCGGGGGAAGCTCCAGCGGCAGCGCGCCCGGCACCCACGCCGCGATGTTGGCCGCGAACGAGGCACCTCCCATCATCGCGCCCATGTCCCCTGCCTGCGGGACCGGTCCGCCGAAGCAGGTGTACCCGACCCCCTCCTCGGCGGCGTCGAGCGCTTCGATCTCCGGCACCTGCGAGGCCGCGACCGCGTAGAGGATCACGTGGTGCACGGCGTTCGTATCGGGGCTCACCGTTGCCCCGGTGACCCACGTATCCTCCTCGAAGTCGGCATCGAGAATGATGCAGCGATAGTCGTCGCCTTCGGTCCCCAGCTGAGGGGTGTAAGGCTCCGGGGCCGTCATCGTCATCGTCGGCTCGAACATCGTCAGCTCGTGAACGATGGGCTCAGTCGGCGCCCCCTCTTGCAGGCCCTCGTCCACCCAAGCTCGTACGGTGGCAAGATCTTCCTCGGAGAGGACCCGTTCCTCCACATACGTCCGGCACGTCGGGTCCGCGGGCCAGGGCGGCATCCGGCCGGACGTCATCGCGTCCACGATCGCGGCCGACGCGTTCGAGACGTCCTCGTACGTTTCGAACGCAAACGGCGTAGCGCCACCGGAAAAATGGCAGGACGTGCAGTTGTCCGCGACGATCGGCCGTACATCGTCGCTCCACGTGACGGTGCGTAGGTCATCCGACTCCGTAGTCTCGCTGCCCCCACCACCGTCTTCGGAACAGGCAGCCAAGAACGCACACATCATCAGGCCGACAGGAAGTCCACGTTGCATCGTATTTCGTCTCACTTGCTCGAAGGCCGCCCCCGCGGAGCTTCGCGCCTTCATTACGACGCCGATCGAGCCTGTCCTCAACGGACAAAGCGCTGCGTTTTGTAGCGCTTTGTAGCGTGTCAACGAGGAGGCGGTCCGACGGACAGATATCATCCGGAAGCGCCCGCGCGAGCGCTTCACGCGTAGGCTCCCTCGCCCCCCAAGCCGGGGTCTGCATGCTTGCCGAGGCCGGCAACGACCAGCTCACCCATCGCGGACGGACACGACCGGGTCGCTGTATTCGCGAGCGATGGGCACGACCGGGTCAACATGCTGGCGGCGTCCCACGTCGAGGCGCAGCTGGGCGTGGGCGACGACCGCTTCAAGCCGATGGGAGGGGCCGCGGCCGTGTGGGGTGGCCACGGACCCGACCAGCTCCAAGGAAGGGCGGCTGGCCCGCGGACTCGGTCTGCGCCAACGAAACCTGTGTCGTGCCGTAACGCAGCAGCGACCCTCAGGAACGCAGAGCCTCGAGCAGTTCGTCGGCGAACGCTCGGACGCGGCGGGGCTGTTCAGGACCGGGTGGGAACACGAGCTGGAGGGCGCTCGGTTTGGGTGCGTAGGCCTCGAGCAGCTCGATCAGGCGACCGGCAGCGAGGTCGTCGGCAACGTCCCAGCGGGACTTGAGCGCAACGCCGCGGCCCTCGAGACACCACTGACGTACGAGCGCGCCGTCGTTCGCGATCCGGTCCCCATCCACACGGACGGTGTACCGACGCCGTCCGTCGCGAAACGGCCACTCCCGGTCGAGATGCCTCCCGAACCGCATGCGCAGGCAGTTGTGGAATTCGAGATCGGCCGGTTGCATGGGGCGACCGTGGACATCGAGGTACGCTGGCGATGCGACCACGATGCGGTGGTTCTCGCCCACCTTGCGGACCCGGAGCGAGCTGTCCGCCAGCGCCCCGAACCGAACCGCGACGTCGACCTGCTCCATCAGGACGTCCACATACCCATCGACCAAGACCAGTTCCCCGACGACGCCGGGATGCTCGGCCAAGAAAGCATCGAGAACCGGGGCCACGCGCGCGCGACCGAAGTCCACTGGCGCGCTCACCCGCAGCGGGCCGGCGAGAGCCTCAACCCCGGACCGCACCCGCCCCTGCAACGCGTCGGCGTCGGCGAGCAGACAGCGCGCTCCGTCTCGCAGCGCCCGTCCTGCCTCGGTCAACGTGAGTGCGCGAGTGGTTCGGTGAATCAGACGTACCTGGTAGTGCGCCTCGAGCCCCGCGAGTCGCTCCGTGACGGTGCTGGACGACAGCGCCAGCGCCCGGCCAGCCGCAGCCAGACTGCCGTGCTCGACGATCGCGAGAAAAACGCGCAGATGGTCCAGGTCCACTATCCGATTTTTACGGATAATGATTCCGGGTCAAAGTCTATTCTCCGATGAAGACGAACAGGCCATGGTAGCGCCCAACATGGCAACGCTCACCATCGTCGCGCACATCAAGGCCAATCCCGACCAGGTCGACCTGGTTCACGCCGAGCTGAAGAAGCTCATCCCCATCACGCGCGCGGAGGCGGGCTGCATCCGCTACGACCTGCACCGCGACAACGACGACCCGAACCACTTCATGTTCCTGGAATCGTGGGAGTCCCGCGACCTGTGGCAGACGCACATGAATGCGCCGCACCTCGCCGGCTACCTGAAAGCAACCGAGGGCGCCGTCGCCGAGTTCACGCTGCACGAGCTCAGCCCGGTCGACGCCGCCTGAGGCTGCTAGCTTGATCGCGTGGATGCGCCGATTCCCGTCACCGTCGTCACCGGGTTTCTGGGCGCCGGCAAGTCCACGCTGGTCGAGCGCTGGCTCCGCGCACTGTCCTCGGAGCGCACCGCGCTCATCGTGAACGAGGCGGGCAAAGTCGGTATCGACGGGGCGATGCTGGAGGCGCGCGCAACCCGACTGCTCGAGATCACCGGCGGCTGCGTGTGCTGCCAAGCGCAGGCCGAACTCGACGCGGCCTTGGCCAGCTTTGCAGCCGCAACGCCGCGCCCGACCCGCATCATCGTAGAGACCTCCGGCGCAGCCTCACCCGGCGGCGTCGTGCGAGCGCTTGCATGGGGCGCGGCGCACGAGCAGCTTCGCTTGGATGGAATCGTCACCGTCCTCGACGCGACCCGATACGAGGCTGCGATGCAGTTCGGGCTCACGCTCGAGCAGCTCGGGTTCGCCGACGTCGTCCTGCTCTCTCACGCCGACCGCTGTACCGAAGAGGAGCTCCGCGGAGCGGCCTCACGCGCCCAAGTGCATGCCCCCGCCGCCGTGTTTGGCACCAGCGATCACGGCCGCGTCCTCGACCCAGACGGGGCCTCGCTTCTCGATCTGCTCGCAGAACGCGAGGACGTGCTTCGCATCCCGCCCGAGGACACGCCACGCGGCCATGGGATCGATGCCGTCTCCTTGACCCACGACGGCCCGTTGGACGAGGACCGCTTCAGCGACTGGGTCGAGGCCAAGCTCGGGGCCGTTCAAGCCCGCATTCTCCGCCTCAAGGGCATCCTGGCCATCGAGGGCGTGGACCAACGTGTCGTCGTGCAGGGCGTCGGACCATCGGTCGAAGTCTCCCTCGGCGCCGCCTGGGGCGAAGCGGCGCGGACGAGCCGAATGGTCGTTCTCGGGCTCGCGCTCGACGAGGCCGCGTTGGCCGACGGCTTCGCAGCATGCGTCAGCGATTGATGTCGCGGAGTCGATCGATCAGGATTCGATACTTGCGAATGCGCGTCTTCGGCATGCCCGGCTTCGCGAGCTGACCGCCGGTGCAAGCGTCGCCACCGATCGCCACATGTCCCTGCGCCACGACCGTGGTGGTTGTCGTCCCGCTCCACACCGGCTTCGACATGCCGCTCTGGTACAGGTTCACGACCAACACACCGGACGTGTCCTTGTACGACCCCTTCTTTCGTTTTCGGCGCTTGCGCAGCTGGACACCGGGGTCGCTTCCCTCGGGTGCTGCTCCGTTGAGCTTCACCTCGAGGGCGGACAACGCCTCTGCCGAGCCGCCCGTCACGGCGACTGACACGGCCGTCGTGCCTTCGCCGGCACTCCGCAAGACGGAGACGTCGACCGGCGCCTCACCATTTCCGGTCCACCGCGCCTGCGTCCAGCTCTCGTTGCTGGTCGGTTCTGCGGAGAACACCGCATCGACCCCGCCAATCTCGACGCGGAAGGCCTCTTCGGGCGGTACGGAGAATCGCAACAGCTGCGCCGGCATCGACTCGTCGACCGTCGTCGTCCACGTTTCTTCCGCGGAGACCAGCTTCACCGAGGCGGTCCGAGGCGTTTTCGAAGCCCCGCGCAAGACGACCGTGGTCTCCACATACGTTCCACTCGACTGAACCGACACCCCGACGATGGGCGCAGGCGAACAGACCTCCGCCGCGTCGGTTGCAGGCGCAACCTGCGGATCAACGGCCCCGACGAGGAGTGCGGAGGAGAGCAGCGTGGCGAGCATCGATCCCATGATCGAGGACCCCGGCTGCGATTGCCATGTGGGTCTGGCATTTGCTCTCGGTCCGCGTCGTGGCACGCTCGATCTCGTGCCGAAACCGGTCACCGTCGGGCTGCTCGCCGACACCCATGGCGTCCTCGATCCGCGCGTTCTCGACGCGCTGCAACGATGCGACGTCATCGTGCACGCTGGCGACGTCGGGTCGGCGGTGGTCCTCGACGCGCTCGCCACGATCACGGCCGATCTCTACGCCGTCGTTGGAAACAACGACGTCGCCCACAAGTGGGTCGGTTCGTCTCGGGCCTTGGCCCGCTTGGTCGACCAGCACGCGCTGGCGTTGCCCGGCGGAACGCTGGCCGTCCGACATGGCCACCGGGTGCTGCCCGCGGGGCGGCGTCACGAGCGTCTCCGCGCCCTGCACCCGGACGCACGAGCGATCGTCTACGGCCACAGCCACCGGCGCGTCGTCGACGACAAGCGGCGGCCGTGGGTGCTCAACCCTGGCGCAGCTGGGCGCGCGAGGACCTTTGGAGGTCCATCCGCGCTTCGGCTGCGCGCCGGCGTTCGCGTGTGGCGGGTGGAGCCCATCGTGTTCGACGCTCACGCCCCCCGCTCCCCCTAATGAACTGTCACGGTGTGCACATGCCACTTGTGGTACAATGTAAGTATGAAGGGGCGGATGAAACGTTGGATGGTCGCGGTGGCGGGATTGCTGGCGCTGAGCGCGTGTGGCGATGACGAGGCGCGCGAACAAAACGGCGGCCTCCCAGCGGCGACGATCTCCGCGTCGGCGGGCTCAGCCGGAGACAGTGGAGGCCTCGACGACGACGGATTCGGTGACGAGACCGGCGTTTTCGATGTCGGCCAGGCCGGCTCGGCTGGAGACGAGGGCGGCGTCAACGGCTGCGAAGAGCTCGTCGATGAAGCCGACCTCGGACCCCGACCGCAGGACATCATCTTCGCCGTCGACACGTCCGGCTCGATGATTCAGGAGGCAGCGTTCGTTCAGCAGCAGATGAACTCGTTTTCGATCCAGATCGAAGCCGCCAACGTCGACGCTCGGATCATTCTGCTGGCCGAGTACCCACCGATCTTCGGACCCGGAATCTGCATCGACCCGCCGCTGGGGTCAGGCGGCTGCCCAACCGCCGACTCCAACCCGCCGAAGTTTCTCCACGTCCCCGACAGCAACATTGCCAGCAGCAACTCGCTTTTGCGCCTCGTCGACCTGTATCCCGCGTACGCGCCATTCCTTCGAGACGACGCGCTCACCCACATCGTCGTCGTCTCCGACGACGATTCGGCTCTGTCTGCGGCAGACTTCTCGTCCCAGTTCACGAGCCTCGCGCCCCACCTGTCGGACTTCGTGTTCCACGGCATCGTGTCCAAGGAGGAATCCGACGTCGCGTGCGGCTCCGGGGGTGCCTGCTGCAACCTCGCCGCATCCCAGGGGGTCGTGTACCAAGAGCTCGTTGCACAGACGGGCGGCGTCGAGGGCAACCTCTGCGACCAGGAATTTCAGCCCGTCTTCGCCGCGGTTGCGCAGCAGGTCATCGGGGGCGCCTCGTTGGCCTGCAGCTACACCATCCCGCCGCCGCCCAACGGCGAGATGTTCGACCGTGACCGCGTGAACGTCGAGTTCGAGGGCGGTAGCGGCACCACGCTGACGATCGGCCGCGTGGACGATGTCAACGCCTGTGCGGGTGTAGACAACGGCTGGTACTACGACGACCCGATCAGCCCAACCCGCATCTCAGTGTGTCCGCAGACCTGCGACACCATCCAAAGCTTCGACGCGGGCAAGGTGGCCATCAAGTTCGGCTGCGAGACCATCCCGGCCGGCTGAGCCCCTGCGCTTCCGCAGCGCGCTCCGGCGCCCGCGCGGCACGGCCTCGACGTAGGCTTCGATCGTGCCTGCGGATCTGCTGCTTCGCGAGACCGTCGACGGTGTCACCACCCTGACGATGAACAACCCACGCCGCCTCAACGGGTGGACGATGGACATGATCGACGCGCTGGCCATGGCGCTGGGGGACACCGGGCGGGACGAGGCGACCAAGGCCCTCATCCTCACGGGGACCGGCGAATACTACTGCGCGGGCGTGAATCTCGGCGCGTCGATTCAGTTCGACCACCCGGCAAACCTGCACGCCTTCATCGTCGAGCGGAACCAGGCCCTGTTCGACATGTTCATCAACTTCCCCAAGCCGATCCTGATCGCGGTCAACGGTCCGGCGATCGGTGCGAGCGTCACGTCGGCGACGCTGTGCAACGCGGTGCTGGCCTCGGACCGCGCCACGTTCTCGACGCCATTCGCTGCGCTGGGCGTTCCACCAGAGGGCTGCTCGAGCGAGGTATTTCCCCAGCTACTCGGTGACGACGCGCCGCGCATGCTGGGCAACGAGGGCTGGAAGCCGACGGGGCCCGAGGCCGCGGACATCGGATTGGCCACCCGCTGCGTTCCGCACGACGAACTCATGACCGAAGCGAACGCCCTCGCACGCCAGTGGATCACCGATGGCGAGACGCGCCGCTATCCGCTGGGCATGAGCCGCGAGGAGCTCCTCGGCATCAATGCTCGAGAGTCCCGCGTGCTGGCGACCGCGTTCCTGCAGCCGAAGTTCCTCATGGGCCAGTACCGCTTCTTGTGGAGCAAGAAGAAGCGCCCGCTCGCGCTCATGTTCCTCGCGCTGGCAAAGAGTCAGCCGGCTTGGAAGCTGCTGCTGCCTCCCCAAGCCCGCTGAACCATCGCCGCAGCGGCCGCCGACGACGCGAAGAGCACCCCCGTACCGTTGAAGAACGTGGTGTGCGGCTCGTTGAGCCGGAGCGGCTCACCGTTGAACGCCGTCGCCACACCACCGGCTTGCTGCACGATGCAGGCGGTGGCCGCAAAGTCCCAGGTGCTGCCTCCGCCGCGCCCGGATTTGGGCAGCTTGGCATACGCCGCTGCCGGCTGTTCGATCGCAGCCCACGCGTTGGTCGCCGCCGCACGCCCGAACTCGACGGTGAGCGGTCCAAGCGCTCGCAGGCCCTCGGCGAGAACCTCGTAGCGTGCGTCGTCGCGGTGGCTCCGGTCGCCGTACAGGCGCAACCCCGCCGCGGGCGTCGGCATCGACCACGGCGCATCGTCCAGCCAGACGCCGGAGTCCTGCGATGCGTGCAGTGTGACGCCACGGGTGATGTCGTGAACGACGCCCAGCAGCGGCGTTCCGTCCTGAGCGACGAGCGCGATCGAAACCGACGAACCAGGCACACCTTCGACGTAGGCCAGCGTGCCGTCGAGTGGATCGATGCACCAAAACGCAGGCGCCGACAGCCTGGACCCGTCGTCGTCGCGCTCCTCGGTGAGCAGGCCGAGACCGTGCGCCCTCCGACTCGCCTCGAGCGCCTCGACGATCATCGCCTCGCTCGCCCGGTCGACCTCGGTGACGACCTGTGAGGCCGGACTCTCTCCACCCGCCGCTTTGTGCTCGACCGCCTCGGGCCGACGCAACGCGATGAAACGACCGGCGGCTTCGGCAGCCGCCCGCGCCTGCACGCGGAGCCCGTCGAGATTCACCGGCCCAGCACCTCCGCCGCGACCCGACGGCTGTAGCGATGGATCTTCCAGTGGCCTGGGCTCCAGCCCTGCAGGAACCGGAAGAAATCGGTCCAAGCCACGGGATAAAGGGCCCGCCAATGTGCTTCGACCGCCTCAGCATCGACCTCGGGCCGCCGACTCCGCAGCGCGTCCCGCAAGGCGGAAAAATACACATCGAGCATCGGATCGGCTTTCGCGTCCATGGCGTCCTCGTCGAAGCAGCTGCCCAAGAAGTACGCGACGTCCTTGATGCCGCTCCCGCCGCCAACGTACTGAAAGTCGACCGCCGCCGCCGCGCGCCCGTCTGGACGCAGGCAGAAGTTGGCGAGCTTCGCGTCGCCGTGCACCAGCGTCTGCGGACCTTCCCGGAGAGCCGCGTCCAGCCTTGGCGCCGCATCCTTGAGCGCCCCCCCGGGCATGGCCGCAAGCTCGTCCGGGCGCGTATCCAGATGCCAGTAGGTTCCCACGGACCACAGGCCATCTGGCGGGACGTGCAAGAACGCGGCGTGGAAGGAGGCCAGCCATCGCAGACAGGCATGCGCAACCGCATCGGTTCCTGGCGGGCGCGCGTCGAACCCAGCGGCATCGAGGTCCTCTAGAATGAGGAACACACCGTCCTCGAGCGCCTCGGCCACATGACACTGCGCCACGCGGCAGGAGGCATCGCACCGGGTCGCGAAGTCGCGGTACCACGCCTGTTCGACCGCGTATGAGCGCACCTTGCGGGCATGTCCTCGGTCGGAGCTCCACCCGCGCGGGTGCGTCCGCGCAGTCGGCCATTGCACACGCTTGACGATCACGCTGGGGACCGGGCCGTCGAGCGTGCACCGAACGATCTGCCCGTAGCCCGACCACAGCGACTGAACGACGTGGGTTTCGGTCACCGCCTGTGCGCCGACGGCGGCACAAACCCGGACCTGAATCTCGGCGTCCACGCGCGCAGGGTATCAGTCACCGCGACGCCCCATCACCACGTATGCGACCGCCGCGACGACCATGCTGCACAGCGCCACGGGCAACGCGAACGCGGCGAGCCAGGGCCCGCCGAACGCCTCCCATCCGAGCGTCATGTGCAGCAGCCACGTGGCGGTGCCGACGGCCATCGACGTCAGAGCAGCATGCTCCGGCGCTCGCGTCCCCCAAACCCCGCCGAGCAGCGGTACGAGCAAGGAGACCAGGCCCAGGGCGTACGCACTCTCGAGCAGCTCGTATGCATCGGCTCCGACGTAGGCCACCGCGCACGACACGGCTGCGACCAAGGCGACGGCACGTCGGGACGCGGCCAAGCGAGCGTCGGCGCCGAGCCGCCGTGCACCGAAGAGGTTCTCCGAAATCACGCTCGCCGGCGAGAGGATCGCCGAGTCGATCGTGGACAACACCGCAGAGACCACCGCGAGCAGCAGCACCGTGGACATCGCCGGACTCAAGAACAGTCCTGCCAAGGCCGTGAGGGTGGACTGACCCCGCGTCTGCGGAGCGACGACGTCCGCTGCGAGCCCCACGATGGTCGGCAGCGCCCCGAGCAGCAGATACGCCACGCCGGCGAGCACGCACGCCCCCACGGCCGTCCGCGCGCTGCGACTGGCGAAGATGCGCTGCATCAAGTCCTGCCCCGGCAGGTTGCCCAAAGAACCGATCGCCAACACCCCGACCCAGCCCACCACCGCTCCCGCCGAGTCGTGTGGCACGAGGGTTTGGCGCTCCACCGGGACGGCTTGCCACAGCGCACTCCACCCAGCCCCGATGGAGCCGTCGCCCAGCGTGCCGAGCACCTCAACCGTCAGCAGCAGCAGCCCGCCCGCGACGAGGGCCATCTGCAGGGCATCGGTCAGCGTGACCGACCACATGCCTCCCGCCAGCGTGTACGCCGTTCCCAGTACGGCGACGAGCGCGATGCCCCACTGCGGGTCGAGGCCAAACGCGACCTCGATGAGCCCAGCCAGCGCGACGAACTGAGCTGCGATCCAGCCAAAGTACGTGGGCACCATCAACAGTGCTGCCCACCGTTCGGCCCGGGGCCCGAACCGCTCACGAAAGAAGTCGGCCAGGGTGATGAGCCGCATCGCCCACAGCTTTCGCGCCAGCAACACGCCGGCGAGCACCAGGCACAGTCCTGCGCCGATCGGATCGAGCGCCGCCGCCTTCAGCCCTTCGGCCCGCACCTCATCGGTGGCGGTGAGCAGCGTACCCGCCCCGAACCACGTCGCGAGCAACGTCGGTGCAGCGAGCGACAGCGGCAGCCGCCGGCCCGCGACGAGAAACTGCTCGGGGTCGGTGATCCGGCTGCGCGCCCAGAGCCCGATCGCCACCATCACCGCGAGGTAGCCCAGGAGTACGGCCCCGAGGATTCCCGGGTTGGGCACGGCGGCGACCAGCATCGACTCAGCGCCGTCCGAGGACGGTCGAGACTTCGCCGCTTGCGGTTCCGGTCGACGATGCGGCCTCGGAGATCCAGCGCAAGCGGATGCGGCGCGGTGCCAGCAGGGCAAACGCCGCGACGGAACTCGCCGTGGTGAGATTGAGGCACGCCAGCGCGAGGTCCGGCCGCCACATCGCGACGCCGCAGCCGACCACTCCGATCACTCCGCCGATTCGCACCAGCGGGTGCACGAAGCTGACGGCGAAGAACGACGCGACGGTGTACGTCACCAGGTTGACCAGCGCCGACTGCTCCGGGTCTCGCCCAGCAGCCCACCCCGAGAACGACTGCGACACGAACCCGACCGCGATCATCATCGCGTACCAGCTCAACCGACGTCCGAGCCGACTCTTGCTCCACAGCGCGCGCGTCAGAAACAACACGAGACCGAACGAGAGCACGGTCAGACCGTCCACGGCGGCGTGGGTGGCAGGCGTGAACGGCAACACCTTCACCATGAAGAGCCCGGTGAATAGGCCCGGCACGGCGAGGATCATCACCACGACCAGCATCAGCACGATTCGCCGTCGCCGCGCCTCCTCGGGGTCGTCGAGCTCGGGGTCGTGGGAGGATACGAGGTTGTGAAGCAGGTCGGCGAGTTCCTCCATCGATGCCCAGCGCGTCGGCGGGTCGCGCCGAAGTCCACGCTTGACGACCTCGAGGATTTCCCCCGGCAAGCCCAGGTCCGATGGCTCTTGAATGTCCTCTTCGAGCACCGCGGCTGCCCGTGCGGTGAAGGTCTTTCCCAAGAACGGCGCCATGCCGTACAGCGACTCGTAGAGCGCTACGCAGAACGAGAACTGATCACTGGCGGGGGTGACGGGCTGGCGCTGGTACTGCTCGGGCGACATGTATCGAGGTGTTCCGACCATCGCGCCCGTCTGCGTCAAGGGCGTGTCGAACAGCCCGCCGATGCCCTCGCCTTCCGCGATCTCCTCCGCATCGGCGATCGCCCGCGCCAGACCGAAGTCGATGATGCGAGGCCGCCCCTCGGCATCGATCAAGACGTTCTCCGGCTTCACATCTCGGTGCACGAAGCCGAGTTCGTGAATCGCCTGCAGTCCGCTCGCGACGTCGACGAAGACCCGCAGAATGTCGGTCCAGGGCCGCTCCGCGCCCTCCAGCCAGTCCCCAAGGGTCTGCCCCTGGATGAACTCCATGGCGATGTAGACCTGTCCCTCGTGACGCCCAACGTCGTAGACCGACACAACGTGCGGGTGCGACAGTCGGGCGAGAGCCTGGGCTTCACGCAGCAGCCGGGTCTGGGCGTCCGCGGACGCAGAGCGGCGCTCGTGCAGCACCTTGACCGCGACGCGGCGGTCGAGTTCACGGTCGTAGGCCTCGAAGACCTGGCCCATGCCGCCTGCGCCCAGCCGCGAGAGGACGACGAAGCGCCCGATCTGCGTACCGGCTTCGATGTCGACCTCGTCCGCATCGGTCGACTCGACCGTTGCGTCCAGCATGGTGGTCCGCACCACTGCTCCATGCTCCGCCGACTCCGCGCGATGCGCAACCGGGGAATGCGACCGCGACTCAAGCGCCGTCGCCGAAGCGACGCTCCCAGATCGAGCGCTGTCGGTCATTGAGCTCGGCGGTCGCGGCCGTCTTGCCTTTGACCAGGCAGGCCCACTGGTAGGCCCGCAGGAAGTCTCGGAACTCGGGGGTGCCGTACCGCGGCTTGCCCTCGGCGACGGACTTCACGTAGCCCAACCACATGCCCAGCCCGCCGACGACATAGGGGGGACGCGTCATTCGAAAGACCGCGCTGGCCGTCATGTAGGCGAGACCCGTGCCCATGTAGTGCTGTCCGAAGCCGTGGCGCATCCGACCGGTGAGCACGCCTTTGTGGCTGGAGCCCATCGGACGAAGGTGCACGAATCGCAGTTCGGGCAGGTCCCAGCTGCACGCGATCCAGCCTCTCATCCGGCAGATATGACAATCGATACCGTCCCACATGACCTCACGCGCAAACCCACCGATGTCTTCGAAGCAGACGCGCCGATAGAACTTGGTCATACCGACGGACATCTCGTCGCCGCACGCCTCGCTGATCAGGGGGCCATACGTTCGCTCGAAGTCCGGTACGCGAGCGCGCGGGTCGTGCTTGATGTTGGCGGCCGCGGCAATGGCTTCCTCGGCGCGCTCGGGAAAGTACGGCTTGCCGCTACACGTACCGATACGCGGGTTGGCCTCCATCTTCTCGATCAGCGTCTCGAAGTAGCGCGGTGGCAGGTCGAGGTCGAGGTCGAGCTTGGTGACGTATTCGAACTGCGTCACGTCGACCTGCTCCCAGCCGTAGTAGAAGGTCTCGATCACACCCGGGCCGACGCTGCGCCCCCCCCGGTCGGGCTTGCGCACGACTTTGATGAAGTCGTGGTCCTTCTGGTACGCGGCCAGCATGTCCGGCGTGGCATCGGTCGAGCCGTCGTCGACGACGAGCAGCATTTTGGGCTGCACCGTCTGGGCGATCAGGGAGTCGATCGTGCGCTGGAGGTAGTTCGCCTCGTCACGGCAGGGACAGATGACGAGATAGTCGCGGCTGGGCGTGGTCACGAGCGTTCCTCAGGAGGCGGTGAGCGTGTCGAAGTCGACGCCATGCGCCTGACAAATCGACTTGGCGATGCGAGCGACGTTGTGTTCGAGGGAGAACTCTTCGAGGACGCGCGCGCGGCCCCCACGGGCGAGGCGGTCCCGAACGTCGTCGTTGCCGACGAGACGGCCGATCGCGGTACCCAGCTCGCCCTCGGATTCGGGCGCGACGAGCAGGCCGCTCTGGTCGTTGCGGACCAGCTCCCGGATCGACGGAATATCGCCGGCGATGACCGGCACGCCGGAGGCCATGGCCTCCATCAGCACCACCGGAATGCCGTCGCGATCACCCGACTTGGCGATGCGGCACGGCAACACGAACAGGTCGGCCGCTTGGAGTCGTTCCCGCACCTCGGTGTTGGGCACGGCGCCAGTGAACGTGACGCGGTCGTCGAGACCGAGCTCGGTGCAGAGCTTTGCCAGCGCGTCGGCCTCTTCGCCGCCGCCCATGATCGTGCACTCGTAGGCGGGCGTGTCAACCGGCTGGGACGCAAGCGCACGAAGCAGCAGATCGAAGCCCTTCTTCTCGATCAGGCGGCCTACGGTCACGATGCGGAGCGGGCCCGGCGGTCGCGAGGCGGGCGGCGTGAACTCGTTGACGTTCACACCACAGCGAACGACCGGCAGTCGATGCTGGTCGAGCGTGGGCTCCGAGGCCGTCTCGAGCAGTTCTTGGTAGAAGCCGCGATGCCACTCGCTGATGCACGCGCAGAACGTGGCCCGGCGCAGCTTGGTCCGCAGCAACGTGCGCTGGCTGAAGATGTCGACGGCGTGGCCGGTGAAGCTGAACGGCACGTCGAGCTGAAGTGCGAGCAACATCGCGATCGACGCCGGCACGTGGGCCATGTGCGCGTGAATGTGCTCCACGCCCTTCTCCCGCGCCGCCTCGGCCGCCCCGAGCACGCCCAACGCCTGCCAGACGAGCTTCGCGCGGCGCAGCCCCGTGATGTCATCTCCGCCAAGCGCCAGCTTGGCCACGTGGGACAGCGTACGCAGCGTGCTGCGGGGGTGACGGGCAACCTCCGAAGCCGCACCGAACAGCATTTTCGGAACGTCGCGGTACACGACCGATGCCTCGCCCGCGAGGTCGTCGAGCATGTCGCTGCCGAGGTCGCGCTCGGGTGGGCGTACGGAGAGCGCCGAGACGTCCCATCCCGCATCGCGCAGGCCGAGAAGTTCGCGATAGACGAACGTCTCCGAGCGCTTGGGCAGCATCGCGGCCACGTACATCACGTTGGGTCGTCGGGCGGTCATGCGTTGCTCCCGGCGGCGCCCTTGTATTCGATGAGGGTGCCCTGTTTGTTGGTGACGCGGTTCCAGGCGTACTTGAGCATGCCGGCCGCCTGCGGAAACTTCGATGCGACGGCCGAGACCGCGAAGATGCGGGCCTCTTCCCCGGTGAAGCCCCGCGTGAGTGCGTAGCGATACACCTTGAGCAGCAGCACCGGATACGCACCGAGACCGAGCATGCTCAGCCCGCCCGAGAGCGGGGCGAGCCCACCGGAGGTCATCGGTACGCCGAACGCCCAGCCCAACGTGCTCATGACTTCCTTCTTGCGATACCCGTCGGTTGCACCATGAATCGCGTAGCCCTCGGCCCACGCGTAGCCACACCGCTTCGCACGCTGCCACCACTGCGACGCGTTGGTCATCGCAGCATCATGCAGCGTCATCTCTTCATCGATGCGCTCGATCGTCCATCCAGCGCGTCGCATCCGAAGGCACATCTCGGGTTCTTCGCCTGCGATCAGATCGTCGCGATAGCCCCCAACCTCGGTGAACGCCGAGACGCGCATCAGCGCGTCACCGCCGCAGGCCGCGGCCTCACCGATCGGCGTGTTCCACTCGATGTCGCAGAGCCGGTTGTAGACGCTGGCTTCGGGATACCGCTCGCGACGACGCCCGCAGACGACGGCGCGCCGCGGGTTGGCACGAATCGCGTCGAGCGCGGCGGAGATCCAGTCCGGGTCGAGTTCGCAGTCCCCATCGACGAACTGGATGAAGGATGTCTCGGGCGCCAGCTCGAGCAGCAGCGCGGCGCCTGCATTTCGAGCCCGCGCTGCGGTGAACTTGATCGACGTGTCGAGGTCGTGGACGTTGGCGCCCATCGACGTCGCCATCTCGACGCTGCCATCGGTCGAACCGGAGTCGACGTAGACGATCGTACCGACACGATCGATCATCGACGCGAGGCAGCGACGCAGTCGCTCCCCCTCGTTTCGACCGATGACGACGGCACCGACGTTGGACGGAGTCTGCTCGTTCGTCATCTGCGGGAGCCCTCGCGCACGGGGTCGCTCGGATGCTCATGGATCCCCCCCTCGATGTCAACCGAACGGCACTGTCACCGCGGCGACATCGCGGCCGCTCAAAGCCCGAAGTGGTCCTGCTCGTCGGGACAGAGGACCGGATACGCGCCGAGTGGGAACGTGCCCGCAGTGGTCGAAGGAGGCAGTTTGCCCTTGGCGACGACGGTGAAATTGCCGGCCCCGTCGAACGTGAGGTCGGCCCCCGTCGTGCCGGTCTCCGGGTCGACCAGGCCTCCCCACTCGTCGGTGTCCATCTCCCCGCTGTTCCACTCCGTGAACGTCCGAACCGCGCCGGCCCACCGGGGCGTGCCGTCGTCGACCGTGAGCACGGCGGTGTTCTCGTGTCGCGTGTCCTCCATGTACATCACACCGGGGTCCATGTCATGGGCGCCGACGGACCAGCGCACGATGAGTTCCTTGGCGCCCCGTCCGCTCAGTTCCTTCGCCTCGAGTTCGAGCAAACCGACCGACTCGTCCGCATAGCCCACCCCGGGGTGCATCACCGTTGCCAGCGAGGCCACGCACCACGCGTTGCCGACCACGATGCCCAGATGGAACGACTCCTCCATGATGTCTCGGTCCCAGATCGAAAACGCCGTCGCGGCATAGCTCGGCTCGTTCACCTTGAACACGCTTGCTTGCCCCTCGCCTGCCGCCGACGCTGCAACCTCGGGGCCGACGTCAGCCGCGGTCAGCGGACGGACCCAGCCGAACTCGCACGTAGGCGGGTCGTCGCGGTCGGCCTCGGGCGCGCGCAGCAAGACATCGGCGCACAAATCGAACGGTGGACGCCCCGGCTGGGCATCGATGGCGCACGCAGCATGCGTGATGGTCTCGTCCGCGCCGAGCGAGACCAAGCGCGCCTTCACCGTATCGTTCGGCCGCGCGGCAAGGCTCTGTCGATACAGGTCGGCGGCGAGTTCGGTCTGTCCACGCGCCTCTTCGACCCGTCCGAGGTTATACAAGATGGCCCCTTTGCGCTTGGCAGCGGTCGCAACGTGCAGCGCGGCCCTCAGCTCGTGCTCGGCCTCGTCGAGCGCGCCGTGCAGGAAGAGTGCCCAGCCGAGTTCTCCAAGCACCTTGGCGCTCATCGGTCCCAGCGCCTTGGCCTTGCGCAGCGCGGTGATGCCCTCCGCGTAGCGCTCGGCTTTCACCGCCTTGCGGCCGGTCGACAGGTGAACGGCCAACGCGGCCCTCGCCTTTTCTGCCTCGTCTCGGGTCGGCGTCTCGAAGGTGCTCTTCGCCAGCGCGCCACTGCCGGGCTTCGGCTCGGGCTTCGCGTTCGACGTGTCGGACGACTCAACCGCTTGATCTTCCGGGGGCGCCTTCGGCTGCACCGGCTCCGGCGCGGGACTCGGTGAAGGCGTCGCTTCGTCGCACCCCATCGAACACAGCATCGAGGCCACGAAACACCGAGCAGCAGCGCGCACCGGCGAAGTCTCGCACGGGCACGAGTGCCCAGCCACCGTGCCCTGAGGCGGCAATCGTGCATTCGGCGTGACGGGTCGGCCGCGAATGGCTCGTGCTCGATCCTCAGGCGTTTTCGCCCCGAAGGTCGTCGGCATGCAGCGCCCGCGCCTTGCGGACGCGCTTCTTCGAGATGTCGACCCCGACTGCGTCGTAGCCGTGCGCGTTGGCCAAGGCGAGAATCGTGCCGCGACCGCAGAACGGGTCCACGACGACCCAATCCCGCTCGACGGTGTCGAGGACCTTACACATCGCCTCGGCTGCCGTCGTCGGCATCGCACGCGACCACGTCATCACGCCGAGCCCGTCCACGACGTCCGGCGTGGAGTCGGCAATCGAGAGCCGGAGCTGAGCCGAGAACGCCTGGAGATGCCCGTACGCCGGACGACCGAAGGTCTTGAAGCCGGGCGAGACCCGGCAGATGATCTTGTGCCACAGGCACGCGCAGCCGGCCTGCTCCGCCCCGCGGTGCACGAGGTATCCCTTGTCCACCCAGCGACCGTCTCGCTTGATGTCGGTTTGGTAGAACGCGACGAGGCCCTCCGGGTGCGCGGCCGAACAGCAGCGTGCGACGGTCTCGATGAACCACGCCGACCAGTCGGCGACCGACATGCCAGGGAACTCCGACACGTCCGGCAGCGACGTCACGATGGCATGTCGAGGCGTGAGTTCGGCCTGTCGCAGCCATGCGAGACCGTCGCCGACGATGACCTCGCGTTCGGGCATGCGGCGCACAATGACATGCACGGCCACCAGGACCAACTCAGGTCGCGACGCGACCGTCGACGATGCGCAGCCTCGTTTCAGTCCAGCGACGCAGCGCGGCCTCGTCGTGGCACAAAACCAGCATCGACGCGTCCAGGTCGACCCGCGCCGCGGCGATGGTCTCGACCACGGCCTCGCGGTGCACGTCGTCGATGCCCGTCAGCGGCTCGTCGAGCAGCAGCACCGCGGGTTCACGCGCCAGCACCGACGCCACCGCGACCCGTCGCATCTGGACCTCGGACAGCGCACGGACCGACCCGTCGAGCACGTCCCGCAAGCCCAACGATTCCGCGACCGCTGGCATGTCCAGCCGCGGCAACGCAGGCTGGAGTGCAGTCAATGCGTCCCGCACGGTCTCCAGCGGTCGCAGCTGCGGCGCGGGGCGAAGGTGCGCGACCGAACGCTGCGCGGCGGAGAGATTCACCCCGGCGGCCCGGTCGAACAACACCCGCCCGGCCACCTCGATGCGACCCCCCCATGGCGCGAATGCCCCTGCCACGGCCCGGAGCAGCGCCGACGCCCCCTGCCGAGGCGGGCCTTGCAAACCCACAACCGCGGCATCGCGACGCACGTCGAGCTCCAGCGTGAACCGCTCGCTGAACGCGTGACGGACCTGCAGCCACCACCGCGGCCTTGCGACCAATTCCCCCTGCATCCACCCCTACCGTAGGACTCCGCGCCTACCCGGGCAAACCGAAGGTACGCTGACCCCATGTCCGTCGACTGGTCTGCCGTCGCCGCCTCGGTCGAGCACCGGCCGTGGCCCGCACCACAGCGCAGCTGGGTCATGACGATGAGCTGGATGCACCTCCTGTTCGCCCACTGGCGCGTCCCCGCCGAGACCATCGCCGCCGCCCTCCCTCCCGGGCTCGACGTCGATAGGTTCGAAGGCGAGGCGTGGGTCGGCGTGGTGCCTTTCTTGATGGACAACGTCACGGGACGGTTCTTGCCGAACGTGCCGGGCGTCTCGCGCTTTCCCGAGCTGAACGTGCGCACGTATGTCACCGCCGGCGGCGACAAGCCCGGCGTGTGGTTCTTCAGCCTCGATGCCGACCAGCGCCTCGCGGTATGGGGCGCCCGCACGTTCTTCGACCTTCCGTACGTCAAGGCCGAAATGGAGTGCAGTGTCGACGCGAACGGCTGGGTCCAGTATCGCAGCACCCGGACCGATGACCGCATGGCCGAAGGCGTCTTCGAAGGCCGGTACCGCGGCGTGGGTGACCCGTACCGGGCCTCTGCTGGCACCCTCGACGCCTGGCTCACGGAGCGCTACTGCCTCTACGCTGCCGACGAACGCGGATCCGTCCGCCGCGGCGACATCGTCCATGAGCCGTGGCCACTTCGCCGCGCAGAGGCCGACCTCACGCGCAACACCGTCGCCGACGCCCACGGGCTGCCGCTGGTTGGCGAGCCCCTGCTGCACGTCGTCGACCGCATCGACGTCGTCGGGTGGACCCTCGACGACATTTAGTTCGTCATCGCCGCCCCTGCCGGCGTCAAGGGGTACACATGCCAGCGCAGGAGCGACGATGATGGCCGTCCCGCCATCAACCCCCGGCGGTCTGCACGAGGCGTTCGCGGCCGTGGTATCCACGCCTCGCGTGCAAGAGACCTCCGACACGCGTCTCGTCGACGCCGCGCTGGGCGGCGAGCCAGGGGCGCGGCGCCGACTTGCGAGTCGGCTGCTGGCCTCGATTCACAAGGAGGTCTCGGTGACACTCGCGCGGTGGTCGCGAACCCGCGAGGTGCCCCAAGAACGGGCCCGCGATCTGACGCAGGACGTGCTGGTGACGCTGTTCGAGAACGACAGCCGAGAGCTGCGTCGCTGGGATCCGCAGCGGGGGCGGACGCTCGACAGCTTTGTGCGGCTGGTCGCGCGTCGACGATGCGCGCGCGTGCTGGATCGCGAGATGCGGCGGCATGGCGAGACCACCGCGGAGCACGTGATTCTCGGCGACGACTCGGTGGTGGAGCGGCTTCGGCACCGTGACGCACTGCGCGACGTCCTACGCGTTCTGTACGCCCAGATGAATGCCCGTGACATGGAGCTGTTCGAGCTGCTCTACGTCGAGGAGTTCGCGCCTGATGAAGTCGCGCGCCAGCTCAACATGACGCGGGGCGCCGTGAACGCGTGGGCGTATCGTCTACGCAAGCAGGCGCGCAAGCTTGCCGCTGCCACCGCCGCCGCTGCCCCGATGGAGGCCGACCATGCATGAGCAAGACCCCGCCGACGACGTCATCCTCCGCGCCCTCGGCGAAGAGCAGCGTCACGCCGACGCAGCGTCGGTCCAGGTGCCATCGCTCGAGGACGAGGCGGGGCTGCTCGATGCCGTGTTCGACCGCGTGGACGCGCCTGCCGAAGCTGAAACCCAATCCCAGTCTCGACCACCAACACCGCTGTCTCGGCGACGGAACCCGGCCGCGTGGGTCGTTCCACTCGTCGCCATCGCCGCCGCGCTCGCGCTGTGGCTCGGCCTTCGGCCCGCCGAGGCCATCGCGCCTCCTTACGCCGTCATCTCGCTCGAAGCTGGGCGCGCGGAGATCCGCGGGGCAGACGAACCGAATGCGATCGCGCTGTCGAGCGACGACGCCATCACGATGACCCTGGCCCCAGAATCGGCCGTCGAGACGGCGCCGGCCGTCGCCGTAATTGCTCGAGCCCGCGGCCGCGCGACGGCGCGTCGCCCCGCGACCGGGCTACAGGTCGACATCTCTGGCAGCGTCCGCATCGACGCGACCCTCGCCGACCTGGCTACCGTCGAGCCGGGACCGCTGACGCTCGAGATCTGGATCGGCCCCGCAGACGACCTGCCCTCCGACGGTGCCGAAGCCCCGACCTCGCACCCGCCCACCGTCGCGGTCGTGCCCCTGTCGGTTTTGGTAGTCTCCGGCACCTGAACGGTGTTGGACAACAGCGCATCTTGGGAACCCTGCGCGATGACTCGCGCCGGAGTCGGAGCAAGCGTTCGCGACCTTGCCAGCAGACCCAAGGCCGAGCGAGACAGCGTGGCGGGTTCTCGAGATGCGCACTCGGTGCGCGGCGTTGCATCGTGGCGGCACTGCTCCTCGCAGGGTGTTCGAACCCGGCGACGAGCCCTGACGTGCCCGCGAACGCGGATCCGCCCGAAGTTCTCATCGCGGGATGCCGCGCGCCGAATCATGAGCCTTGCACACGCATGCTTCGGAGCGAGGTCGACCCGGTGGTCGCGTGGGTCGACCTTCCGCCCAGCGCCGGCTTCGTCGTTCGCGTCGACCAGACGCCCATCCCCGTCACCACCTCCTTGGTCGACGGCGGCACCCAGCTTCGCTTCGACATCCCCTCCAGCGCCTCCTCGCTGAGCATCGAACACGCCGGCGGCCCAATCCTCGCCCGCGCCGTTCATTGGCAGCGTCAGCCGCTCGAGAACCCCTTCGTCATCTGGGCGCTCGGCAAGCGCGTACCGACGTCCGTCCTGCTGTACTTCCTCGAAGCGGCAGCGTTGGCTCGAACAGGGTATGGACGTCTTCAGGTTCAGCGACTGCGCCAGAAGCTTCTTTTCCAGACGCGACAACTCGAACGCAGCCGGGAAGCGCTCGAAACCACGCTTGCGCACGCACTGACACTCGACGCCCGACACGACGCAGCCGAGATCGCAGCCGCGCTCGCCTATCAACACACCGTAGCTCTGGACTTTTCCTCAGCCCGGTCTGTCTTGTCCCGGCACGAACCTCTACGCGCAGCCTCCCCCGAGGCGGCGCTTCATGCCGACCTTCGGGACGCTGAACTCGCGACCGCCGTGTTCGACCTCGCTGGCGCCATCGCAGCCAATGAGCGGGCGCTTCGCCTCACACGACGACTCGGTGACGAGGCCGAGGCCCTCAACGTCGAAAACCAGATCATCATGCTGATCAGTGAACTCGGCCTGCGCGATGAGGCCATCGCGCGGATCGAGCAGGGACAGCGAGCGCTCGACCGCCTGGAGCTCCCGTGTCGAAGCAAGGCCGTGCTGCAGGGAAATCTCGGCTGGGCTCGCCTGCGACTCGCCGCGCGTGGATTGCTCCCGGACGTCCCACATGAGGAGTTTGAGCGAGCCCTCGACGCAGTCACGCGTACGTGTCCCGACAGGGCCGAAGCCGCCAATCAGACTGCAAATCTAGCGCTGGCCGCACTTCTCGACGGCGACATCAACGAGAGCCAACAGCGACTCCTCGAGCTCGAGGCACTCGACCCACCGCCGAGCTTGCACCCTTTCGTCGAGGATCTTTCCCGCGAAGTTCGCCTCGCCGATCCCAGCTGGGACGCACCTGCTCTCCTGACCCAGGATCCCGTAGCTGCGCGGGGCACCGGGTGGGAACGATGGAATCAGCACGCTCGTGAGCTGCGAAGCTGGGGCCTGCACGACGCAGCGATTGAAGCGTTCGAGCGCGCCGAGGACGAACTCGATATCGCGTCGGCGACACTACCCATCGCGATCGGACACGCAAACTACGTCGGAAGCCGAACATCGAGCCTTCGCGGACTGCTCGAACTGCGACTCGAACAAGGCCACACCGAGAGAGCGCTCTGCGCCGTCCGAAAAGCCCACCGGCGCTCGCTCGCGCAGGTTGATCGGCTCACTCGCGTCGCCGGACTCTCCGAGGCCGAGCGCGCGCGATGGATCTCAGCGACCGCCGCATTTGCCAAAGGACAGCTCGCGCTCGAGGCAGCCCAACGAGACGCTTGGCGGGGTACGGCACAGTCTCAGCGCGAGCATGCAGCAAGACTTGCGCGTCTCGAAGAAGAAAACCGTCGAGAGCTCCAGCAGGCGATGGAGCTCACGCTCGGCACCCCGCCACCCGTCGACTGCGGCGCAACGCCGCCCGCGGACGCCGTCTCGCTCTACGCCGCCATCGTTGGTGACCGCGTTGCCCTGTTTCTTCGGGATGATTCGGGCATCGAAACAGCATGGGTCCCGCTGCCCAGCGACCCGATGCAGCCAGCGTGGGGCCGAGCCTTGGGCCGTTGGCTGCCCCGGTTCGCGGACGCATCCCGTCTCCGCGTGACCGCCCTCGGTGAACTCGAGGCCATCGCGTGGGCACGTATCGACGTCGACGGTCGCCCGCTCGTCGACCACGTCCCCATCGAGTTCGCGCTGGACCTGCCGTCGGTCAGCGGAGGGCCGCTCAGCACGCAAGCCCTCGTCGTCGCCGACCCGTCGCAGAACCTCGTCCACGCCCGTGAAGAAGGTGAAGCGGCCTATCTCGAGCTTCAGGCCTCGGACCTCGACGTGACCAAGCTCGACGGCGCCGAAGCCACCCGCTCCGCCCTTCGAAAAGAACTCGAAGGTGCGCACGTGCTGTACTACGCCGGGCACGCCGACTACGACCCGCGATCGCCGTGGGGCTCGACGATGAAGTTGTCCGACGGCGCGATGGGCATGACTGCACTCTTTGCCCTGCCGCAGATTCCCACGACCGCATTCTTGATGGGTTGCGAGACCGGAGCGACGCAAACCCGGCGAGACGCGGGCGGCATCAGTGTCGGCCGAGGGTTCCTCCTCGCCGGCACCGACCACGTGCTCGTGTCCCGCGTCCCGGTCGACGATGCGCTCGCGCGGCAGGTGGGACTCGGCACGATGCGACGCTTCCTGCAGTCTGGGGACCTCGCGGATGCACTCGCCCATACGCAGCGAACGCTCCACCACGAACACCCGGAACGCCCCTGGTGGGAGTTCCGGGTCGAGGCACGATGAATCCGCAGCGAATCGCCGCGCCGGGTTACATCACGGGTTGCTAGCGACGAGAGTAGATCGTGTTCTCCAGCATCGTCCCGTCCGCGAGCACACCGATCAACGTGTACGTCGATCGTGGATCAGCAAGTCCCGGCGCATCGACGTCCATCTTGAGGATGCCGGCGTTGGTGAATGCTGGGGGCCCCAGAGAGTACCGCGTTTGGCTGCGGCCTCCGTTTTCTTCGATCAACAACACGACTTCTTCGACCGTGTTCGCGTCGACATGCTGGTCGAGAGACCCGGTGAGCGTGAGACCGTCGAGCCCGCAGATCGAGCAAATCGTTCCCCCGGGCTGAGGATCGGCATAGGGCGCCGCCGGATCGGGCGCCAACCGTGCACACTCGGCCTCGCTTTCGGCGGAATGCTGCACGCCACAGGTCGACTGCTCGCTGCACAGAATCCGCGCCGCAGGAACGACCGGTGAGCCTACGTCTGTGGCCGCGCCCTCAGCCGCGACGAGAATCGAGTGAATGTCGCTGTGATCCGTCGGCAGGGCGCACGACAGGTTCAGCCCACAGTTCGGATCGAGTCCGCATGCGTGCTCCATGGCCCCACAAATGCTCAAACGGTGCGAAGAAACCAACCCCGTATCGGTCGGGCTGCTCACGTCGGCCTCGAATCCGAGCGGTTGGCCACCTTGATACAGAGCATCCATAACTTCGTTGCGCGACATGCCGGGGTTGTAGGACCACACCATCGCGGCTGCTCCGGACACGGCCGCTGCCGAGACCGAGGTTCCCGTCAGCGGCGTCGTCAGAACGCCATCACCACCCATCCCGTGGCTCGCGTTCGCCATCAGTCTGGTGTGTGCTCCGAGCCGGGAACCCGGCATGTCTTCATCGCCGTAGCCGAGACCTCCGATCGCGTGGACCAGCGGAGCTGAGCCTTCGAGGACTTGTTCGGCCACAGGAACACCGAGCGCCGTGCAGCGCGCGCCACCGGGCGCATACTCCTCTGCGAGCACGGCGGGTGCGAGTAGCCCGTCCTGGCAAAGGCCGGCGTCATTGCCAGCAGAGGCCACGACGAGTGCCCCGTGGCAGTATGCGTATTGAACGGCCGAGCGAACGATCTCCGTGCCGGGGTGCTCGCCGCCAAAGATCTCGAACTCCCAACCAACGCTCAGGTTCACGATGAGATGGCCCGCGCCGTCCCACGCGTCGACCGCAGTGACGACCCCTCGCGCCA
>CAYSPB010000041.1:0-24730 GCA_964432695.1 uncultured Nannocystaceae bacterium
CATCTTGATGATCTTGTCGCGGCCGGTGTAGCCGCGTGCCAGGCGAAGCGCGCTCATGGTCGCTTCGGTGCCGGAGTTGACCATGCGGACCATGCCGCCGTGAAGACTGGGAACCATGGAGCACACCAGCTCGGCGAACTCGACCTCGGCGGCCGTTGCGGCACCGAAGCTCAGCCCGTCGCGAATGGCCTTTTGCACAGCGTCGAGCACTTCTTCGTGAGCGTGGCCGAGAATGGCCGGGCCCCACGTGCCGATGTAGTCGATGAGCGCGACGCCGTCTTCGGTGATCACGTGCGCGCCCTTGGCCTTGCGGACGAACGGAGGGTCGCCGCCGACGGGTCCGAACGCGCGGACGGGGCTGTTCACGCCGCCGGGAATCACGTTTGCAGCGGCGGCCATGAGCTCGCGGCTGCGCTCGCCGGCGCGTCCATCGACCTGGGCTTCGACTCGAGGCGTTTCGGAGGTGCTCATGGGCGCCGCGACTCTAGCAGCCCGCACCGCCGGCGACACGCCGACTCGGGCGCGCGCGGGCTCACAAGAGGGCGTAGACGGCCGTCGCGTTGGCAGTGATCGCCGAGGCCGCCAAGGCAACCCATGAGAGCCTCTGCAGCCTGGCCACGCGGGCCTGTGCCCCCGACATGTCGCCATCGTTTGCGATCGCGGCCATGTGGATTCGCTGGCTGAGCATGAACAGCACGCTTGCCACGCCCGCGAATGCCATTCCGAGGTTGAGCAGCAGCAGCGTCATTTCAAAGCGGCCGAGTCCGCCTACAGCGCTGGCGACCCGGCACCGGCTGGGGTCGGCGGGGTCGTACGCGACGTCGACCGGCTCGGACTCGGCGCAGCGATTCGTCGCACCTGCGCAGCCGCCGTAGGTCTTGCCGGCGACCTCGATCTCGTACAGTGCTCCGTTGCGAAAGCTGCAGGTTGCGGTGTCCGAGGCGACCGTTGGACTCGACCCATCGAGCCCGCCTGGCGCCGTGAAGACGCCGCTGAGCACGTAGAGGAACATGCCGAATCCGAGGCCACCGACGATCAGCAGCACGTTGGCTCGGTTGCCGCCGCGGGCGTCGCCGAGCATGAAGCGCTCGAGTGCGGTGGGTTCGTCGCTCATCGGCCCCGTGATAGCAGCGCGGTGTCGATGGCGTCCATGACCGCGGTCGCGACGTCAGGCAGGTCGTCGTTCGATGCAGTTCCCGCGGGGGGCGCATCGATGAATCGTTGCAGTCGAGCGGGCGTGAGCGCGGTGAACGAGCACCCATCGCCGAGCCGATGCTCCCGAACCATCGCGGCGTTGAGTCGCTGCTCGTCGTCATCGTGGCGATGCAGCGCGAGGATGGGGATGCCCAACCCGACGCACTCGGAGATGAGCTGGCTGCCCGCGCTCGAGACCACCACGCGGGCGCGGGCGAGTCCTTCGATGAAGCGCACGCGGTCCTGTGGCTCGAACTCGATGCCGTCGACGTCGGGGCGGGTTGGTCCGAACACGAGCGGCGTGATGCCGAGCTCGACCAAGCGGCGCAGAACTTCGGGGGCGCCGTCGCGGAAGTAGCAGAGCACGCGGTCGGGGGCGTCGACGCGATGCAGTCGCGGATCGAGGGCGGGACGGGCAACGATGGTGCGCGGCGTTCGTGGCTGCAGCGGTACGAAGTTCACCGCGATGCAGCGCTGGGCGCCCGCCGAGGACACGGCGGCCTTGGCCCGCTCGCGCAGCCACGGCGTTGCGGGCAAGGCGTCGGGGCGCTCGCAGCCGCTGAAGACCAAGCCGTGCCCGACCGCGATACCGGGTCGACGGAGCAGGCTCGCCGCACTCAGGCCAGGAAGGTCACCGTCGGAGACGATGACCGTCGCATCGTCGGCACGTGCGGCCCGAACTGCGTCGCGCACGCGGCTGGCGAGTCGCAGCGTTGCAGGGCCTGGCGTCGGCGGGAGCGAGGCGATGGGGGTGCAGGGGTACGCCGACGAGAACAGCGCGACGCCGTCGGGCCCGACGAAGGCGCGAAACCGTCGCCCTGCAGCGTCGAGCGCTCGCGCGATCGCCAAACAACGCGTCGCGTGCCCTCGTCCGCGCCCGTGCACGTACAGGTGGATCACCGCGGCGCAGAGTACGGTTCCTTCGCGTTTTCTCCAACCCGAGGACCGGGCAGAGCTTCGCTCCAGGACCGCACGACCAGCTGTTTTGGAGGACGGCCCGAAGCCCACTATGCTCCACCGCTGTGGGGAGCTCGACCCCAACCGCGCGGCGCTCGCCGTACATCGTCTCGTCGGCCTACGACTGGGCGTTCTTCCTCGCGCCGCCGCTGGTGGCGTTTGTTGTGGGGTGGATCGTCGACCTCGGCGACATCGGGCGAGAGGTGTTCCGTTGGTGGGGCCAAGACGTCACGCTCGCCAGCGTGATGCTGGGCGTGTTCATCCACGCGCACCTGGTCATCGTGCTGTGGCGCAGTCACGGCAACGGTGAGGTCCGCCGGCGCTTCAAGACGCGGATGCTGTGGGTCCCGTTGGTGCTGCTCGTCGCGATGAACGTCTCGCTGTGGGTGGCCGTGTGCGCGTCGGTGCTGGCGACCTTTTGGGATGTGTACCACTCGGGTGCGCAGACCTTCGGCTTCGCCCGGATCTACGAAGCGCGGGCCGGGAACGATCCGATGCACGGACGTCGGCGCGACTGGATGCTCAACCAGGTCCTGTACGCCGGTCCGATCCTCGCGGGTGCCACGATGATGGACCACGTCTCGGACTTCCGAGAGTTCGACGCAGTGAAGGCGGCGTTCTTCGCCGCGATCCCCACGCACATGGAAAACAACCACGGGTTGATCGCGTGGGGCGTGATCGGCATGGGCGTGGTCGTGCTGCTCGACTATCTGTGGGCGGCGTGGCGGGACCATCGAGCTGGTGTCCGCGTGCCGTGGCAGAAGGTCTACCTGCTGGTCAGCACTGGGGCCGTCTCGATTTACTCCTGGGGGTTCAACCCGTGGGGCGAGGCATTCTTGGTGATGAACCTGTTTCACGCGCTGCAGTACTTCGGCATCGTGTGGGCGACTGAAGGGCGCAACATGCAGCGCATCCTGCGGCTGCAAGATGCGCCAGGTGGTCGGGTGCTCACGTGGTTGACGTTCGTGGTCGGTGCGGTGCTGTATGGGCTGGCGGTCGAAGCCTGGGCGGGCACGGCCTACCGCTTCTGGACGATCACCATCGTCGTGAGCCTGATGCACTTCTGGTTCGATGGCTTCATCTGGTCGGTTCGAAAAACGACCACCTGCTGAGGCTCTGCATCGGGTTCTCTCGGACCCGAGGTTTGTGCGCGAGGCCACCACGAATCTGCGCGGAACTGGGCACTCCTGTAATGCGAGGGCAGCGACCGGCGAACGGAAGCACGACCGCCTCGCGCAGGGGTTCGTCATGCGTCTTCTCGTTGTCGCCACAGAAATCCTCCTCCCCGATGCCCACGGCGGCGCGACCCACGTGCGCGAGCTGGTGCGTCACCTCGAAACACGCGCAGACGTGCTGCTACTGGCCCGTACGGGCTCGCATGGAGACCGCATTGCAGCCATCGGTCGACCCATGCGTCGACTGCCGGGGCCACTGCGCACCATCGATGCGGGGCTCGGCATGCCCGCCGCACTCGAGGTCGCCCGGCGCTTCCGACCCGACGGGATCTACGAGCGGTGCACGTCGTACGGGCTCGGCGCGATGCTGGGGCGGGCGCTCGATGTGCCGCTCATCACCATGGTGCTCGACCAGCGGTACTCGTGGCTCTCGCTACTCGGGGCAGGTCGATTGATCGCCACGAATACCGACCTCGTGCCCCGTGCGGTGCGCCACAAGGCCGTGCAGGTGAGCTGGGGCGCGAACGAATCGCTCTTTCGGCCAGGATTGGACGAGGAGGCGCGCGAGGCCCGGGCCGCACATGCGCTGGGTGAGGCATACGTCGTCGGGTACAGCGGTTCTTTCAAGCCGTGGCACGGCGTGCTCGGTTTGGTGCGGGCGGCGGCAGAGCTTCGCGACGAGAACATTGTTTTCCTGCTCGTCGGGGATGGTCCGCAGCGTGGTGAGGCCGAGTCGCTCGCGCGCAGCCTCGGCGTTCGCGATCGGATTCGTTTCACCGGAGCGGTCGACTACGAATCTGTGCCCGGCGTGCTGGCGGCGGCCGACGTCTGCGTGGCGCCGTTCGAGCCGCATCTGCACGGTCCCAGCCGCAAGCGAGGGTTTACGCTCGACCCCCTGAAAGTCTTCGAGTACCTCGCGATGGGCAAGCCCACCATCACGATCCGGGCCGACAACATCGAGGCGCTGTTCACCGACGGCGAAGAGATCACGCTCGTGGGGCCAGGGCGGCACGACGAGCTGGCCGCGGCGATTCGGGGCCTGCGGAGCTCACCGACCCGCGCCGCCGCGCAGGCGCTCGCGGGCCGAGCGCGGGTTCTCGCCCATCACACGTGGGATGCACACGCTCTTCACCTGATGAAGCTATTTCGAGACATCATCAGTGAACGCGCCGCCGCATGAGCGAGTCCGACGAGCCTGAGAACCCCCCAAAAAAGAAGCGCAGCGTCTCCAAAGACGCGAGCGTCCTCGTGGTGGGCAACGTCTTGGCGACGATTGCGGACATCCTGGCGCCGCTGCTGATCTTTCGGCTCACGGGCAAGGACGAGGTCGCCAGCCTGAGCGCGCTCCTGCTCACCTACAACACGCTGGCACTGCTGCTGCTGGCGGGCTTTCACCAGTCGATCACCTACTTCCTGCCGGGGCGTTCGCTCGCAGAGCGGGCCGCTATCGCGCGCAAAGTGGTGCGCCTGCTGATGGTGCTCGGCGCGGTGTGTGGCGGGCTGCTGTTCGTGGTCGGCAAGTTCGGCACGTCGGTCATCGAGGCCGTCGGAACCTTCGAAGGGGACGCGACGGACCTGAGCCCGCTGATGTTCCTGGTCCTGTTTCCGGTGGGGGATTTGCCCGCGCGCATCCTGCCGAACCTGGCGGTGGTGGAAGGGCGTCCCAAAGTGGCCGCAGGCTACGGTGTGTTTCGTAGCCTGTGCATCTCGGTCGCCACCGTGCTGCCGCTGGCGCTGGGGTTCGAGCCGTCGGCGGTCGCCATGTGCTTGAGCGTCGTCGCGTTTGCGCAGCTTGGGTTCGTCAACGTCGTGCTGGGGCGTTGCTACGCGGCGGCCGAGCGCATCGTCTCACCGGTGAGCACCAAGGAGATGGTCAAGTTCGGCGTGCCGCTCGGTGCGACCGACATGGTCGCGTCGCTCAACAACCGATTCGACCAGCTGCTCATCCTCACCAGCTTTCCCGACGCGATCTTCGCGGCGTATCGCGCCGGCTCGTACCAGATCCCGGTCATCACGCGGGTGCCGTACCTGGTCACCACCGCGCTGGCGCCGTCCATGGTCGAGGCGTTCCGCGAGGGGCGAGCCCGGGACGCGCTCAACGACTGGCGCCACGCGATCGGCAAGGTCTCGCTGATCGTCGTGCCGAGCACGCTGGTGTTCTTCGTCGGAGCCGAGCCGATGGTGCGGCTCGTCGCGACCGATGCATACCTCGAGGCGGTGCCCGTGTTTCGCTGGTACACGCTGCTGTCGATGATGCGGGTGGCCGCGTTCGGCACCGTCATCGTAGCCGCAGGGCACCCCAAGTACGTCCTGCATGCGGCGGTGGTCTCGTTCGGGTTCAACGTGCTGCTCAGCGTCCCGTTGATGCTCGGCCTGGGCTTCATCGGACCCGCGATGGGGACGACGCTCGCGTTCATTCCAATCGTCGCCTTCTACATCTCGAAAATCGCCAAGGCGACGGGCGTCCCGTACCGTGATATTTTCCCGCTTGGCCGCTATCTGCGGGTGGTCGCCGTGGCGTCGGTCGGTGCCGCGATCGCCTGGGTCGTGGCTGCTGCGATCGACGTTCCGGCGATCGTGGAGCTGCTGCTCATCGCGGCGATCGTGCTCGGTTGCTTTGCAGGCCTCGCCACGGCGACGAAGACGATGGTTGCCGAGGACTGGGCGTTCATCACCGCGAAGCTCCGCCGTCGCAAGCGCTGAAGAAATCAAACGGATTCGGCTGGTTTGTCCATATGGCGAGCTACGGCGTCGGCGGAGCCGCTGGCTTCCGGACGCGACGTCTCGACCCCGCAGATGGGACCCTCCTCGATGCGTCGATGGGAACGACCGGGTCTATTTCTTGATGGGGCGTCCCGATGAAGTCGAAGCGACGCAGGCGGTCTATCGCTTCGATGTCGACGCGAGGATCACCGAAGTGCAGCGGCGCTGTAGTGACGACGGGCTCCACGAAATCGCAGCGGTGGGCGACCACGCCCTCGCTGCGCTTGGCCGGACCGACGCGGGCGACTTCGTGGAGCAGTTCTGCTTCGACTGAGCGAGGCTCAGACGCGAGCGCCGATGCTGGCCTCGTCGGCGACGGCGAGCATGCGGCCCATCGTGTTGGCGTCGAGGACCGTTGCGACGGCGGTCCAGGGCGAGCCGCCGTCGCGGATGTCGGCGGCTGCGAGCTCGTGGCCGCGGGCATCGAGGCGCGCGAGCTGGGCTCCGTCGCCACGCAGTGTGATCTCGTGGTCGTTGGCTTCGACCTGCAGGCGCTCACCGTCGGCGTCGCGCAGTCGGAAGCCTCGGCGCGTCTTCTGGATGCGGAAGGCGCGAACGAGCTGGTCTCCATCGTAGTGCTCGACGTCGGCCGAATCCACGTCGTCCTGCACCGGGTTGAACACCATGCGTTGCCCGTTGCCGAGGTCGGCGCTGCGCTTGATCGGGTTGTTGCCTGAGAAGAACTCGATGGTGTTGAAGATGATCGCGTCGAGGAACAACAGGGTTCCGTAGACGGGAATGATGATGAACACCAAGAACACGGCCCAGCTCGCCCACTTGCTGCCGAACGACCCGTTCCAGTCGTAGATCTTGCCGGTCAGGCTGAAGCTGCCCCAGCAGCCGGTGCCCAGAGTTGCTGCACCCACGAGGCCAAGGGTGCTCATCATGCGACGACGCGAGACGGTGCCGGAGCGTTTCATCGGGCCCGACCCGTGCAAACCACGGACCAGCCCGCGGCATCAGCCGCTTACCGGGCGCTGTTCACGATTCGTCGGGGCAGCGTGCCCCGGCGGGGCGAGCTACGCATCAGGCCAGGCCGCAGACCACTGCTCCACCACGGCGCGCCACTTCTCGCGGGCGACGTCGATGTGGGCGTTGGCGAGCGTCCACGTTCGAGGCTCGTAGGTGCGGGTGCTCAGCGAGCGCAAGAACGTGGCGAACTCGCGGTCGAGGTAGTCCGGGTCTTTGAACCCCTTGTCGGGGTCGATGATGTGGACGTCCTGCGGGCGGCCGACGTCGTTCATCAGGCCGACCTTGGTGACGAAGCATGGCAGGTTCATCGCGAGGGCTTCGTTGACGACGATGCTGTTGCCCTCGTACTTGCTCAGGTGCAGGAAGGCTGCGGCCTTGCGCATGCGGTCGGGCACGTCGGAGGGCTCGCAGGCGAGCGGTTCGAGCTTCCAGTCGGGGAAGCGGCGGGCCAGGGCGGCGACCTCGGCCTCGCCTTTGTGGGCACCACGTGCGTCGTGCAGGACGAGCTTGGGGTCGGTGTCGCGACGCTCACCGTCGAAGCGGTCCAGGTCGACCTGGTGATAGATGACGTGCTTGGCACCGTTGCCCTGCAGCTCGTCGAAGGTGCGGGCGATCCACTCGGCGCAGGCGACCCAGATGGTGTTCTTGCGCTTGGCGGCCTTGGCCTGGCGCTTGGCCATCCGCTTTCCGGGCCAGTTCTTGGTGTGCCGGACTTTCACCGCGGCGCCCCCGTGCTGAAAGCCGATGACGGGGATGTCGTCGGGCCAGTCGGTGACCCAGTGGTTGTCGCAAACCACCATGAGCTTCTCGCGGCGGACCTTGTCCACGTCGAGATGCCCGTCATACATGAACGAGACCTCGTCGAAGATCAGCCGCAGGTTGCGGGCAAACGACTCGACGCCGCCGCGGAACGTTTCGGGGTCGTTGGCTCCGTAGTGAACGACGCGGGCGGCAACCTTGCTCATGGAGCTGCAAAGGTGCGCGCACGCCTGCCGCCGTGCAAGTGCGTTCTATCTCACGCGTCGCGCGAACTCGGCCACCACTGGTCTAGGTCGTCGCGCCGCAAGAGCTCGGACAAGTCGGCGTTAGCCTGGCCATAGAGGGTGCGCAGCCGTGCGCGGGCCGCTTCGGGCATGGGCGGGTAGCGTCGCTTGGGGCGCAGCGCATCGAGCAGCCGGTTTCCATGCTTCGCCGCAGGCGAGTTCCACAGGCGCTCGCGCCACGGGCCGCTGAGCAAGCCCTCCGCCTGATTGGGTTCGGGCAGCAGGCCGCGATAGCTCTTCTGCATCAGCCACGGCAGGCTCCGGTTGGCCCACAGCCGCAGCTCCAGGTTGCCCGGCACCCGCGCGACGTTGTAGCGCTCTCGCTCGAGGGCGGCCGGCGGCGGTGGGGGCAGCCCCAAGAAGGCGCACGCGTCGGCGCTGACTCGCTCGAGGTTGCGGCAGAACTCCTCGAAGACGATCACGTGCACACGCTCGCGACCGAGGGCGTCGTGGTAGCGCTGGATTTGCTCCGCGTAGAGCCCGCGGCGGACCACCAGCGAGCTTTCGTTGCGCACCACGTCCGAGAACGTGTCGCTGCAGCGGCCACGCGAGACGTCGTGCCAGTAGTGCGAGTACGCCCGGGCGACCGGGTCGCGCAGTAGCGCGATGACCTTCACGTCGGGGCACAGCGCCGCGATGCGAGCTGGGGCGAGCGTGGAGGGCAGGTAGCTGGTGGAGTCCTCGCCGCGGAGCTGACCGTGTCGCGCCCGAACGTAGAACCGGGCGTACCACGCGGCGTATTCGTCGAAGTCTCGGTCGAAGTCCCGCGTCGAGCCGTCGGCGGGCCGAAAGTCGGGGTGCTGTTCGGGGTCGTCGATGTCGAAGAAGAAGATCTCCCGGTCGGGGATGAACACGTCCGGGTGCCCGTCCAGGATGCCGTGCAGGGTGCTCGTGCCCGACTTCTGGGCGCCGACGATGATGAAGTGCGGCGGCGTCTGAAGCTTGGCGTCGGCGACCATGCGGGCCCGCATTGTCGGTGCGGGCGATGCCGGAGGCAACCGATCGTGCCGTGGTGTACTGTTCGCCGGCGCTCATGCGGATTCTCGTCGTCGCGACAGACATCGTCCTTCCGGGGCGACACGGCGGCTCCACGCACGTCAAGGAGCTGGTGGACAACCTCGGCAAGCACGGCGAGACGCTGCTGCTGGGGTGCCGGGGCTCGTTGGGCGAGGGCATTGCACCCGTGGGTCGCCCGATGCGTCGCTTTCCCGCCCAGCTTCGGCACGTCGATGCCGCCCGGATCTTTGCGCGGGCTCGCAGCGTGGTTGCCGACTTCGCGCCCGACGTGATCTATGAAAGAGGGACATCGTACGGCGTCGGCGCGATGGTCTCTCGCGAGCGTGGCATTCCGCTGCTGACGATGGTACTCGACCGCCGCTACAGCTGGCTGAGCCTGCTCCAGGCCGAGCGCATCGTCGCCACCGACCCCGAAGCGGTGGTGCCCAAGGCAGTGCTGCACAAAGCGGTGAAGGTGAGCTGGGGCGCGAACGAGGAGCGCTTCCATCCGGGGATCGACGGCGAAGCGGCACGGGTGGAGCTCGGGCTCGGCGATGCGTTCGTCGTGGGGTACGCGGGGACGTTCCGCCCGTGGCACGGTATCGATGGCCTCATCCGCGCCGCGAAGCGGTTGCCCGGAGACGGCATTCGGTACCTGCTCATCGGCGATGGTCCGGGCCGTGCCGACATCGAGCGTCTGGTGGACGACGCCGGCGTGCGTGACCGGTTCGTGTTCACCGGCGCGGTCGACTACGCAGACGTGCCCGGCCTGCTCGCCGCAAGCGACATTGCGGTCGCGCCGTTCGAGCCTCGTTTCCACAAGGGCAGCAAGGCTGGCTTTGTGCTCGACCCGCTCAAGGTGTTCGAGTACCTCGCGCTGGGCAAGCCGTCGATCACGGTGCGCGAGCCCAACATCGAGGCGTTGTTTGAGCACGAGAAGGACCTGCTGCTCATCACGCCGGGTCAGGACCGGGAGCTCGCCGACGCGATCCTTCGCTTCAAGAACGATCCCGCATTGGCCGAGAAGACCGCAGCCTCGGGTCGTGCGCGGGTGCTCGCCAAGCACACGTGGGGGGCGCATGCGGCTCAGCTCGCGGGGTTGTTCCGCGACATGCTCGCGAATCGGCGGTGACGGTGCTCGGCGCCGGACTGCTCGCACTCGTCGCAGCCGCGACGCCTTCGGGTCCTACGGTCACGATCGAGGTCACGCGCGGGCCGAAGCCGGTCACGCTCATCGCCCGCGAAGCGACGCGGGCCGAAGTGCGCGGCCTGGGCGGGCGAAGTCCGATGGGTCCGGATGTGTGTACGTCTCCCTGCGAGCAGGTCGTTGCGGTCGATGGGGCGCCCGGGTTCTTCATCGCGGGGCCCGGCGTTTTGCCGTCGTCCACGTTCGATCTCCCGCCGCGTGGTGACGTGCAGCTCGACGTTCGTGCGGGGCGACGCGCAGGCTTTCTGGCCGGCTGGGTGCTCGCGGGCGTAGGGGCGCCGACGCTGCTCACCGGCGCGACGCTGATGACGTTCGCCGACGACGACCGCGGTCGCCTTCGCACCGGCGCCGTCGTGGCGGGCGCAGGCGCGGTCGTGCTCATCACCGGTGCAGTGCTCGTGGCGACCGGTCGTACTCGGGTCCGCGTGGTGCCGAAAACTCGAGAAAATTTCCCGGCGGATGTCGAAACCGGGCAGCCTCGGGCGTCGTTGTAGCGACCAACGCACCGGACCCTCCATGAAGCTCTACACGCACGTCCTCTCCCCCAACGCTCGCAAAGTTCATGCCGTCGCCAAGCACCTTGGTGTTGCGCTCGAGACCGAAGTCATCGACCTGCTCAACGGCAAGCAGTACGAGCCCGACTTCGTCGCGGTGAACCCCAACAGCAAGGTGCCTGCGCTCGTCGACGGCGACACCACGCTGTGGGAGTCGAACGCGATCGTCACCTACCTCGCGGCCAAGCAGGACAGCCCGCTCGCGCCGGGCGGAACGGCCATGGCCGACGTGCTCAAGTGGCAGAGCTGGGAGAACTGCCACCTCAGTCCCGCCGTCGGCAAGCTGATCGGCCAGTACATCTTTGCGCCCATGCGGGGTGCCGAGCCGGATGCCGAGGTGATCGAGGCCGCGCTCAAGGACTTCAACAAGTACGCCGCCGTGGCCGATGGCGTGCTCGCAGCGCAGAAGTTCCTGTGCGGCGACGCGCCCACCGTCGCCGACTTCGGCGTGGCCGTGTGGCTGAGCTACGAGCACGTTTGCAAGCTCCCCGTGGGCGACCACGCCAACCTGCAGCGCTGGTGGAACGACGTGCAGGCCCTCGAAGGCGGCAGCGAGCTGCTCGCCCCCGCGCCGAACTAAGGCCTCAGCCAGGGCACCAGCTGCGGATACTCCGAGCCGATCAGCGCTTCGTACTCGGGGATCCGCGGCATGAACTTGGCGAAGAACTGCGAGCCCGACCAGTCGCTGTCGCCCGGCGCGAACACCATGTGGCCGGGATAGTTCAGGACGTCGGGCTGCACGTCGACACAGAGGATGCGGCCGCCATCCAGAAAGTCCGCGTTGAAGGAGGCGGTCGGCCAGGTCACCGTGCGGACGCAGTACGTTCCGGCCGGCACGCGGTGGACCTGAACCGAGGTGCCCACGGGCGCCGACGACAGGTTGAACTGCTGATCGTTGTCCGGTGAGACGTAGTGCAGGGCGAGGACGGGGCGGTCCGTTTCGACGACGATGGCGAGCAGGCCTTCGCCAGCGGCCAGCTCGGGAGACTCGGTCGATTGAACTTCGGTGCGGTCGCAGCCGCTGAGCAGCAGCGCGACGGTCGCAAGTCGGAGAGTGTTGTGCATGGCGCGTCCTTTCGCCGGTCCCGACCGTATCACCGCTCACGTCTGGACCCCGCCCACGCCCAGTGCGAGGCTGACTCCGACGTGACGCCATGGCGACGATTCGGTGGTTCTTCGTGGGTGCAGCGGTTCTCTTGCTCGGCTGCGACCGCGCCGCAATATCGCCCGCGACCGTGGAGCCTACGCCGGTGACGGCCCCCGCTCCCGCGCAGCCGCGGTGGGGCCTCGTGATTCACGGTGGGGCCGGGACGATCAATCCAGAGAACCTGTCGCCGGAGCAAGAGGCCGAGTACCGGGCCACGCTGAACACCGCGCTCGATGCTGGCTATGCGGCGCTCGAGCGCGGCGGCGCGAGCCTCGATGCGGTGGAGGCGGCGATCATGGTGATGGAGGACTCCCCGTTGTTCAACGCGGGCAAGGGGGCGGTGTTCACCCACGATGGACACAACGAGCTCGACGCCTCGGTCATGGACGGCGCGACGGGAAAGGCCGGCGCCGTCGCGGGCGTTCGCCAGGTGAAGAACCCGATCCAGGCGGCACGTGCCGTCATGCACGCCTCGCCGCACGTGATGCTGTCAGGCGCCGGCGCCGACGCATTCGCGGCCGAGCAGGGGCTGACGCGGGTCGAGCCGGACTACTTCAAGACGCCGATGCGTTGGCAGCAACTCCAGCGGGCGCTGGGGAGTGACAGCGTCGCGCTCGACCACGACCTGCCGCCGCCGGGGGCCGACAAGTTCGGCACGGTCGGCGCAGTGGCCGTGGACAAGCAGGGGCATCTCGCTGCGGCGACCTCGACCGGCGGGATGACGAACAAGCGCTGGGGTCGCATCGGTGACTCGCCGATCATCGGCGCGGGGACGTATGCCGACGACGAAACGTGCGCCGTCTCGGCCACAGGTCACGGAGAGTTCTTCATTCGCGAGGCGGTCGCCCACTCGGTCTGCGCCCGCATGGCGTTCGGAGGCGCGAGCCTGCCCGATGCTGCGCACGCGGTGATCTTCGAGCAGCTCGCTCCGACCGGCGGGACCGGAGGCATCATCGCGGTCGATGCGAATGGGGCGATGGCGACCCCGTTCAATACGCCGGGCATGTACCGTGCGCATCGCTTCTCCGACGGGGCGCGCGATGCCTTCATCTGGACCGCGGAGCATCCCCGCGAGATGCAGGCCCACGCAGGCTCATCCGAGGGCGGCGAGCGATAGCTCGACGGTGGCCGCGGCGTTGGGCGCAACGTCGATCGGCTCGCACGTGACCTGCTGCTTCATGCCCTGGACGAGCCAGAGCGCACAGGCGGTGTAGCGACCCGCGGCCATGCCTCGAAGGTGGAACGGGGTCCCGTCGCGGCGGGCTGCCGAGACGTGTTCATACGTGGCCAGGGGGAGCGAATCCTCCAGTTCGCGCAGCCCAGCGGGGCTGGTCGGGGCGTGGTCGCCCTGCAGCACGACCAGGTCGGTGGCGCGCGCGAGCATGCCGTCGGGGCGCGGGGTCGAGATCGCGAGGGATGCCCCACCGCCGACGTGCACCGTGTGGCGGACCGGCGTGCCGGGCTCCAGAAGTACCGCCTCGGTTGCGTACCAGGCCGCTCTGCCGTCGGGCTCTCGGCTGATCGCGTCGACCGTCACGGGTCCGGGCGGCAGGGGGCCGATGCGGTAGCGACCGAGCGCGTCGACCGAGCCGAGATGGCCGATCTTCCGGTTCGTTGCATCCACCACCGTCACGAATGCGTCGCGCGGACCCTCGAGTGTCCCCTCGAGCCACGTGAAGGGGCGAAGCGTCAGCAGCGACGTGTTGCGGTCGCGGTCTTCGACCATCGACGACAGGCCCAGCTCCGGATGCGTGGCGACCACCTGCATCGGCCATCGGGTGTAGACCGGGAGGGAGAAGGTTCCGTCGGCCTCGGTCAGAACGCCGGTCGTTCCCGAGAGCTCGTCATCGTGGATGACGAGGTGGTCGCCACCCACGACGAGGGCGCCTTCGACGGGTCGACCCTGCGGATCGAGGACCTGGCCGCGGATCGTGCGATGCGGCGTCCAATCGGCGGAGTCCTCGACGACCCGCGTGTCCAAGGGAGCGCCCAGCGTGATGCGGACCGCGTGCGGCTGACCCAGCGGGAGGTCGTCGGGGCCCAGGACCGCGCTCGCAATCGCACCGGCAGCGAACAGCGCCGCGCAGCTTGCGACGAGGGTGATGGCAGAGATGGCGAGGAGTCGTTTGGCGCGGTGGTGCATGCGGTGCTCTCACCACGTCACTGTTCAAGGCTCATGCCAGGCGGATTCGACAGCCATCGTGCGCAGGGGCCCATGCCGACATCGCCACGCCGGCACGAGACCCTCCGTGGCAATGACACGGTGACACGGAGACGAGCGTCGCTTCGGTTGATGTCGGTCCGCCACCCACTGCGCCACCCTTGGAGCGCGGCGAGCTTCCGGCCTAGGATCCGGATGGGACGTGGGAAACCAGACGAAGGTCGAGCAGACCAGGACGCTTCCTTCCGAGGGGCCGAGTACCGAGCCGGCGCGATGGGAGCCGACCAAGCGCACGCTGGTGCGAGGCAGCACGATCGGCCGCTACGTCGTGCTGGAGCCGCTGGGCGAAGGTGGCATGGGGGTCGTCTACGCTGCCTACGATCCGGAGCTCGACCGGAAGGTCGCGATCAAGCTGCTCCGCCCGGGGCAGGAGTATCGGCGCGAAGAGGATGGGCAGCGTCTGCTGCGAGAGGCGCAGGCAATGGCCCGGCTGACGCACCCCAACGTGATCACGGTGCATGACGTCGGTCAGCACTGGGACATGGTCTTCATCGCGATGGAGTTCGTGCGCGGTCAGACGTGGTCGGCGTGGATGCGGGCCCAGACCCGCTCGCTGCCGGAGATTCTCGAGGTGGCTCGCGGCGCGGCGCGGGGGCTTCGTGCGGCCCACGATGCGGGGCTGGTGCATCGCGACTTCAAGCCCGACAACGTGATGCTCGGGGACGACGGACGCGTGCGGGTGATGGACTTCGGCCTCGCCTACGTGGACGGGGACGCTGACGCCACCGAGCCGCAGGAGAGCGACCTCGACGGTCTCGAGTCCTCCGGGGAGCGTCTCGACCGACTCACCCGGGCCGGGACGGTGCTCGGTACGCCCGCGTACCTGGCCCCCGAGGAGTTTCTCGGCGGGGAGACCGACGCGCGCACCGATCAGTTCGGCTTCTGCATTTCTCTGTTCGAGGCGGTGTACGGCCAGCGGCCGTTTGCAGGCAACAGCGCGCTGTCGATTGGGGCGGAGGTCACCGCTGGCCATGTCGAGGTTCCGCCCTCCGACGACGTGCCGAACTGGATTCGAGCGCTGCTGCTTCGCGGGCTTTCGGTCGACCCCGCGGATCGTTGGCCCTCGATGCAAGCGCTCGAGCAGGCGCTCGCCCACGAAGACGCACCGCCCAAGCGACGGGCGTGGCTGCTGGGGCTCACCGCGGTGCCGCTGGTGGCCTGGGCCGCCGTCGGGGCTTCGGACGAGCCTGAGCGCGTGTGTACCGGCGCAGGTGATGAACTTCGGACGGTGTGGACGACCGAGCGCGGGACGCAGATTCGTCGGGCGTTCGCCAGCCGGGACCTCCCGTACGCCACGAACTCGGGGGCCCACGTCGTGGAGCGACTCGATGCGTACGCGTCTGCGTGGAAGGTCGCGCATACCGAAGCGTGTGAAGCGACGCGGGTGCGGGGAGAGCAGTCGAGTCAGCTGTTGGATGCGCGCATGCGGTGCCTCGACGGGCGATTGCGGAGCCTCGGTTCGCTCGCGGAGACGCTCGCCGATGCCGACGACGAGGTCGTCGCCAAGGGGTCGGATGCGGTCGCGCAGCTGCCGTCCTTGGCGCGGTGTGCCGACGCCGACTACGTCACGGCGGTCGTGCAGCCTCCCGACGACCCCAAGCTTGCCGAGGCCGTGCAGGTCCTTCGCAATCGTCTCGCAGGTATCGATGCGTTGGAGCTCGCGGGAAAGTACGCCGAGGGCTGGGAGAAGGTCGAGGCCATCGCGTCGGAGGCCGCCGCGCTGGACTATCCCCCGCTGCAGGCCGAGGTCGCGCTGCGCAAAGGCATGCTGGGCATTCGAACCCGACACGTCGATGAGGCCGAAGCGGCGTTCCGACAGGCGTTCTTCGATGCGCGCCGCGTGGGGGACGACGAGACGCGCGCGCTTGCAGCCGTGTACTTGGTCCGCACGCTGGGGCTGTTCAAGCAGGACCACGAGGGTGGCCTCGAGTGGGCTGACCATGCACAGGCCGAAGTCGATCGCTTCGGGGACCCGCGGCTGCAGGGGGACCTGCTCAACCACCGCGGCGTGATTCGTCACGACCAGGGCAACTACGACCAGGCCATCACGCTCCACACCGAGGCGCTCGCCATCCGCCAAGCCGCACTCGGGGAGGACCATCCCGACTGCGGTCGTTCGCTGATGGAGCTGGGGCTGAGCTATCACGACAGCGGGCAGTGGGATGAAGGCATTCGCAACGTCGAAGCGTCGGCGGTCGTGATGCGCGACGCACTCGGGGAAGACCACCCGATCGTCGCGCGGGTGTATGCCAACCTCGCCGCGACGTCGGCCAACACCGGGCGCTGGGGCGTTGCGACCGAGTACTTCGAGCGCTCCGCCGAGGTGTGGACGCGCGCGCGTGGCCCGGCCGCGATGCAAGCTGCGGATGCGCTGGTGGGCGCTGCGATGGCCGCACACCGGGGCGAGCTTCACGAGCGGGAGATCGAGATGTTCGATCGCGCCATGGAGACGTTCGAGCGCAACGGTACGCCCGAGGCGGCGGCCGACCAGGCGGTGGCGCGGGTGAACCTGGCGATCTCTCGCATGGACGATGGCGACGTCGAGGCGGGGGTGAAGGCGCTCGAGGTCAGCGCCGCCGAACTCGACGCGAGCAAGGCTCCAGAGCGGACGTACACGTACAACTGGCTCGCGATTGGGTACGGGCGGCTCGGTCGATACGCCGACGCGATCGCACCGCTACAGCGCGCCCTCGCGCTTCAAGACGAGCCTGGGGCAGACGAATCCGAGCTGGGTCGCACGCTGTTCGTGCTCGGCAAGACGCTGCACGCGCTCGGCAAGCCGGAGGAGGCGCGCATGCGGGTGGAGCAGGCGGTTGCAACGCTCCCGCCGCCGCCGGAAGAGGGCAAGAACGACCACTGGGGCCAGCGTCGTGCGACGTGGACGGGGTGGCTCGAAGCGCACCCCGCGACGGGCTGACCCCTCTACGTGTCGCGGTCTTCGGGCGCCGCGAATGCGCCGGCGCGCAGTCGGTCGAAGTAGTCGCGGCTCCAAGCCTTCACGCGGGGGGAGAGCACGAGCAGCGCGATCACGTTCGGGATGACCAGCAGTCCGACCAGGATGTCCGAGATGCTGATCACGACGGCGAGCTTTCGAACCGCGCCCACGAAGGCGAGCGTCACGAAGAGCGCGCGATAGGGAAGGAGCGCCCGGGACCCGAACACCCAGGTGCTCGCCGTCTCGCCGTAGTACGACCACGCGATCATCGTCGACAGCGCGAAGAAGAACCCGGCGACCGAGATGAAGATCGAGCCGAAGCCGGGAATGAAGCGGTCGAACGACGCGGTGCTCAGCGAGATGCCGTTGCGTTCGTGGACCAGGCTCGGCGTCGCGACGAAGGCCTGTGGGGGAGTCGCTCCTGCGGCGGCAATCACCAGCTGAAGCCTAGCGCCCTCGGGCAGGTCGTCGCCGAACGCGAGGACGCGGGTGTCCCAGGCCGCGGGGGCGTCTTTGCGACCGGGGACGAAGGGAACGGTTTGGACTGCCTCGTCGTTGGCGAGCAGCGTGGCCTCGAGGCCTTCGCCGCTCACGGCGGCCGCGAGCCGGATGCCGTGATGCTCGGCTGCATCGCTCGGAAGGTCGAACGTCAGCGTGGAGCGGGGGGCCGACGAATCGAGAGCGAGGACGTCGGCGTCGAGTCGGTCGTCAGCGGGCGGTCCTTCGCCGGCTGCCACGACCGTCCAGCCGTCGTGCGCCTGCGCCTCGAGCGTGCCGACGGTCTGGTCCTTGAACGCACCGAAGTTCCCCGCCAGCACGATCACGAACGCGGTGGCACCCGAGACGATGACGGTGTCGATGAAGGGCCCGAGCGAAGCCACGATGCCCTCGCGCACGGGCTCGTCGGTCTTCACGGCCGCGTGAGCGATGGCGGCCGATCCCAGCCCCGCCTCGTTCGAGAAGATGGCACGACGAACGCCCCACATGATCATGGCGCCCAGGGCTCCACCCGCCGCCGCTTCGCCGGTCAGCCCGTCGCGCACGATGAGCTCGAGCACGGCGGGCATGCGCTCGTACTCGGACAGGCAGATGAACACGGCTCCGCCGACGTAGATGAGGCACGCGGTCGGCACGATGCGCGCTGCCCAAAGACCGATGCTCTGGATGCCGCCGACGATGACCGCGCCCGTGAGCACCGCGAGCGCGATACCGGTGGCGTACGAGGGGATCGCGAAGTTCTCGCGGAGTGCCTCGGCGGCCTGGTTGCTCTGGAACATGCAGGTGAAGCCAAGCCCCGCGAACGCGATCGTGGTCGCGTAGAACAGGGCCATGGGACGCCAGCGCGGACCGAGGCCTTCGAGGATGTAGTACATCGGGCCGCCTCGCGTTTCACCGGTCTGCGCGTCGACCTCGCGATAGGCGGTGCCGAGCGTGCATTCGACGAACTTCGTCGCCATGCCGAACAGGCCCATGACCCACATCCACAGGACGGAGCCTGGCCCGCCAACCGCGATCGCGATGGCAACGCCGGCGATGTTGCCGATGCCGATCGTACCCGAAAGCGCCGCGGACAACGCTTGGAAGTGGGAGATGCTGCCGCTCTCGTCCTCGCGATCGTAGCGGCCCAGCAGCAGGGCGATCGCATGCGGGAACGCCCGCACCTGAACGAGCCGAAGCGACAGCGTGAAGAACACGGCAGAGAGCAGGCACAGGCCCACCACCGGGTAGGACCAGACGGCGTCGGCGATGCGAGCGAGAACGTCGGCCATGACCCGGACAGTACCAAGATCGATCGCAGGAGCCCGCGCGCGTGCAACCGCGGCGCGTTCGCAGCGTCTTGGTGGTCGTGCAGCGCCGCGTTCGTGGGGTTGTCCTCGCATCGGGGGCCGTATGCCTTCTAGCGGCCGCCTGTCAGCCGAAGGCCCCGCGCTGCTTGGACAGTCCACGAGTGTCCACGGTCGAGGAGCATCCGGTGCAGTCTCTGCAGGACCCCGTCCGGTCCGTAGACACGTGTGCGTCCGGCGTGAGCCAGTGGTTGGCGTCCTCACCACGGGTTCCGTTGGCGGTCGTGAACGAAGGGGGGATCGCGGGCGCTCGCGACTGCTGCGCCTCGTGGCGTGACGGCGCGACGCAGTGGCTGGGAATCGATGCGTGGGGACAGCCGACCGGCACCGCCACGGTTGCGCACGCGTCGTACTACGGGGCCTCGGAGTGCTGGGAGTTGCGCTTGAACCCCAGGTCCAGCCCTGTGCCGGCACTGTATGTGGCGGGTTCGTGGACGGCGGGACCCTCTGCGGCGTGGAGCCCCACAACGTCCGAGCGCGCCTCCTTCGACGCATTCATCACCTCGGTCCGGACGATGACGGCGTCGCCCGAGTATCACGCGGGTCAGTACACGAAACGACGCGCGCCCAAGCCCGCGTTCTTCCAGCTCCCGCCTTCGGACGACCGTCACAACCATCACCCGACAAAGTTCGCCGCGATGGGAGGGTCGATGTTCGTCATCGCCTACCTCGCGCGCAACGGGCAGTGGATGCTCGGGTCTCTGCTCAACGATACCGCCATGCCCGCTGGGCCCGCCGACACGTACGACGTGGTCGCCATCGTCGACATGGATCGCGACGGTTTCCCCGAGGTCGTCGTGCACGTCGATGAAGGGCCCGCGTGGAACGACGTCGTGCTCACGCTCGACAACCCCTATCTTCGGTACGCGTGGCGCGAGGCCGCCATGGGCGTCTTGGGCGGTACGATCTAGGCACGTTGGCCGGGCTCGCGACGATGCGCTACCGTTCGCGACGTTGCGGACGGACGCAGAGCTTCTCGGTGCATGGCGGTCCGGCGACTCGGCAGCGGGCGAGACTCTCTTCGAGCGCCACTTCGACGCGCTGTATCGGTTTTTCTACAACAAGACCTCCGCCGCGTTGCTCGATGATCTCGTGCAGGACACCTTCACCGCCTGTCTGAGCGGGGTCGAAGCCGCGAACACCCTGCGTGACTTTCGAAGCTACCTGCTGGGGATTGCCCGGAACAAGCTCATCGACATCTACCGCGCGCAGCGTCGCGTCGGCGTGGAGGACATCTCGGCCCACGAGCTTGGCGTGGTTCCGGTGGATGCCGCCGAACGAAATCAGGAGCGGCGCCTGCTGCTTCGATCCCTCCGTCGGCTCCCGATCGAGTCACAGATTCTGCTCGAGCTCGCCTATTGGGAAGGCCTCAAGGACCGCGAGATGGCGGAGCTCTACGGGTGTCCGCTCGGTACGATCAAGAGCCGGATTCGAAAGGCTCGCATCAGCCTGCGAGCAGCGATCGAGGCCACGCTCACACAGACGCAGTTCGACTCGACCGTCGATTCCATCGAGAACTGGCTCGCATCGATGCAGAAATACGACCCGCGTCGGTTGCCACGAATGCCCTCCTAGCGTTCTGAGAGAAGGGCGCGTCGTTGGGCTCGCCAGTCTGCCTGCCATCGCCGCAGCTGCTCGGAGAACGGGGAATCTGGCCGTTCGGCGCTCTGTTCGAGCTCGGCTGCGGCGGTTGTCAGCCAGTGCTTCGGTGACGCGGGCGGCTGACGGAGTGCTTCGAGCTGGGCCAGGTAGAAGGCCGCACGCGCGCGACGAAACGCCTGCACGCCCCGAAGCGAACGGATGCGCGTCGCGTGCTGCCGTGCATCGTCGAACAGCCGATCGGCGATGTCCAGATGCACCAGGTGCAGGAGCGGCTCGGCCAGCTCTGCGCTTTGAGGGCCTCGGAGCGACTCGAACGTGGCGATCGCGTGCACGGCAGCCTCGCGAGCGGCCCGCGGCTGACCGAGCCTCGTCAGGACCAAGCTCAGGTTGTCCTGAATGCCTGCCATCTCGAGGCTGTCACTGCGGCCATGGGCGGTCAGGATGTCTTCTCCGCGTCGAAGCAGGGCAGCGGCGGTCGAGTTGTCGCCTGCGTCGGACTCGAGCACCGCAAGGTTGGTCAGCGTGGATACGAGTCGCGGGTGCTCGGCTCCGTACGCGGCTTCTGACGCGACCAGAGCGCTCCACGACGTCTCACGCGCTGCTGCATCTCGTCCGTCGGCGCGAAGCATGACGGCGAGGTTGTCGAGCGTATCGATTGTGCGGGCGTGCGTTGGACCAAAGGCGGTCGTGTTGGCTTCGAGCGCATCGCGGGTGTAGGCGAGTGCACGTTCGACGTGGCCGAGCTGAAGGTGCAGCGCCCCGAGGTTGCGGGTGAGCTCCGCAACGTCGCCGGGCGGTGGGTCGTCGAGGGCGAGGGTTGCCTCGAGCAGTGCCTCGAATGCCTCGGCCGAGCGAGCGTACTCGCCTCGGTGGAAGAAGCTGACCGCGAGATCCCACTGCGCATCGCGACGAAGTTGATGCCCGGCGGGGAGGTTCGCCTGCGCGACCGCTTCGGCGGCACGAAATGCAGCGTGGCCGTCCTCGATTCGCCCGAGCTGGTCCAGCACCTTGCCGCGGAGAAGCCAGAACGCGATCTGCGTGCGGGGATCTTCACTGGAAGGCGTTGCGGGAAGGGCCACGAGTGCGTCGTCCAGGCGCCCGTGCAGCGCGTGCCGTTTGGACTCCGCGAGCGCGAGCCGAAGGGCGATGGGGGGCACCGATGCCGAGCGGCGGGCCTGCCATGCTTGCGCTTCGCGTTGCCATGCATCGGTGGCGTGCAGATCGGCGGTCTCGAGGGCGACTTCAAACCGAAGCAGCGCAGCTTCGGACGCGACGTCGGCGAGGTCGCTCGAGGATGCCTGGAAGAACCCCGACTCGAGGAGGCTCCCAGCATCTGCGTAGGCGCCCTGGGCGTAGCGCGTCCGACCGAGGGCGAGTTCGAGTGAGGCTCGCGCCCGTCGGCCTTCTGCGGACCGCAAGGCGCTCGTCGCCAGCGCGGCAGCGTCTGTGAACCGCTCCGCCGCGTGCAGCATCGCGATCTCGGCGAGTTGGTCGTCGAGCTCGGCGTCCCGGATCTCGGCGATGGAACTGTGTCGCTCCGACGCGGAGGACAACGGAGCGAGGGTCGCCAGGGAGGCCGCTACGCCCACGGCGATCGTGGTCGCGAACCGCGCCCACGGTGTAGGTGGTCGAAGCGCCGCACGAAGCTGGTCGCCTAGGTGGTGCGCGCTGCGAAAGCGCAATGCAGGGTCGGTGGTCAAGCCCTTGGCGAAGAGCCGCTGCATGCGTCGAGGGGGCGTACCGCGGGGCGGGGCCGTGCCGCACACGCCAAACCACAGCGACGCGCACAGGCCGTAGACGTCTGTGGCCGCGTCGGGTGGTGTTCCGCGGAGGACTTCGGGCGGGACGAAGGCCGGCGTGCCTTCGAACCCGAGAACCTCATCATCATGCTCGCGCGCGAGGCCGAAGTCGACGAGGCGAACGTTGCCCGCGTGGTCGACGAGAATGTTGTCGGGCTTGATGTCGCGATGCAGTACGCCCACGGCGTGCACGGCCGCCAGCGCGTCCGCGAGGTCGATGAACCCTCGCAGCAGCACCGAGATTGCAGGCCGCTGCTCCGCAAGCCAAGCGCTCAGCGTGCGCGCGCCGGGGATCAGCCGCGTCACGAGATACGCCCGGCCTTCGTCGACGCCGACGTCGAAAACGTCGGTGATGTGGGGGTGGTCGAGCTTGGCGAGCAGCTGCGCCTCGCGCCTCCACAGGGCGGTCGCTTCGCCGTGCAGCACCTTGAGTGCCACGGTGCGCGCCATGAGGGGATCGCAGGCGCGGTACACGACACCCCACGAGCCTGCACCCAGGCGGGCCTCCAACACGTAGCGACCCACGGTTACGGGCGAGCGACGCGCGAACAGTCGCGCACGTGCTTCCGCCCGCGCCCGACGCTTGTCGAGCGCATCGAGCTCAAAGTCCACCGCCTTCGGTCCTTATCACACTCCCTGGACCGGTCGAGCGGTGGGTTTTTTCTTCGGATGTCCTTAAACCAAAGTCCTGGCGCACCGACTGGGGGCAGCGAGGGGCGGGTGCATCGCCCCCTCCAGTCACCATGGTTCGCGTCTCCACTTCGGTTGTTCTTTCGTCGCTCCTCGTTTGCATCCCGCTCTCGCAGGGCTGCGCCAGCGCACCGAGCAAATCCGTCTCCCAGGCCGCCGAGGACCGGGACTTGGCGTCCCTGCAGGCATCTTGCAAGAAGATCGACGTCCTCGCGTATGCGAAGGCCTCGGGAACGCCCGACTCGAAAAAAGCAGCGTGCCGCGAGTATGAGCGGGTGCAGACGCTCGTCGCCGCCGAGACGGCCGAGTGCGCCTCGATCGTCGACGCGTTCGAGACCGTCCACGAGTCGGACCGTCGCTTCTACGACACGATGGCCGTTCGGTTCGCCGAATGTGAACGCTACGACGCGTTGTTCGAGCGCATCGCGCTGTATGGACAGGAAGGTGAGGGCGCCGACATCGTCGGCATGGTGGAGAGCCAGGGCTTTCCCGTGCGGGAGCGTTGGCTGACCTATCTGCAAGAACATCAGGGCCCGGCGTTCCTGCCTCACGATACCGACGAACAGATGCTCTTCACCGGCAAGCACATGGCCGCGTGGATGAAGACGTTCGAGGAACCCACCATGTGCGGGCTCGTCGGGGAGGCCGCCATGGGGGCGCGCGAGCCGCTCATTCTCGGGATGCGGCGCTACCTGGAGTCGGCGGATTGCGAGGCCACCACGAACCTCGCCGTCTCTACGCTCAGCGCGGGGTTTCCCGACCTTCGATCGTGGAGCTGCGTGACGCTGACGAGCAGGCGCCACACCGCATCACTGCCGAAGATGCTCGAGATCGCAAGCAGCGATCCGTTCTGTGAGACCAAGCTCGAGGTGCGAAACGGAGTGCCGGTCGAGGTGACGTACTGCCCGGTCCGTGGGCAGTGCGGCCGGTCTGCGCAGGCGCTCAAAGACGTTGCGGCGATCACTGAGGTGATCGACGCTCGCAAAGCGCAAGCGCAGGAGTAGCCCACGCTACTCGTCGGAGGAGGACTCAGGCTCCGGGGCTTCGGCCTCGGCCTCGGCCGCCTCTTGGGATGCCGGCGCGTCACCTTCGGGCGCATCGCCTTCGGTGTCGTCGGCTGCCTCGTCGTCATCGGGGTCGACGATCCGCGCGATCGCGACGACCTTCTCTTCGTCGCCGGTCCGAATGATGCGGACACCTTGAGTGTTGCGGCCCAGCTCGCTGACGCCGCTGACCTTGGTGCGGATGACCTTGCCGCGGTCAGTGACCAGCATCAGCTGGAAGTCGTCCTTGACCATGAGGTTACCGACGACGGGACCGTTGCGATCGTTGACCTTGATGGTGATGAGGCCCTTTCCCGCGCGGCTTTGGCTGCGATAGTCGCTGATCGCGGTGCGCTTGCCGTAGCCGTTGGCGCAGATGGTGAGCATCTGCCATTGGTCGTCTTCGGCCGGGTCGTGGCTGTTCATCGCGACGACGTGGTCGTCGTCCTTGAGCGACATGCCCCGTACGCCGCGGGCGTTGCGGCCCATCTGGCGCAGATCGTTTTCGTCGAAGCGAATCGCCATACCGCCCGCGCTGCTGAGCAGCAGGTGCTTTTTGCCGTCGGTGAAGCGAATCGCGATGAGCTT
>CAYSPB010000041.1:24740-30795 GCA_964432695.1 uncultured Nannocystaceae bacterium
CTCGTCGATGCTGACCGCAATGAGGCCCGTGGTGCGGATGTTGGCGAACTCCGCGATGCTGGTACGCTTGACGTAGCCGCGCGCGGTCGCGGTGACGATGTTGTGCTCGTCGGTGATCGCGTCCTCGCGGTACGGGACCATCTCGAGCACGCGCTCGCCGTCCTTGAGGTCCAGGAAGTTGACCAGCGCTTTACCGGGCGCGTCACGGCGGCCCTTGGGCAGCTCGAACACCCGCTTGCGGAAGACGCGGCCGGTGTCGGTGAACATCAAGACAAAGGCGTGCGCCGTGGCCTCGAAGATCGCGGTGACGAAGTCGTCGTCGTCGCGACCCTTGCCGCCCTTGACGCCTTTTCCACCGCGGGCCTGGACTCGGTACTCCTCGCTGGGTAGCCGCTTGATGTAGCCGTTGCGCGTCAGCATGACGACCATCGAGTCGTCGGCGACGAGGTCGATGGGCTCGATCTCGTTCTCGGCTTCGCACAGCTCGGTGCGGCGCGAACCCTTGGTGTTGCCCTTGGCGTCGAGCGTGCCGTCGCCCGAGTCGGTGCCTTCGGGGTCGCCGTACTCGTGGCGAATCTCGAGCAGCTCGGTGCGGATGACGTCCATCAGCAGCTCGCGGCTGGCCAGGATCGCTTCGAGCCGGGTGATCTCTGCGGAGAGTTCGCGGTATTCGGCCTCGATCTTCTCGCGCTCGAGGCCGGTGAGTCGTTGCAGCCGCATGTCGAGGATGGCTTTCGCCTGTCGCTCGCTGAGGTGGTACGGCTTGCCACGCGCGGCTTCGACTTCTTCGGCCGGACGACCACAGCGCTCGAGGAACGGCGCAAAGCCTTGCAGGGGCTCGCGCATCAACTCGGCCTTGGCGGCCTCGGGGTCCCGAGATCCGCGAATGATGGCGATGACGCGATCGATGGCGTCGACCGCAACGCCGAGACCCTCGACGATCTCGCGCCGCTCCATCGCCTTGCGCAGCTCGAAGCGCGTGCGGCGGGTGACGACGGTGCGACGGTGGTCGACGAAGTGAACCAAGCAGTCGCGCAGGTTCATGACCTGCGGACGGCCTCCGGCGATGGCGATGATGTTGACCCCGAACGAGGTCTGCAGATCGCTCATCTTGTAGAGGCGGTTGAGGACGACCTGCGCTGCGGCATCGCGCTTGATCTGAATCCAGATCCGCATGCCGGTACGGTCGCTGTAGTCCTGAATGTCGCTGATGCCCTCGATCCGCTTCTCACGGACGAGGTTGGCGATGCGCTCGATCAGCCGGGTCTTGTTGACCTGGTAGGGGATCTCGGTGACCACGATCGACTCGCGGCCCTTCTTGTCCTCTTCGATCTCGCAGCGGGCCCGCACCATGATGCTGCCGCGACCGCTGGCGTAGGCCGACTGGATGCCCGCACGGCCGATGATCTGGCCGCCGGTGGGGAAGTCGGGGCCTTTGACGTATTCCATCAGGCCGCGCACGTCGATGTCGGGGTCGTCGATCAGCGCAATGCAGGCGTCGATTAGCTCCGTCAGGTTGTGCGGCGGGATGTTGGTGGCCATGCCGACCGCGATGCCGACCGCGCCGTTGAGCAGCAGGTTGGGCACCTTCGTGGGCAGTACGCTGGGCTCGAGCTCCTTCTCGTCGTAGTTCGGAACCCAATCGATGGTCTCTTTGTCGATGTCCGCGAGAAGCTCGGAGGCGAGCTTCTTCATGCGGGACTCCGTGTAACGCATCGCCGCCGGCGAGTCGCCGTCGATGCTGCCGAAGTTGCCCTGGCCGTCGACCAGCGGGTAGCGCATCGAGAAGTCCTGCGCGAGGCGGACGAGCGCGTCGTAGACGGCCGAATCCCCGTGCGGGTGATACTTGCCGATGACGTCCCCGACGATACGTGCCGACTTCTTGTACGGCTGCGTATGCGTGTTCCGCAGCATGTGCATCGCGTACAAGATGCGGCGGTGCACCGGCTTGAGGCCGTCGCGCGCATCGGGCAGCGCGCGGGAGATGATGACGCTCATTGCGTAGTCCAAAAAGGAGCTACGCATCTCGTCTTCGATGTTCAGCGCGGTCTTGGACTCGGACACCATCGAGAAGCCGGGAGCATACCCGAAACCGGGTCCAAAAAACGGCAGATTCGGGTTCGAAGCGGGGTGTAGACGGCGAAATTTGCGAGTTCGACGGACCGCCGGCCACGGAGATCTCTGCAGGTTCGGAGAAAGCCCGAATCTGGGCTGCTACGGTGCCCCTGATGGGCATCCGGACCGCCGTCCCGAGGGTCGCCATGGCGTACGTTGCGTCGCTTCGTGAGGAGGCGCTCGGCTTTCCTGAAGCTTGGGCGGATCATCCGTGGGACCACTGGGTCGCAAAGGTTCGCAAGAAGGTGTTTGTGTTCCTCGATCAGGACCACGCCATCAAGGGGGCGATTCGAATGAGCCTCAAGTTGCCGCACACGGGGGACATGGCCCTCTCGCTGCCGTTCGCGACCCCCACCGGGTACGGATTGGGGAAGGCCGGCTGGGTCTCATTCTCGATGAAACCCCAGGATGTACCGCCGATCTCGATCGCAAAGGCGTGGCTGCGGGAGAGCTACGTTGCGGTCGCGCCCAAGACCTTGGCGCAGCAGCTTCCCTCCGAGGGCGCGTAGCCGACTCAGCGGCAGAGGAAGAGCGCCTCGCCTCCGGCTTCGCAGCTCTGCTGGCAGCTGATCTTCGCGCAGCCGCACACACGCAGTCGGCCGCGTCCTTCATCGCCGTCGCGTGCGGCGCTGTTGCACGCGTCGCTCTGGGTTGCGCAGTCGTCCAAACATGCCTGGAGCGCGTGCCCGTCGTCGGGGCAGTCGACTTCGAGGTGTGGCCACGCGCTGGGCTTGGGGCGCCGGCAGATCTCCACCGCGCGGACGTTCTCGAAGTACGGGATTTCGCCGCCCATCAGGCACTGCTCTTGGGGTCTGCAGTGGTGGACCTTCCTCGTGCCTTGCAAACGAATTCGGCAGCCTTTGAGGTTGCGCCAGTCGGGTCCGAATCGCGCCTCCATGTCGTCGCTGTCAAGCAAGGCTCCATCGAGCATGCCCTGTGCCCCCTTGGTCAGGCTCAATGTCCCAACGTGTGCTTCGGCCGGTGCTGCAGCTGCGGCAGCTGCTTCGACTTCGGAGGGGCGCTCGGGTTCGAAGGGACGCTCGGGCGCTGGAGCCTCCGGAGGTGCGGGCGCGGTGGGTGTACAGGACAGCAAGAGGGCCGCGAATCCCCACCAGGACGAGGTCAAGGCGTGCGTGACCAAGGGGAGCCTCGAGGCCCTTGCGAAGGGTAGCAGCGCGGCTACTCGGAACGAGCCCTTCATCCGGCTACTGTGGTTTTCGAAACGTGTAGAAGAAGTTCTCTTCGAGCATGTCGAGGGACACGCCGAATCCAAATCCTGCTGCTTCGATCTCCGCGCGAAAGGCCGCCGGATCGGCGCGGATGTGCTCCTTCATCCATGCTTTCGTGCCAGGCCGGGTGCGGTCGTAGTCGATGATGATCAAGTGACCGCCGGGGCGTAGGGCCGCAAGGACCGACTCGAGGTACGCGGTCGGCTGTTCTACGTGATGAAACGCGTCGCAGAAGAAGGCGACGTCGATGCTGTTGGGGGCGAGCTCGACGGACGTTTGCGATGCCAGCACCGTTCGCACGTTCCCGAGCCCAGCATCCGTCGCTTTCGCTGCGATGTGCTCGAGGAAGTAGGATTGGACATCGACCGCGACGACCGACCCCTCGGGCACGGCGCGGGCAAAATCGAGGGTGAACAACCCCGTGCCGGCACCGATGTCGGCCACGTCAGCCGTCGGTGGGAGTGCCAGCGCCGTGATGATGTCCGCCCTCCGGTCGTGCACTTCGCGGCCCTCCCGTTCGAACTGGGCGGCCCATCGCCCCGGGTTCGTTTGCTCGGCGTAGCGGGCGTTGATCTTCGCCGGGACCTCGAGCGACTCGGACCCACGGTCCGCCGCCGCCGTGGTCGATGCGGTCCCAGGGTCCGACGCTGGGGTGCTCGACTCGGACCCAGGGTCCGTCGCCGCGGCCGTCGAGGCGGTCCCAGGGTCGGCGGACCCAGGGTTCGGGGACGGAGACGCCTGACAGCCGCTCAGAACGAGGGCGATGACCGGAACCCAGGGTCGCATCGCTTCATCCATCGCTTCATCATAGGGGGTTACAGATCGGGTAGTCGTCACTTCCCGATCTGGTGTCTGCCGTGGCTTGCGCGAAAGTGCACATGGTGGCACTGGCCTGAAATCACGACGAAATCCGTCCCGGTCGGCCCGGTTCTCGGATCGGTATGCCCTTTGGAAAGGGATGGGGTGTGCGACGCTCGAAACACGCCGCGATGCTCCTGGCCATGGCCATCGTGATGGGTTGGTCTGGGGGCGGGACCGATGCCCGCGCATCGCGCACGAACGTCGTCCCACCGTCGGCTGTGTCTGCATCTGCGGTCTGGGTCGCTGCCGAGGCGATTCGGACCCCCGAGGCGATTCGGACCCAGGGTCCACAAGACCAGGCCGAGTGGCGCTTCGTCGCCGTCCGTCGATAGGGTTTTCGGTGGATCCAGCGTCCGCGTGACGGTGCGAGCGCGCGTTCGCCGTCGGTTCACGGCATGAAGGAGTAGCGCAGCTTGATCACGCCCATGCCCCCGCCGGCGAGCTTGGCGAAGCCCCAGTGTTCGGCGGCGTTGGTGATGCACTTGGCTAGCTTGGCACTCCCGGTCGTGTTGCCCGCGACGTAGGCTTTCTTCACCGCACCGACCGAGGCGACCGTGAGGTGCAACGTCATTCGCCCGGTCGTCGAGGCGTCGCGACCCAAGGCGGTGTCGTAGCAGCGGCGAACCTCCGGCAGGTGTGACTTGAGCACCCGGGCCGCGGCATCGTCGTCCAGACCTCCGCTCACGCGGCGACGAGACATCGTCACGCCGGCCTTCGTCGTGGGCGAAGTCGGGGCCGCTGCGGCGGGTTCGGGCGGCGGCTCGGGATCCGCAGGCGGGACCGGCTCCGCAGAGGGCTCAAGGTCTGTGGGCGCGTCGGGCTCGGGTTCGGGCGGCGGGACGAGTTCCTCGACCGCTTCGGGAACGTCCTCCTCGGGGACGTCGGGGGGCTCGACCTCATCGATCGGTTCGGCGGCAGCCGGGGCCGCGGGCGGAGAGGGCGGAGGAGGCTCTGGCACCCGGGTGTCGACCTGCTGAAGGTCGTCCGCTCGAACGCAAAGCCGAGACCAACCGACCCCGATCTCGAAGCAACGCTTGTCGCTCTTGTTCGTAGAGGCTCCAAAGAAGACGTGGTCGCTTCGCATGGAGCCGGCGGATTCCATGTCCGGCCAGAACACCTCTGCACCGGCCTTCGCACGGCGCCCTTCGCCCTCTCGCGCGGGCTCTGGTTCCCATCGTAGCGCGACGTCGCTCGCCGATGGGGCAGGGTCGCCGAGCCATCCTTGGGCCCCGGCGTCCCGGATTCGCAGCTCGGCGCACGCGCTGCCCGTGGAAATGAACGTATCGCGGTCCTTCGTTTCGGTCGCATAGACGGCGAGGCGTGGAGGCGATTCGGTGGTCAGCGGCAACCCGCGGCGGTCGACCTCATCGGAGCCGAAGCGCAGCGGAAGCGCGTCGAGCGGGCGGCCGGCGATGGGCTCGCGGGTACGGAAGACGGGGCCAGGCCGGTATGCCTCGGCCACCGAGGTCGGCGCGACGTCGACACGAATGCCGAGCCTCGGCACGCGATGCGTGGGCGTACCGTCGTCGGTGCTTGCGGTTTCCAAAGGCGTGCCCGCGGCGAGCATGACGCTGCTCCCGCGCGCATCCCGAACGAGCACGCCGTGCTTGGTGACCGGGACGATCTCTGCGCGCCGCACCCAAAAGCGCAGGTCGAACGGGTCGACGGTTCGCCATCCCATGACGCAGTGCTCGTCACCGTCGTCCGGTCCGACGCTTCGAACCTGGACCCACGCGCCTTCGTTGCCCAAGACCTCGAATGTGGCGAAGCGCTGGGCAGTGCTCCCGTCGCCGCCATGCAGGGCGAAGAACGGAGCCTCGGGCGATGGACGGCGGAACATCGAGGTGCCC
>CAYSPB010000042.1:0-30587 GCA_964432695.1 uncultured Nannocystaceae bacterium
CCATGCGCCCAGTCCGCGGCAGCGCGTTCGAGCCCTCGCAAGACGAAGACGAGCTCGACGCGGCTGCGGCGGGTCTCGATGACGACGCGATGGGCCCGTTCGGGGGCGGCGCGTTCGAGCCCTCGAAAGACAACGACACCCCGGCCGACGATGGCGGACCGGTCGACTACGGCAGCGGCAAGACGGTCGTGCAGGCCCAGCCGGCCATGTTCGAGCCGATGGACAACTCGATCTGGCCGGCGATCTATCCGCGCCTGCTCGAGCTGATCGACAAGCACCAGACGACGATCATCTTCGTGAACTCGCGCGGCCTGTGCGAGCGCCTGTCGCAGCGGTTGCTCGAGCAGTCCGGACAGCCCGACCTGGTCCGGGCGCACCATGGCTCGGTCGCCCGAGAACAGCGAGAGCAGATCGAGGAGATGCTCAAGACGGGGCAGATCCGCTGCATCGTGGCGACGAGCTCGCTCGAGCTGGGCATCGACATGGGCGCGGTCGACCTGGTCGTGCTGGTCGAGTCACCCGGTGCGGTCAGCCGCGGCCTGCAGCGCATCGGTCGAGCTGGCCACGGCGTGGGCGAGGTCTCCAAGGGCCGCATCTTCCCCAAGCATCGCGGCGACCTTCTCGAGTGCGTGGTGCTGTCCGAGCGCATGCGCGGCGGCGACATCGAGCCGATCGCCTACCCCCGCAACCCCCTCGACGTGCTCGCGCAGCAGATGGTGGCGATGACGGTGGTCGAGGACCAGCCGCTGCACGAGGTGAAGCGCATCGTGAAGCGGGCGGCCAACTTCGAAGACCTGCCGCCCGACGCGTTCTCGGGCGTGCTCGACATGCTCGCGGGGCGTTACCCCTCGCATGCGTTCGCCGACCTGCGGCCGCGGATCACCTGGGACCGCGACGCCGACGTGCTCACCACCCGCCGCGGCAGCAAGCAGGTGGCGGTGTTCAACGCGGGCACGATCCCCGATCGCGGCACGTACAGCGTCCACCTGGGCGACGGCGGTCCGCGTCTGGGCGAGCTCGACGAGGAGATGGTCCACGAGTCGGCGGCGGGGCAGAACATCACGCTCGGCGCGACCACGTGGAAGGTCGAGCAGATCACCCGTGACCGCGTCATCGTGGCGCCGGCCCCCGGCGAGCAAGGTCGGCTGCCGTTCTGGCGTGGGGATGGTCCGGGCCGACCCGCGGCGCTGGGTCGCGCAATGGGCAAGTTCGCCGCCACGCTTGCGCGTAAGAAGGCCGCCGACGCCGAGGCGTGGCTGCAGTCCGAGTACGCGCTAGACGTCTACGCGGCGCAGAACCTGGTGACGTACGTCCACGAGCAGCGCGAGGCCACGGGCACGCTGCCGACCGATAAGCGCATCACGGTCGAGCGCTTTCGCGACGAGCTCGGCGACTGGCGCATCTGCATCCTCTCTCCGCTGGGCGCTCGCGTACACGCACCGTGGGCGCTTGCGATTCAGGCTCGCCTCGAGTCGCACTTCGGCTTCGAGGTGCAGGCGATGTGGAGCGACGACGGCATCGTGCTGCGCCTGGTCGAGGTCGAAGAGGTGCCCGACGTGGACGTGCTGCTGCCCGACCCCGACGAGGTGGAGGAGCAGGTCGTCGAGCAGCTCGCGCACTCTGCCTTGTTCGCGGGTCAGTTCCGCGAAAACGCCGGTCGTGCGCTCCTGCTCCCGCGGATGAAGGCGGGGGCCCGCACGCCGCTGTGGCAGCAGCGACTCAAGTCGCAGCAGCTGCTCGCGGTGGCGCGCGAGTTCCCCTCGTTCCCGATCATCATCGAGACCTATCGGGCGTGCCTCAAGGACGTGTTCGACCTGCCCGAGCTGGTCGACACGCTCCGCGGCATCGCCCGCCGCGACATCAAGGTCGACGTGGTCGAGACGCAGAACGCGTCCCCGTTCGCGCGCAGCCTCGTGTTCGCGTACGTGGCGGCGTACCTGTACGAAGGCGACTCGCCGCTGGCCGAACGCAAGGCGCAGGCGCTGGCGCTCGACCGCAAGCTGCTCCGCGAGCTGCTGGGCCAGGAGGAGCTTCGCGAGCTGCTCGACGCCGCGGTCATCGAGCAGATCGAGGCCGAGCTTCAGGCGATCGAGCCGGAGTACCGGGCGCGTCACGTCGACGCGATGCACGACGTGCTACGCAAGGTCGGCGACCTCACCCTCGAGGAGGCGCAGCTTCGCAGCGTGGACGATTGCGAGCCGTGGCTGGCGTCCCTGGTCAAGGCTCGGCGCGCCGTGGCGCTTCGGGTCGCGGGCGAGCAGCGCTACGTCGCGGTCGAAGACGCGTCGCTCTACCGCGACGCCGTGGGCAGCAACATCCCGGTCGGCGTGCCGAAGGTGTTCCTGCAGACGGTGCCCGATGCGTGGCTGACCTTGGTCAAGCGCTACGCCCGAACGCACGCCCCGTTCACGGCGCAGGCCCTGGCCGACCGCTACGACGTGCCGGTCGAGCGCGCGCTGGAAACCCTCACGCTGCTCGAGCGCGACGACGACGTGCTGCGCGGCGAGTTCCGCCCCGACCGCGCTGGCGAGGAGTGGTGCCATCCCGATGTGCTGCGCCGGATCAAGCGGCACACCTTGGCCAAGCTGCGCGGCGAGATTGCCCCGGTCGACGCCGAGTCGCTGGGACGCTTCTTGCCGCGGTGGCACGGCATTGGTCAGGCGGAAATCGGTTCCGCCAAGCTCGAGGAGGCGCTTGCACAGCTCGAGGGTCTGCCGCTGTCGTGGAAGGAGCTGGAGACGGTGCTCCTGCCCGACCGCGTCCCGGGCTTTCACGCGCGCATGCTCGACGAGCTCGGCGCGATGGGCTGGCTCGTTTGGGTTGGGCGCGGGGCGATCGGCAAGACCGATGGCCGCGTCGCGTTCTACCGTCGCGAACGGGCGGCGGTGCTGCTGGAGCAGCCGGAGCTCCCCGAAGACCTCGACCCGATGCACCACCAGCTGCTCGACGCTCTCAGGGCTCGCGGCGCGTGCTTCTTCACCGAGCTGCAGACCGCGTGCGGCCCGGGTGCGCGGGTCAAAGAGGTCCGCGAGGCGCTGTGGGATCTCGTCTGGGAAGGGCTCGTCACCAACGACACGTTTGCGGCGCTGCGAAGCCTGCTGCGGCCGCAGAAGCCTCGCGGTCGATCGCTGCGTGGTGGACTCTCGGCGAGCACGGGCCTGGGCGGTCGCTGGTCGCTGGTCGAGAGCTTGATCGCGCCCGATGTACCCGAGACGCAGCGTGCCCATGCGCGCGCGGTAACCTTGCTCGAGCGCCACGGCGTGGTCACGCGCGAGGTCGCCACGCTCGAGCCGATGCAGGGCGGCTTTTCGGCGGTGTACCGGGTCCTGCGGGCGATGGAGGACAGCGGCAAGATTCGCCGCGGCTACTTCATCGAAGGGCTCGGCGGAGCGCAGTTCGCCTCGGCCGGCGCTGTCGATCGTCTGCGAGCGACCAAGAACGACGAAGACGAAGACGTCGTCGTGCTTTCCGCGATCGATCCGGCGAACCCGTACGGCTGGATGCTGCCGTGGCCGTATCGCAGCGCCGACAAGAAGACCGGCCCACGCCGCGTACCCGGAGCGTCCGTCGTGCTGGTGGGCGGCGTGGTCGCGCTCTTCGTCGACAAGGGCGGCAAGAAGATGACCTCGTTCCCCGCCGCCGACGACCCGGACGTCGCCGTTCAAGCAGCACGGGCACTTGCAGTGGTCGCGAAACGCCAGCGCGGCAAGTTGCTGCGCATCGAGATGATCGACGGCGAACCTGCCCGAACCTCACGCATGGCCGACTGCCTGCGCGAGGCCGCCTTCACGAGTGACCCGCGCGGCCTCATGCTCGAAGCATGACCCCCTAGGGATACATCGTGCGCCGTCCCATCTATATGGGCCGATCCGCCTGGTGTGAGTAAATCTCTACAGCTTACGAAGTTCAGCGAGGAAGTATCGCGCTGCTCGGGATCCCGCGAGGGGGCGAAGCATTGGAAGCAATGCCTCGCCTAGCGCATCGATGTCGTTCCGCGTCGTTGTTCCAACAATATTCGCTTTCTGCTTTGCGAGTTGAAGGGCTTTCGGACCGGTGAGCTTGCCGAGCAAAGGAATGAGCATGGCCGTAATGGTGTCGTCAATGCCGGCCATGCAACCACCACCCTCGGGCGAGTAGGGCCTGTGAGACCGCCGCGCTGACGGAGAACGACCAGCCTAGCGTCGCGAGGATGCGGAAAACCGATTTTGCGTGTGCCAAATGGGCGACGTTGCTCATGAGGTACATGACGCCGGCCAACGAAAGCGCCAGGTATGGCATTGCGAGCTTTCCGCGAAGCAGATGTCGAAGTCGGAGCAGCGCATAGGCAGATGCGCAAAACACAACACCATCTCCGAGTGTGCTGGCAACGATGGCCGCTCCCTTGTTGAGTGGCGGCCGCATTTCCAGGATCTCCGAAGACACAATCATCGCCATTCCGGTAGCGAGCGCGATGCATGCGAGTAGTAGGGATCTGTGTGCCGCGAGCAGAGCGCTGCCAAGTTCCATCCGGCGTGCGCTACGAGCCAGCATCAGCACTGATGCGCCGCCAAGGACGTTTGCTGCGACCAGGAGATAATGCGCGCCGACGGGGGCGCCTAGCCACGCCAGGACGCGCGCACTGGCGACTGTACCCAAGGCCGCAGCCCGCACTCTCCAGACCAGCCGACCTTCGTCTGCCAAGTCCATCGATGCGGCTGCCCACGTCGTTGCGAGCCATGCCGCAGTCACCGTGCCGATACCCGATGTCGTGGAGGCGAAGGTCTCCCAGGTGTAGTGAACTGCGATGGCGGCTGCCGTCATCGCAAGGAGTGGTGACAAGCTACCTTCGGCCCTTACTCGAGGGGACTCTAGATCGGCGGACATACCTGTTGTCGTTGCTCGCACCGACATTCTGGCGTCTGCAGAGCCTCGGGATTGTAGGCTGACGACGTTGAAATGTCATAGTGAGCGGATGAGGCGTTTTCGCGCTCGCGGCGTGGGATGCTCGCACTTGTGGCCCGTTTTGGAACGACCGCGCGCCAGCGTACGCGCTCATCCTGCCTTTACCAGCGACTCGCGCGCATCTGAGCGCCATCTTCGCGTACTCTGCGGAGCTGGATGTCCGCGCGAGCCCGAATCCTGGAGCGGTTTTCTCAGTTCGACCTCCTCTCGATGACACCTGAGGAGTTGCAACGTTTGATTGAGGTAGAGTCGCGTCGACTGGACGTCGCACCCGATTACGTCCAGTTGCTGGTAGACGCGGAGCTGTGCAGAGGGCGTTCCGATGCAGACACCACGAGGGATCGGATCATCCAACGGGGAGAAGGGTAACGGGGATACATCCACGGCCGAGCGTCTTGCTGGGCGCGTTCCATACGTCCGCCTCGAGCTCGAGGCCCGAGCTCGCTCCCTCGGCCATGGCTTCAGAAGGCGCCACCCATCGGCCCCTGACCTGAGCTTCGCAAGAACGCGCTAGAATTTTCCTTGCCGCAGACGTTGGAGGCGCAGACGAGTTGACGTCCGCGCCCCCACCAGCCGTCGAGCAGCAAGGAATGCCCGCGTATCGAGTTGCTCGGCGGCCTCAGCTTTCCAGCAGCGGCTCGAAGCTGTTCGTGGCGCGAGCTACACCAGCTCCGAAGCCGTCGAGTTCGAGTCCGACCGCGCGCATGAGCGTCAGCGGGATCTCGACTGCATTGCGGCCGCCGCCCTGGTGGTGAGCGCCGGCCGCGAGTGCCCCGCAAGCACCTCCAGCCACCATGGCGATCATCGTTTCAGGAGAATGGGTACTCGCATCGCCATACTCGGTCGTCGCATAGATGGCGCAGTTGTGCAACAGGTCAGTGGCACCCTCGGGCATGCTCGCCAGCTTGTCGAGGAGCACGTTGAATTGGCTCATCACGTAGGTGGCAATCTCGTGTACGGCCTCGAAGTCCTGAGCCTGCGGATTGGGGCTGTTGGCACGATCGTCATGGGTCGACTGATGTGACCCTAGTGATACGCTCGGCAACATCCAGAACAGGGCATCGCTTTGCATGCCATGGTGTTGGTATGTGAATACTCTGCTGAGATCGCACGCCAGCGCCAACACCACGAGCTCGGCCATCACGTCGTTTTTCTCGGTGAGTAGCTCACCTGAGATTGTGGCGGGCTGCCCGTCCTGGGTGATCATCACTTGCTGGCGATAGTCCTCCGCCATTCCCGGTGTCGCAGCCGGTAGGGCACAGGCCGAGGCGGAGCCGAGCGAGTCGATGGCCCGGTCCACATCATCGAGATGCGCAAGGTGGTCGTCGAGGCGACGTTGGTCGGCTCTGCCGAGGCGCGTGCGTAGGCGTGCGGCATCCTCCCGCACGAGGTCCACCATCCGATACCGGCTGTCCTGGAATGCGCTAAGGTCGATCTGAGGCACATCATCGGGAAGTCCATTCCCGAACAGGCCGTCGAATAGAGCCCGCGGCGACATCTCCAACGGCTGTGCTTGCCCTTCGTCGTCAAAAACTAGACCTCGGTTGACCGACAGGCTGCCTCCCTTTTGGGCCTGGGAAACCCCCACGTCTACGCCGTCGCGGAGCTGACTCTGACCGGTCCATGCCTGGCGTACGAGCCAGTCTGAACTCGGTCCCCCGACTCGGCCACAACAGGTTCCGTCGGGTTCGGGGATGTAGTGTCCCGAGAGGACCTGGGCTCGAGAGTGGTGATGTCCAGTACCACCCTGTAACACGGCGAAGTCGGATAGAATGCTGACGCGCTCTCGGACGCGAGGGTTTTCGGCGAGCGGCGCGAGTTCCTCGTTTGGATCGGTCCACCATTGCCCGCCGACCTTGTTGGGTATCCAGCGGTCTAGTCGTACGCCGTTGCCCCAGAAGAACGTGCCATAGCGAACCGGAATGCGCGAGCCGTCCTCGGCGAACGCCTCCCCGTGCGTATCCAGCATGCTTTCCAAGATCGGCAGTGCAACCGCGGCACTGATTCCGGTTGTCAGGCTCCGCAGCATCGTGCGGCGTCCAATGGTCCATTTCTTCGACGTCATGATTAGTCCTCCTCCCGTGCCGGACCAACGGTGCGGAACAGGTCGCTCAGTACCAGCTCCGCCACAGCATCTGGCCAGCTGCCGGACGATTGAAGCTGTGCACCAATGGGCTCGAGTATGGTCCGCTGCTCATCCTCTTCCTCGACGCCCAGCGCAAAGCGGCTGAGTTGCCGAACTGCGCATTTGGGGATCCTCGCGTCGTTTGCAAGCAGCTCACCCAGCTCCCGGACGCCATTGAAATCGGTACCGTCGAGACTGCCGGTGACGTCGAGCGCGGCTCCGTCCTGATCCTCGCGGTACTTTCCGACTCCATCGAAGTGCTCCATCGCGAGCCCAAGTGGGTCGACGAACTGGTGACACGCGGCACAGGTCGGGTCGGTCATGTGCAGCGCGACACGTTCACGGTTGGTCTTGATGTCGTCCGAGCTTGGCGGGAGTTCGGTCGGTACCCCCGGAGGCGGGTCCGGAATGATCTCGCACAGTAGTCGCTGTCTGACGAACAGGCCGCGGGTCGTTGGCGACGTATCGATGGGCTTCGCGTACACTGCCAATATCCCCGCTCGGCTCAACAAGCCGCCGCGCTCTGCCGGGAGTTCCGCCTCGAAGACCTGGTCGGGGTCGACATCGCTCGCGTGGATCTCGACCCAATCGATCATCACGTCGCGGTTCTCTGGTGGTTCGAAGTAGTCGCTGACCAGTTCGAGCACGACCTCGTGGGTCCCAACGGGCAAGGTAAAGGGGACCGAATACGTGCCGGGGGCGTTCAAGCCGGCAGTGACTTCGAGTTCGACTGACTGGCCAGCGACGCTCACTCGAAGACTCGTGACCTCGTCTCCGCCTTGAGTGGCATAGGCGCGAACGACGACCCGATGAATCGCCGCTTCGCCTACTGTCACGTCATATCGCAGCGACGCGGATTCGCTGCACAGGTTGTGAAACTCGGGAGGGACGGCATCGGTGTTGCATCCCGGGCCCTGGTCCTCCGCCTCAAAGTGCTCGAGGACCGCATCTTCCCCGATGTCCCCTGGTAGCTCGATTCCGTAGAACTCTGCCAGCCGTGGGGTGACCCAGGTCTTCTCACTTGTGAAGAGGGTATCGTACGGAGCTCCGGAAACGACCGCCTCCACTGCACCGTCGAGTTCGGCTCGCATACCGGCGGCGAGTGCGGGACTGTAGTCCGGAAAGACGCCGCTGTTTTTGGACAGATGCTCGATGTCGGAGTACCCGAACCACTGAGTGAAGAACCGGCGCATTGCCATCTGCCCACGATCATCGTCGAACAGTCGACGAACCTGAGCGCGGAGCGTTTCATCTTCAGTAAGCACGCCCTCCTCGGCGAGGGCGCGCAGTTCGTCGTCGGGGGGCGCATTCCACAGGAAGAAGGACAAGCGAGAGGCCAACTCGTAGTTGGTCAGCCGCCTTGGTCCATCGCCCTCTCCCTCGCCGAGTTCAGACATGTAGAGAAACCATGGGGATTGAAGGGCTGCGGCCGTTGCGAACTCGAGTCCTTTCAACGGGTCGCCCAGGTCCTGCTCGGTCGAGACCGCCAGCGAGATGTACTCGTTGAGTTCATCCTCAGTGGCGGGGCGCCGGAACGCCCGGCTGAGCATGTTTTCAATGTACTCGCGCGCGCACGCATCGTCGGCTTCCGCTGGTGTGCACCCAAGCAGGGTGTCTGAAGGGAGCGCGAAAACTTCACTCACGATCGAGAGGGCGACGTTGTCGAACTTGGTGACGTCGGTGGCACCGAACGGTGCATGCGCGACTCTCTCGGTGTCGAAGCGAAAATCCTCGTCAGTGCTGGGGTCGAGCGGTAGGCGGTCGCCCAACTCGAGATTGGGATGCAGCAATACGTCGCGGTATGCGTTCTCGACTTGGTCTCGCGTCAACCGTCGCAACCCTGCAGGGAACGTGACGCCTGGCTGTTCCTCGCTCTCGCTCTCGCCCTCGTCCGTGTCGACTCCGTCGTCCCCACGAGGCATGCCGGAGCCACTCGAGGACCCATCGGTCGCTATGGCGTCGCTTTCGGCCGGGCTCGTGCCGGAGTAGCAGCCGGCGAGCACCAGTAGTCCGGCGCCGACCGACACTTTCAACGCCTCCCGTATTCCCCCTCGTTCCGGATTCAACACACCCCTAGAGTACAGGCTTGGGCTCGCATTGTCGCATGCAGAAAAGGTGGAGGCGTGTGTGTTGTGAGAATCAGGGTCGCGATGACCTGACTCGAAGTCTCACTTCTAAGAACGCCAGGTGAGGGGCGGGTCCTGCACCCAAGAAGCGCAGCGGTTGGCTTCATTGTAGGCCGCCTCACCGGCGGAGCGTCCCGGCGCACGACGGTCCTTCTGTCCTCAGTGTCGCTCATCCGGACGGAATAAGCGGACTGTCGGATTGTCGCATCTTCGGGTCCCGACTACCGTGCACGACTTGCTGGCGGTAAGCGAATCGGGTTTTCGGGGGGTAGGAGGATCACACTGCCATCAGCCTTGGCAGTGACCACGGTACGAGAAGTGGGAGCTTCGAATGGTTGCTTCGAGTGCAGCGCGCGCTGATGATTCCGAGATGCCGTAGTAGAGAATGACTCGGCGCAGGAATCCGGCAGCAGCAATGGGGTCCGAAGCGAGAGCTTCGACGTCTTGCTCAGCCAACATCTGAATGGCTTTTTCCGAGTTGGCGGCGGAGAGGATCCACGCATCGCCTGCCTTTCTGAAGAACTGTGCCGACATGGTATTCTCGGGCACATGTTGCTCGGTGTCGCCTGCCGGATTCCGGATGGCCCGTCGAGATGGCGTCTCGTTGCGTGATGAAGCGCGATGGCCGTCTTTGTTTCGGCCCCTCCGGCTGACCGAGGAGCGAGCGCTGCGGTACGTCCCGATCAGGCGCACACCGATGCCCCAATCCTCGGCCGCGTACGTGCTTTGGAGAGGAGCAGGAACTCGGTGTATCCGGCCCGAGAGTGTCTCGTCGGCGAAGTCGAACACGAACTTCGCGTTTTCGTGCAGGTCCTCGACCGTAGGGCTCGACGGTTGCGCAGCCAACGACCAGCTTGGAAGCCAAGAGCAGTTCGGCGGTTCCAAGCGAGTGGCGCATCCACCGAGTACGTTGCGACTGATGGACCCGCGGTTCTCGTCAGGAGCGCGCAAGGGGCGCATGAGTCTTCAGCTGGAGGGACGGCCTTGTCGTACTGCTCCGTCGGTCGCGAGGGTCACGGCCGGTCGAGCGAACTCGGAGTCTCGAATCCAGGTCGCCACACGCCAGACTCGGCGTGGCAGTTCGACTCACGACTCGGCGTAAAGCGTCCTGGTGTAGGCCTCGCCGTAGTAGGCCTCGAGCTCTTCGAGGCTCTTGTCGGGGTTCTCGATGGCTTGCACGATCTTGGCGCGTGAGGGGAGTGCGTCCGGGGACCAGGACTCCGGTTCCCACAAGGACGAACGCATGAAGGCCTTCGCGCAGTGGTGGAAGAGATGGCAAATCTCGACGTGAAGGGCGAGTCGGGGGCGATGGCCGTTCGTCACCAGCGCGTCGAAGTAGGGCGCGTCGCAGACGATCCGGGCGCGGCCCGAAATGCGCAGCGTGTCCGTTCGGCCCGGAATCATGAAGAGCAGGCCGACATTGGGATTCGACAACACGTTGTGGAACCCATCCGCGCGCTTGTTCCCCGGACGCTCCGGGATCGCGAGCGTGGTGTCGTCGACGATATGAACGAATCCGGCGGGGTCGCCCTTTGGCGAGACTTCGCACGCCCCCTGGCCGTTGGCAGTTGCGACAAGAAGGAACGGCGAGGCGGCGATCCATCGGCGGTCCATCTCGTGTAGCGCGTACCGCTCCTTGGTTGCTGCACGCTTGGTGGGCTCGCCGAGAACCGAGCGTAGCTGCGCTGCATCCGTCACGAACGAGAGTCCGTCATTCATGGCCGAAATGGTACGCGGCGCGTGACGGGTCCGAGGGTGCTCAGGGTTTTTATGTTGTTAATATTAGATTTGATTGAGATACCGACACGTCGCACGTTGATTGCACTTTCACTATGGACTCCAACGGCTTGTAGCGCTCCCACGGCCGTGGGCCGCGAACCAGTAGGTCGTGCTGGATGGGCTCGAGGTCGCCGGCGCCGACGACCCTACCTTGCTCACGGTCATCGACGGACTGGCAACGGGTGGAAGCACGATCCTGCACGGCGGTCTGGTTGCGGGGTACCAGCTCGCAAATGCCCACCATATCCAGGGAGGATCACCGCGTCGTGTTGATCAGCGATGGTGGCGCGAACGCGGGCGTGACCGACCTCGATCTGATCGCGAGCGAGGCCTCCGACAGTGACGGCGAAGGAACATATCTGCTCGGCGTTGGAGTCGGTTCACCCGGCGTCTACAAGCACGAGCTCATGGACGCGGTCACCGACGCAGGCAAGGGCGCCTACGTGTTCATCGACAGCGAGGAAGAAGCCGAACACATGCTCGACCAGCGCTTCCTCGCGAACACGATGGTGGTGGCACGCAACGTTCGCACGAAGCTCAGGGTGCCTTGGTACTTCGGCATCAAGAGCTTTCACGGCGAGGAGTGCAGCTCGGACCCTGCAGAGGTGGAGCCCCAGCACCTCGGACCGAACGACACGATGACGTTCCACCGGGTCATCTCCGCGTGCGAGCCGAGCCTGATCACCGATCGCGTCAGCATCTCGGCGCACATCGAGTACACGGACCCGCTCACTGGAGACGTGCACATGGACCAGCGCACGGTGCAGATTCAGGACCTCGTCGTCGAGGACGCCCATGTCCTGCGTAAGGCCGATGCCGTGGTCGGCTATGCGAAGGCGCTGATCGTGATCGGCAGCATGATCGACGGGGGCAACACCGACGGCGCGGGAGTGGTCGCGTCGAACATGGCGGCATGGGCGGCTTCGGCTGCCGACGAACTGGATGACCCCGAAGTCGACGAGATCGCCGCGCTCCGGGCCACCTACGCCGATCCTGTCGCATCGCCCGAAGACGTGGAGGAGTGAGCCTCAGTCGGCGCGAAGCTCGACGGTCATCGGCGCGGTGCGTTGCCAGGGTCCGCCGTCGTCGAGCGCGTCCAGGTCGCGAGGCAGTTCTCGACCCACGACGAACGCGATCGACCACGTGCCTTCGGTCGCCTGGACCACCTCGTCGAATCGGCCACGCACCGCGATGACGCCGTGCGCGGAGGTCTCGATGGCGGACAGAGGGGGCGCCACCAGACGGGTCGTGCCGTCCTCTCCTCGGAGTACCAACGCGATGGAGATGGGTCCTTCGACCTCCGTGGAGGGCCGAACGATCCAGGAGATGCGGCTGTCCGCCCGATACACCTGCACGCTCGAGCCGGCGGACTCACCGCGTTCGGGCCGTACGGTCTCGTTGCGCACGACCACCTCGTATGTCGGCAGCGCGCTCTGAGGCGCGGCGGTGCGTCCGAACCATAGCAAGGCCAGTGCGGCTACCAATAGCAGCACGCCCGCGCCGATCCAGACCGCGTTCGAGCGTCGCGGAGGCGCGGCCGTTTTGGGCTCTGTCGATGCATCGGGATCCAGCGTTCGTATCTCGAGGGCGTCGGCGGCGACGGCGTGCCAGCGCTCCACGTCGGTGTCGGGCTGAAGAGCGGCGGCCAAGGCCCGTGCCGCGGCCTCATCCTCTCCGTCCTTCACTCGGTTGCGAACCAACTGCTCCGGCTCGAGCGTGCCGCGAGCGACCGCCTCGAGGGCTTCGAGGTCGTTCTCGCGCTTGCGCTGCAGCGTTCCCAGTCGTGCCAGAAGATCTTCGTCGGTCATGCGACCTCCTCGTTTGCCAAGCGGCGTGCGGTCTTGCGGAGTCGAGCGTTCCACTGATCGAGTGCGGCACGGCTCATGCTCTCGAGCTCGCAGACCTCGGCGACCGAGCGCTGCTCGACGTACAGCAAGTGGAACAACCGCGCGCCCCGTTCATTGAGTTGTCCATGAAGCCGGTCGAGGACGGAGTTGAGATGCACGCGGGACTCCACCCGCCGCGATGGGCTGCTGTCGCCGGCATCGAGTTCGTCGTGTTCGGTCGGGTCGCTGTTCCAGGGGTTCCCGCGAAAGCCCTCCAGCGCCCGGGCCACGCGGTGGCGGGCGACCAGTCGCACGAAGCTGGGCAGGGAGCGGCCGCGTGTTGGGTCCCATCGGCGCAGGACCTTGCCGCGGTTCGAGAGCAGGTGAACGAGAATGTCCTGCACGAAGTCATCCACCTCTTGCCGTCCGTCGCGATTGCGCAGCCGACCGCGCCGCTGCAGCGCCACCGCCACTTCGACGCGCAGCACCGGGAGGACGAGGTCGACCAGCCGCGCCAGTCCTGCACGGTTGCCGTCACACGCTTCTCGGATTTCCTCGGGCGTCACCGTCGCGATGCCCGAAAATAGCACCGTCGACATGCAGCGTTTCTCCTAGTGGATGACGTCGATGACCTGTCGGATGGGCTGTGGCCCGCGCCCGAGGTCGATCGCGAAGTCGATGCGTCCTTCACTCACACCCGGATGGCCGTCGAGCCAGTCGCTCACACTCGTGCCGTCGGGCAACCGCACGTTCGTGAGGTTCACGGTGGAGGTCGCCATTCCCAGGTTGCTCGGTGGGAGGCTCAGCTGCAATCCCGTCGCGGTGGATCGGTCGCTGAATGCGAGGGTGGCTTGGGAGATTTTCGTCGGGTCGTAGCTGGGGTCGACGTCGATGTAGAGGGCAAAGTCGGGGGCGGTGGACGGGCTCCCGGTCGAGCTCCCCGTGATCCGCTTCTGGTTCGCCACGGGGCACGTTGGGCAGATTGGTACGTGGGGTTGAGGGCGGAGCTCGTCGGTTTCGGCGTTGGCCGGAGGAATGGGCTCGCTGCCGGTCGCGGTGGCCGGGGTGACGGTCAAGCCGCTGCACGTTGCCGCCGACGCGCCCGCGGAGAGCTGAACCACGTTCGCGCTCGGGGTGGGCATGGGTTGGGATGCGAGCGCTTGGATCACGGAGGCCTCGACGTGGCCGCCGCCCGTCGAGGCGTAGGGCCCCGACCAACCGAGCGCATCGCCGAGCGCCTCGTCGAACGAAAGCCGTCGCGTTTCGCCCACCTCATCCTGCAGCCAGCCCGAGTCCACTGCGAGCGGGGTTCCGGTGGCGTCGATGGCACTCACGATTGTCTCGACCTCGATCTCGGACGTGTGACTGGCCACCGTCGCGACCAGTGCCGACATGGCAGCGGTTGCGACGGACGTGCCGGTCCAGGCTTCGGTGTATCCACCGCCTGAGGGTGCGGCGCCCTGATGCGCGTACAGGACGCGTGCGGGAAGGCTGCCGGGGCGTGCGTTCGCAATCGGGTCGCCGCTCGTTGTGATGCCGCCGACGCCGTAGGCCAGCGGTACGGCGTCGTCCGCGAGTGCCCAAGGCCCGGCGATCGAAGCGCACGTGGAGGCGGACACCGGCGGGAGCGACTCCCAGCTGGCGGGTGCGAGTGCACCGGTCTCCGAACAGTCCCCGCCGCGCGCATTCCCTGCCGCAGCCACCGTCACGACGCCCTGACACGATGCCCACGCGAGCGCGCTGTGCACCGCTTGAACCGTTGCGGGCACCGAGGGATCCGGCGAAGTCGGGTCGAGGAGCGATTCGTGCCCTGCGGTGACCGTTCCGTGGATTGGATCCCAGCCGACGCTCAGGTTGAGGACCAACGGCGCATGCTCTGCGTCCGGCCGCGTCCGCCAGCCGGCCAGCGACTCGCCCACGGCGGAGGCCAACGAGCCTAGGCTTGCCCACTGTCCACCCGATGCCACGGGGTCGGGCAGCGTGTCCGAACCCGCGAACGGAAACGCCTGCGCCCGGAACTGTCGGGCGAGGCAGGTGGGCTCGCCAAGAGGGCAACGCGTCGCATCGATGAGCGCGGCCATGCTCAGTCCGTGCTGATGCCGGAACGCCCAGCCGCTGGGGATGCTGCTGCCGGCGGCCACGCCCGGAGGCGTCGAGTCAGCGGTGTCGACGATCGCAACGTAGGGCAGCCCGTCTGGGTCGCCCGAGTACGGTGTTGGCCCCGTTGCGGTCGCGGTGTTGGGGGTCGCACCCACCTGACTCAGCCACTCTTCCGCACGCGCCTGCGGCACGCTCATCGAGGGTGCCTGCGGACTGACGATCGAGAAGTCGGGGTCGACGCGGACCGCCCCAGGCACCGTCGGAGCTGCGGTTGGTGTGGGAGACTGGGCCATGTAGACGCAGAAGCGGGCCAGTACCGGCGGCATCTCGGTGTCTAGATCTGCGAGCGTGTCCCAGGCCGCGCGCGCCGGCGCGGTCAGGCGGAAGAGGGGTCGGCCGGTCCAGCCATCGACGGTGGGACACCCGACGTCGATCGGCATGAGCGCCACATAGCGGTGGCGAACGGTCGGCGTGGGCAGCGGGCTCAGCCCGGCGGGCAACCCGAGCGCGGCGGTCTTTCGCGTTCGGTGTGCACCCGCGGGTTCCGTGCTCGTGCCATCGCAGCCGCAAAGGAACGAGAGGGCCGACGCGAGAGCGAGAACACCGTGGAGGGCGCGCATGCATAGCCCTCTACGTCGAGCCGGCGAGATCTGACACCTTCGCAGATCTTACGTCGCTTCAGCGGCTCCAGGCCCGAAGCGGGGGCGGTTCGACTCCGTTCGAGACGAGTGTTGCATGGGCAACAGACAATGCGCGGTCTGCGGGCGTTCCGGTTTTCAGTGCGTCGTGCAGCGCCTCGGCGAGGCGTGCGGTCGTCGTGTCCGAAATACGGGTGTCGGCGGCAAGGACGACCTCCGACCCGGCAACGATGAAGGCGTGGGCGAGGCTCATGCCGCCGACCGTGCCAACGTGCTCCACGCGTCCTGTTTCGCATCCCGCGAGCACGGTGAGTCGGGGGACTCCGGCGAGCGCGAGCACATCGGGTACGCGCAGCCGTTCATTGCTTGCGAGGTTGAATCCCCCGCCCCAACCTTGGTCTTCCGAGGTCGCATGCCCCACGAAGTGGGCGATCGCTGCGCTTGGCAACGCATCTCGGACGGCAGCCGCGGTGGCATCTTCGTCAGCCAAGACGCGCACCGTTTTCGGCACATCTCGGTAGGCTGTTCGCACTGCTTCGAGTTCTGCAGCGGCATTGGCCAGGTTGCTCGGTGGCGCTACCACGAGGACGTCGCCATCGTCGCTTCGCGTGCGGACGTCGGTGGGTACGTCGAGCCCATAGCGCACGGGGATGCGCGTCCCTAGCGGGACTTCGGGCGTTGCGGGGGCGCGCAGCGCCTCGAATCGTACCGCCTGCAGGTCGCCCGACGCCACGATGCGCAGTCCAGTCGCGTCCTGCAGACGTGCTTCGAGGGGCGTGAGCAGCCACGCATCCAGGGCTCCACTCGGGCGAGGACCGAGCGCGTGCATCGACGTGCCGTCGTCGCCCGACGCGAATACGACCCAACCCGTGGCGCGCTCCCAGAAGTACAGCGAGAGCTCGCCGGGGGCTTGGGTCGGCAAACCTTCGCAGCTTTGCACCGCCGTGGTCGTGGCGAAGACGGCACGGTCGAGGGTCGTGCGGAGTGCTCGTCGTTGCGCCTGGAGTTCGGCGAAGCGGGTTTCGGCCTGATCCGAGGGCAGCATCCATGCGGCCTCGCGCTCGGCTTCGATGCGCGTCAGCCCTTCGCGGTATCGCCGGAGCGCATCGGCTGCATCGGCCGTGTTCACGCGGCTCGATGCGAGGACCCGGAGGTCGCGACTGCGCGAAAGTCGGGCGGTGCAGAGCGCTTGCTCGACGTCGCCTTGGTCGAGCAGCAGTTCGACGTGCTGCCGACTGCCGCGAGCACGCTCTTCGAGGTACTGAGCCCGGCCGGCGCCTAGGGCGATCTTTGGCAGCTCACGCTCTAGCAGCAACTCGGCGCTGCGATGCTGGCGGAGTGCCGCGTCCGGATCCCCGCGTTGTGCGAAGACGTCGGCCGAGCCGATCAATGCATGCCAGGCAAGTTCTGGCTCGTCCAGCGCGCGGGCCTCTCGGGCGAGGGCCTCGTACGCAGCGCCGGCCCGCTCGAGCCGACCACGCAGGAGGTCGAGTCGAGCGCGGAGCAGCGCGGCCCAGAGTCGTTCGTCGTCGTGCAGCTGCTCCCCTTCGTCGAGCTCGGCAAGCCACCGTCGGGCGCCCTCCTCGTCCGAGCGCAGAAGGGCGTCGTAGGCGAGGTTGAGTCGGGTCGTGGTCCGTAGGCGGGGCGCCGCGCTGGTCGGTTCCTCGGCGAGGGCGAGCGCCTGCATCAGCGATGGCCTCGCGGGCGGGAGATCGCGACGTCCGCGGGCACGCGCGAGCACGAGGCTCCAGCCCACTGCGTTATGAACGGTGGCCCGAAGCGGTGGACTCAGCCCAGCGCCCAGTGCCTCGGCGCGCTCCCGCAGCCTCGCCGTGGTCGTCCAGTCGCCGACCTCGCTCGCCAGCAGCATGGCTTCGATCAGCGCGCCTGCATGAACCGCGTCGAGTCCGAACAGCTCGGATCGGTCGAGGACCGTTGCAAGACCACGATGCGCGGCGCGCCGGTCCCGTCGCTGCACGTCGAACAGCGCCTGGTAGTAGTCGTGAAAGAGCGTTTGCTCGGGGTCTGCGGCGACCCATGGCCCATCGGCGTCGAGCCAGCGTTGTGCGCACGTTTCATCGGGCTCGAGTGCCGTGCAGATGTAGACGACCCGCTGCGCCATCGTGCTCGCGCGACGTCGTCGCCCTGCGTTCGACGCCAGCGTAGCCCCCTCGACGTAGGCCTCGCGCGCTCGAGCGATGTCCCCGCGCATAAAGGCAATGTCGCCACGGAGTTCGAGCCCGTCGACTCGTTCTGATCTCGTCAGTGTCTGCCACGTCGCGTCCAGCGCGGCTCGTGCTTCGTCGAGTCGACCGTCGCGTCGATGTGCGTCTGCGGCTGCGAGTGCCTTGGCCACGGGGGGTGCCGGCGTGAGCCGAAACGTTGCCGACCCGGTCTTCGATGAGACGAGGACCACGCGCCAGGTGGCGTCGGGTTGCAACGACCATCGACGCCCGTGCCGGAGCGTCGTCGCGTCCACCGAGAGCTCCACACCGTTCACGAGCAGGTGCGGTTCGCTCCTCGGGTCGGATGCGACCCACAGCGTAAGCGGCTGCTCGGGGTCGAAAACGCAGGTGTTGGCAGCGGTTCGGTCGACGCACCCGACCCATGCGCCTTCGAGGTCCGCGCGAGGAGGCTCGGCGGATGTCGGGTCGGGTGCAGGCGTTCCGCACGCGATGAGCAGAAGCGGAGCCAGAGCCCACGCCGTCCCAGAGCCGTCCAGCACGAGGGCCGGACGCTAACACTGCGGCGGGGCTCCGGCAGGGCTGTTGCTCGGCTGCCTAGAACAGGCTGTCTTCGCTGCGGATCGGCTCCGAGGGGACCGTGGTGCCAGGTTCGTCGTCACCTTCGACCGTCCGAATGATGACCGGGTCTGCGGTGTCGAGGACCTCGTCGCTGCCGATGAGTCCGCTGTTCTCGTTCGGGTCGTCTTCCGAGCAGATGTAGCCCGTGTTTCCGATCTCGTTGTTCTCGACGCAGTAGCCCCCGTTTTCGAATTGGTCGCTGCAACCATTCGCGCCGTGGCCGTGCTCTTGGCAGTAGGTCAGCTCCGCGGCGGCGGCGGGCCCAGGCACGAACGTGACGAAGAGGCCGAGGGTGGCGAGGAAGGTGCTGAAGGTCGAGGAGAGAGGAGATTTCGTCTTCACATCGAGTCCCTCTCCGGCGGCTCTGGGATTTCTGACGCGGCCGCTCGAGAAAAAAACGCGCTCGCGAAACGGAAGGTTGGAGCTCGATCCAGATCATTTCGATGCGCCTCCAGTTCGTGCCTTGGGTTACATGAACGTGCGGCGCTGGCTTCGCCCCTTCGCAGCCGCCGGCGCCCCCTGCGACGCCGTAGGTGGAGTAGAATGCCTCGCTTCTCGAACGGGGGCCGCGCTGGTTCGGAGACAGGTTTGCAGGCTTAACCTGCTATCGAGCCGTTGCGATTTGGCAGCCTTGGAGATAGCTTTCGCAGCCATGTTGGCTCGCCTTTCCCTCTCCGCCGCCACATTCCTCGCGTTCATCGTCCCGCATGCTGCCCATGCCGGCGACGCGATTTCGGCGGGCGAGCAAGCCGATCCGACCACGCACATCTTCAGCGGAATCGAGGCGGACACCTGTCAGTGGCCGATGGTCGTCTCGATCGGGAACTTCTCGATCTGCACCGCCACGCTCGTCCATCCGCGACTGATCACCACCGCGGCCCACTGCCTCGAGGGCGGCACCCCGAACGCGGCTCGATTCGGTGAGTCGTTCGGCTCCCCCGTGGCGAGCGTTCCCATCGACTTCTGCGTGAGCCATCCCGAGTATCCAGGTTCGAACAACGGGGCGATTCCCACGAACGCCATCGATGCCGCGTTCTGCGTGCTCGGTCAGGAAGTGGATCTTCCCCTCACGCCCATTCCGCAGGGCTGCGAGATGTCGGAGATCTTCACGGGTCAAGATCGCGTCGCTGTGGTCGGCTTCGGAAACAGCAATCCCGGCGCGACCGAAGATCCCGGCGATGACTTCGGGGCGGGGACGAAGCGCTACGACACGTCGGTGATCGAGTACTGGGATCCATCCGACCCAACCACCCGCGTCGACGGGCCGTGCCAAGGCGACTCGGGTGGACCGATCATGGTTCAGCTCAGCGACGACAGCTGGCGGAACCTGGGCATGCTTTCTTCGGGTAGCGGCGACTGTGGCACGCCGGTGCCGAGCAACTACATGCAGACGCCGTTCTTCCTCGACTGGCTCGAGGAGAACTCCGGTATCGACCTGTCGCCTTGCTACGACGACGACGGTCTCTGGAATCCAACGGAGTACTGCGGCAACTATGCCGTCGATCCGCTCGACAGCTCGGTTTCGTGGGGCAACGGCTGCGGGCAGGCGACCACGGGGCCCGCCTCGACCTGCGGTCCCTCGTATGAAGAGGCGCCCGACACGGAGGCGCCGGTGGTGACCATCGTGTCGCCCGCGAATCAGACGCCCTTCGACGGAACGTCGGCAAGCGTCGAGATCGCAATCGACGTAGAGGACGCGTGGCCGATCAAAGAGGTGCGCTTGCTCGTCAACGGTGAAGAGGCCGGACGGGTGAGCGGCCCCGACTTCGTCGTGGAGGCCGACTTCCCCGAAGGCCAGTACACGCTCTCCGCCACGGCCGAAGACTGGTCGGGTAACGTCGGAACCTCGCCGGGGGTCAACATCGGCGTGGGCGTCGAGCCCGAAGAGAGCGGCTCGGGCGAGACCGATGCGAACGAGACCGGCGACGGTGATGAGGGAACCACCGCGGGCGGTGCCGAAACCGACGGCGACGACGAAGGCGAAGTCGGAACCGCTGCCGACGGCGACGACGGAGGCGACGCGGACACCGATGCTGACCCCGGCGCTGCGGGTGGTGGCGGAGGAGGCTGCACGGTGGCGGCATCGGGCGGTGACGCGCCCGGTCTCGGCCTGTTCTCACTCCTGTTCGGCGCCGGCCTCCTGCGGCGCCGCCGTGATTGAGTCTCGGACGTCGGTGACCCAGCCTCAAGTGTTGCGCCGAGGGCTGGTGAAGACGGATGGCGTGCTGTGCCGTTGAACGGGTACGGCAGCCACCGCGACTTAGAGGCTCTCGAGGCTGATTCCCACGATCTCGAATGGCAGCATGGGAGGGCCAGGGTCCATGTCTTCGCCCGGTGTTTGGAACAAGTGGTCGATCTGGCTGCTCACGATCCATGCTCGACCTTCGACGAGCGCAACTGTCGTCGGGAAGTCCAGGGACCCTTGCGGAGGAGGCAAGACCTCCTCGGAGGCTTCGAGATACTCAGAGTCGAACGTCATCCGGCTAATAGGGTCGATGGGGCCGATCCCAATCAGCGTGCCGTCTGGGGCGAACTCCATTCCATCGAAACCCTCAAAACTCGCCGGGGTCTCGATCCGTGTTACTGATCCATCGGTCACCGAGATGCGGAAGAGGGCGCCTCCCGCCGGATTGCCGACTGTGGCTAGAACAAAGCGATCGTCTGGCGTTACCGCGATACCGTTGAGGCTTGGTACCCCTTCTTCGAGTGAAAACTCAGGGTCGCTGGCAAACTCACTGACCTCCGTCAGCGCTGAGTCGACCGTCCATACGACGCTCGCCAACGAATCAGTGACGTAGGCGTCGCCCGAACCATCGACGGCGACGTCGTTGAGGAGGTGCGGTGCACCGTCTTGTGGAATTGTGAATCGACCGAGACGTTCGCCGCTTTCGATGTCAAACACAACCAGGTCTGGCGGTATTTGAGGATCGAACAAGCTCGTGCTCGCGACCCACAGCCGGTTCCGGGGGGAGTCGACGGCCATGCCCACGACTTCGTAGAGGCCGTCTTCGTGGGCTGTCTTGAAATACTCGGGTTGGCCGTCGACGATCCTCTGGATATCTCCATTTCCGAGGCCACCCACGAAAAGCTCACCGGTATCAGCGTGGGCAGCAATCCCCTCTGGGAATGTCGTATCGCCCAAAAGCGCAATCCGAAGAACTTCGCTCTCCATACCGCCCGAGGACGATGTGTCCGCTCCGGGCTCAACATCTGGACCTGGGCCAGCGTCCGGTGCGCCGTCAGGGCCAGACGACCCCATCGGCGCGGTCGACTCCGGCTCCTCCGTAGTACTGGCACAAGCAAAAAGTGGACAGAGCCCAGCGGCGACAACGCCGAGCAGGGAGAGTCTGACCGTGTGCTTTTTAAGCGCGGTCCGTTGATCGCGGTGTTTCACGCAGTCATCGTGGAGGCTCCGCGAGTCCCGACCATGTCCGTAGGCGCCATTGTCGGTGTCCGCGTCCGCCACCCCTAGGACCTCGTGGAGTCTCGCGCTTGCAGCGTGGTGAACGTGGCCGAAGCGTTCGTTTTTGGGCGGTGACGCAGCCTTCAGGCGACCGAGTGGGCGCTTCGGTGGGAACTTTCTGCTGCCGGGGGCGTCTGCTCGTTCCGTGCGAGTGGCGTTGGTCGGGTTGTGTGCGGCATATACTCCCACCGGGGCTACTTCGAGGCGCGCGACCACTCTCGTCGCCCGGTCACCGATCAATTCACGGTCCGCTCTGCGTTGGTGATCGGTGGGGTCGAGCACTACGTCTCGGACTACGGTGATCACGCGCCCGACGTCGTCCATGGACTGGAGAGCGGGATCGAGGACTTGCTCGGGGAGACGCTGTGGCACGATCGCGTGCTCGAGAGGACATGCGAGCCGCTGCTGGCGTCGATCACTGGCGACTGCGGGCAGCTCGACCCCCATGCGCTGCGCTGGAGGGGCGACCGCGACGCGGAGCCGAGCATGACGTCGCGGCCGGCCTGCGCGCGCAAGGTCTCGTGGCTGCATCTGGGGGCGCTGCCGTGCGAGGAGCGGGCAGCGCCGCCGCGTACCCAAGCGATGGTGGCGTGCCTTCTCTTCAACGGAACGTGATGCTGCTACGGTAGCGGCGATGGTCAGCATTGACGCGCCGACGGTGAAGCAGTACTTGGACTCGCTGCCTGCTGACCGCAGGAAGGCGCTCGCGGCGGTGCGTGCGGTCATCCGCAAGAACCTGCCGAAGGGATTTCGGGAGTCGATGCAGCACGGGATGATCGGGTACGGCATCCCGCTGTCGAGATATCCGAACACCTACAACGGGCAGCCGCTGGGCATTGCGGCGCTTGCCTCTCAGAAGCGGCACATGTCCCTGTACTTGATGGGGGTGTACGGCAATCGGGAGGTGGAATCCTGGTTTCGCAAGGCGTTCGCTGCGGCCGGCAAGAAGCTCGACATGGGCAAGTCTTGCGTGCGTTTCAAGTCGCTCGATGACCTGCCACTCGACGTAGTCGGGCAGACGATCGCAAAGGTCGGCGTCGACGACTTCATCGCGATCTACGAGGCCGCACGGGCTGGGACGAAGTCAGGCGCGAAGAAAACGGCCGCGAAGAAGAAGGCCTCGAAGAAGAAAGTCGCGAAGAAGACTTCGACGCGGCGCTGAGTCGATGCCTGAGGGCGACAGCATCTTCAAGGTCGCGGCGCGACTGCGGCCCCACTTGGTTGGCAAGCCGTTGTCTCGACTCGAGCTGCGAGAACACGGACCCATTCCGTCGATGACGGGCAAGCACGTGGAGCGTATCGAAGCGCACGGCAAGCACATGTTCGTGCACGTGGAGTCGCGTCGGGTCCTTCACGTCCATCTGGGCATGAAGGGGCGCTGGCGTGCATTCCCCGGCGGGGCGGGCCGAACGTACCCGCCCTCTACGGCGGTGGCGATCCTCGGGGTGGGGCAAGACGCGTTCGTGTGCTTCAAGGCTGCGTTCGCGCGCCTGGTACGGGTCGACGATCCACGGCTGCGCCGCGTGCTCGAGCAGCTCGGGCCGGACATTCTCGCCGACGACTTCGACCTACCGCGCGCCGTTCGTCGATCGATGGCCCGCCCAGAGTTCACGGTCGCCGAAGTGATCACGGACCAGCGGGTCGTGGCCGGGATTGGCAACGTCTACAAGTCTGAGGTCTTGTTCCTGTGCGGCATTCATCCGCATACGCCCAGCGGCGAGATTACGCAGGAGCAGTGGGCCGACATCTACGCTTGTGCTGCGGAGCTGATGCGGGCCAACACGATCCCCGGTTGGCGTTCGAGCACGGCCCGCCACAAGGCCGCGCGGCATCCCGAGGGCGTCGAGCGATACTGGGTGTATCGGCGACGGGCCGCACCCTGTCTGCGATGCAAGACCCCGGTCGAACGGAGCGAGCTCGGGGATCTGGCGCGAAGCACGTACTGGTGCCCGCGCTGCCAGCCGCTCACGTCTCGAGGGGACGCTCGACGGTGTGCACGCGGACGCGACCGTCAGGGTTCATGAGAATGAACGGAACCAGCTTCATCGAGACTCCGTCGGTCCGGTCGATGACGTGTACCGCACCGAGTCCGTAGCCCATGGGTCCTTGTCGGTAGTAGTCGACGTCGAGGCGGTATGGGTACGCAGAGGGGGCCTTGGGGATGGTGAACGATTCGGGGCCGTAGCCGTCGGTGACATCGGCGTAGAGGTGGCCGCCGGATTTCAACCCTCGGACGCGATAGTCGGCGTGGTAGCCCTTTCCGTCGTAGACGTGCAGGTCCACGTCGTTGGCGTCGGTCTCCCACGTCAGGACGAAGTGGGTTGCGGCGCCCTTGGCCACGGCGAACCCAGCGTCCTGCACTGCATCCACGATGGCGGCCTTCCGCTTGGGGTGCGTCGCCAGCCACATCGCACCGATGATGCCGCCGTCGTCGCGGAAGACCGTTTGGACCTCGCGGTATCGAGACGGGTAGTGCTCTTGCGCGCCTTCCGACAGCACCTCGATGGCTTCGTGGTAGTCGCCCGTGGCCGCGAGCGCGTACGCGAGCGTTCGATGGCTGGAGGGGTGATCGGGTCGCTGCGCCCGCGCCTCCCGGGCGGCGTCGAGCGCTAGCGCGTCGTGTCCAGTCAGCGCGGTCAAGCGCTGCGACGCGTACCGCAGCATCGGCGCATCGGTGGAATTCAAGTCGATGATGGAGCCGTAGGCTCGTGCGGCGTCGCCGGTTTGCCCGACGGCTGTGAGCGCCTCTCCGAGGGCGAGCAGCGCGACGAGGTCGGTGGGAGCCTCGCGCTGCCACGCCGAAGCGGTTTGCAGGGCGGCCGTCGCATCACCGCTGGCCAACGCATCCATGACCGTCTTCATCCGGCCCGTATACGGCGAAGTGTTCTCTGCATCGATTTGAGCGATCGACTGCGGGTGGCTGCGGACGTTGTAGCGGGCGGGTCTGTCGCGCACTGCAGTGCTCGACCTTCGGGGGCGCGGCGTCAGTGGCCGCAGCGTAAGCGTCCCCTTGGCGTCGACCTGAGCACCCTCGCGGGGCTTGGGGAACTTCCAGCGGCGGACTGCACCCTCGATGCACTGGTGTCCCGACTTCGACAGGCCCCGCGACGACCCGCTGTCGACCGTGAGGACTTTGCCATTCGGGCCAATCGAGAGGGCGAGCTTCACGTCGGCGCGGGCGTTCGGACGCGCTTCGAGGACGAGGTTGTAGCAGCGACGGACTTCGTTGATGTGGGCACGGATGATGCGCCGAATGATGTCGCCGTCGATGCCCCTGCTGGCGCGAACCCGGCCGACGGCCACCTTAGGGACACGATGGCCCCGGCTGAACGTGCCATAGCCCTGCCCAAGACCGATCGAGGCGCCTTCGGCAACGCCGCCGCCGCCGCCACCGGAGCCGACGAGCCCAAGACCGCCGACGCCGAACGCTTCGCCGACCTCCGTGCCCGTCAGGCCACCCCAAACATCTTCGCCTTCGTTACCCACCGCGAACGCGGCGCCGTATGGGGAGGCCAGGAAGTGCCCGGACTCTTCCTGAATCATGCCGAGAACGCTCTCTTGACGCCCCATCCGGCCTTCGCCGTCGGCGGGGCCTTTCATCGCGTACAGGCCCGACTTCGCCTTTCCGGTCCCGCCCGCCTCGTCATCGTTCTCGGGTTCCGGGCGCGCTCGCGAGGCTGCTTCGATCGTCGCGCCGGCTTTGCCGACGGTCAGGATGTCGAGGGCTGCGTCGCGGTCGATATCGTAGCGCTGGTAGTCCGCGTCGGTCTCGAGCACCAGCATGGCGGTGAAGTCTGAGACGATGCGCCAGTCCTCGGACTGCTTCGTGATGCGCTCGGCCAGTCGTGCCTTCTCGTCTTTGCCCTCGGCCGCGCTGTGGTCGAGGGTGAGTGCTTCGATCTTCGCGGTGGCGAGCGCGCGTTCGATGAGCGGACCGGGGACCCGCACGGGGTCGACGTCCACCGTGCCTTCGTGTCCGCCTCGAAGCTCGACGGTGACGTTGCCCTTCGGTGCGTCGATGGCGTACAGCAGGATCGCATCGCCGGGCTGAACACCGGAGAGCGAGGCCGGCCACACTCGCTGCGCACCCTCGACGTCGACCGCGATGTCGCGGAGGACGGGACGTCGCAGGCGGCGAAGAACGCTGGTGGGCCGGTGGTCGTCTCGCGCGACCATGCCGGCTCGTGGAAGGTGCTCGCTGACGAGGGCCTTCATCACGCCGGCATCGCCTCCACGGCCGTCGAGCACGGCGTCCATGCGCTGGAGACCGCGCTCACCGAGTGCGTCGAGCCGCGCGCCGAGCCCGGCAAGGCTTCGATCGCCCGCCGTGGCCACCCCATCGGAGAACACGAGCAGTCGCGTAGGCGCCGGGCCTTGGGCGAGGGCTTCGAAGAGCCCTTCGAGGTTCGATGCACCCAGCGCCCGTCGGCCGAGCAGAGACTCGATCGCAGGTGGCCCAAAGGTGCTCGCCGAGCCCTCGAAGACGGTCTCCACGGACTGGTCGAACGCGACGACCCGGAGCGCAAGCTGGGGCTGCGCGGCAGCGAGTTCCGCCACGACGTCGGCCAAGTGGCGGACGCGCGTGCTGTATCCCGCCGATCGTGACGCGCTGCTATCGAACGCGATCGTCAGCGAGGGCAGCGGGGCCTGGGCAACGATCCCGGGGACCACGGTCCGCACCAGCACGCCGGCGTCGCCGCGCAGCGCCACCGTTTGCGGCGTCCCCTCGGTGCGCACGCGCAGGTCGCCCCGGGGCTCGAAGCCCGTCTCATGACGCTCGATCACGCGGTGTCGCAGGCCACCCTCACCGTCGGGCTCGTCGACGTGAATCGTGGCGTCGAAGCGATCCAGTTTGGGCAAGCCCCGAAGCGGCAGCCGGTAGGGGGCTTGGGCGCCCTCGAGTATCTCCGTGTAGCTGATGATGAGCTCCTTGCGGCCTCGGGCGGGGATCGGAAAAACCTTCGCGCTGAAACGGTTGCCCGCCTGTTTTTGGAGAAGCGCGGGGTCGACCCTGCGGTGCAAGAACTCGTCGTAGATCTTGCGGGCTCGCTGTTTTTCGAGCACCTCGCCTTCTTGCCAACGCCCGTCGATCTTCATTGCGAACCGCGACAGACCAGCGCCGGCGGGCAGGTCGATCGTGAACTGACCGGCGATGACCCGGTCGCGCGGGTTTTCGAAGGTGAGGTGGAGCTCCGTGAGGGCCAGAGGCGCCTGAACGGCGGATTTCACGTCAAGGGCGACCAGCTTCAGCCCCGTCCCGTCGGTGGCGGTGAGGCTGAGCGGTGCCTCGGCTGGTCCGTCAACCTCGACGAACTCGGCGGTCTCCGTGGCTTCGCCCGCCCTCGGATCGGGTCCGACCTGGGTGCAGTTCACACCGACGGCGAGCACAGACAGCAGCAGAAGTCTCCAACCCGGGCCCATGGCTATCCCGACACCGCGATGGCGCCAGGGTTCCCAGGAATCGACCGAGCTACGGGGATTGCTGGTTGCACAGACGTCACCTCGCTTTCGCCGAACTGGTGTCTGCGCGAGACCTTGGCGTCAAGGGCAGGTCCTTTGATGCGCGCGCGATGGCTTCCTCCTTCGAGCGATCCTCTCTTCTTCTCCCCACGTTGCTCGCGTTGATGCTTCCCGGTTGCGGGGACGGCACCGCCGCCGATACCGACACCGACGGTGCAGACGCATCGACCACGATGGTGAACCCGATCCCGATGGACCCGGATACGACGAGCACGGCCGGCCCTGCGGGCTCGAGCGAGACGACCGTGGTGCCGACCACCGAGCCGGACCCCGGGAACGAGTCCTCCTCGACCACCGACGCGGACGACTCCACCTCGACGAGCGACGACGCGAGCAGCACGACCACCGGCGCAACGGTCGAAACCACGATCGAAATCACCCGGATTGGTCGCTACGCTCCCGAGCCGCTGGCAGACATCTTCGACGAGGGCGCCGCGGAAATCGCGGCGTTCGACCCAATCAGCCAGAGCCTGTTCGTCACCAACGGCAATACCGACTCGATCGACGTCCTCGATCTCTCCGACCCCACCGCGCCTGCGTTCGTACAGACGCTCGGAACCGACGATCCCGACCTCAGCGGCCCGACCTCGGTCGCGGTGGCCGATGGCGTGGTGGCGGCGGCGTTTCCGGCTGGCGCCGACGTTAGCGACGGCCAGGTCCTGTTCTTCGACACGGACGGGACTGAGCTGGGTGGCGTCACCGTGGGAGCCCTTCCCGACATGGTCACGTTCGGCCCCGATGGCACCACCGTATTCGTGGCCAACGAAGGCGAGCCTGAAGGATACGAAGCGGGGCAAGTCGATCCCGAAGGCTCGATCAGCATCATCGACGTCAGCGGCGGCGTTGCCGACGTGGACGCCAGCGATGTCACCACGGCCGACTTCACGGCACTGACCATGGCGGACATCGATGCCAGCACGCGAGTCTTCGGTCCAGGGGCCAGTATCGCGCAGGACCTCGAGCCCGAGTACGTTGCGGTGGCGCCCGACGGGCAAACCGCTTGGGTGAGCCTGCAGGAGAACAACGCGCTGGCAATCGTCGACGTCGCTGCGGGCACGGTCACCGACGTCGTTGGGCTCGGGTTCCAGGACCACAGCGTCGTCGCGCTCGACCCCAGCGACCGCGACGAGGCGATCGACCTTCGCACCGGTCCGGTGCTCGGGATGCGTATGCCTGATGCGATTGCCGCGTTCGAGGTCGGAGGCGAAACCTTCATCGTGACCGCCAACGAGGGGGACGGCCGGGAGTACGACGGTTTCGAAGAGGAAGACCGCCTCGCCGACATCGCCCTCGATCCCGTCGCGTTCCCCGATGCGGCCGAACTCCAGCAGGACGAAGCGTTCGGCCGCCTCACCATCACGCTCGCGAACGGCGACACCGACATGGATGGGGACTACGATGAGCTGTACTGCTTCGGCTCGCGTTCCGTCTCGATCTTCGACGCAGCCGGCGCGCTCGTCTGGGACAGCGGCGACGAGATCGAGCAGGTCACGGCTGCGGCGTTCCCCGACGACTTCAACGCCAACAACGATGAGAACGACTCGTTCGAGAGCCGCAGCGACAACAAGGGTCCCGAGCCTGAAGGGGTGACGGTGGGCACCGCATTCGGCACGCCCTACGTGTTCGCGGGCTTGGAGCGGATCGGCGGCTTCATGACCTGGGACGTCTCCGATCCGGCCGCACCGGTGTTTCACAGCTACGTGAACCCACGCGACTTCTCGGGCGACGCAGAAGCCGGGACCGCGGACGATCTCGCACCCGAGGGAATGCTTTTTGTGTCGGCCGACGACAGCCCGACCGACAACCCGCTGCTGATCGTGACGAATGAGGTCAGCGGAACGACCTCGATCTACGAGATCACCGAAGTTCCCGTAGAGGAATAGACGTCAGCGGTGAGCCATGCAGCCTCGCGCCGGAGAGCATCCGACCAAACCCGAGGCTGTAGGCGGCCGCGGCACGAGTCGGAGCCAGCGCAGTGGAGGATATGAACCGGGCAGCAGGCCCTTCGCTGGCTCGGCAACCGTAGAGGCATCGTCGGCTGAGCAGCCGTTCGTCTGCGGACGAGTACGTCGTTGACTGCCTAGAATCCGGTCCTCAAGGTGGACAATAGAAAGTATAGTTAGGAGAGTGAGCTTTCGACGGTGGTCTGTACTTCTATTGCCGTTGGCCTGTGGGCCGACCGATCCGGTGCCGAGCAACGCCGGCGGTGGGGGAGCGACGAGCGATGCGACGTCGTCGACGGGCGGCGAGGGACCGTTGGTCACCACAACCTCGGACGCGTCGACGGGCACCACGGGTACTGCAGGCGCCGACGACAGCACGAGTTCCGACAGTGGTTCGAGCGGCATGTTCCCCGACTTCGAGGAAGGGCAGGCGTGCGACATTCTTCAACAGGACTGCCCACGCGGCTACAAATGTATCGTCTACAACGAGAGTGGCCCGGGTAGTCCGGGCTTCGCGTGGGGCTGCTTCCCGGTGGTCGACGACCCCGTTGAGCTCGGTCAGACCTGTGTCGCCATCGACGGCATCGGCAGCGGCCTCGATGATTGCCCAGCAGGCGCTACATGCTGGGATATCGACCCGTCGACGGGGGAAGGGCACTGCGTCGCGTATTGCACCGGTGACTCTTCCAGCCCCACGTGCGAAGACCCAGACGCCTTCTGCAACATCCCCGGAGATGCATCGATTGGTATGTGGTGCTTCCTCGCATGTGACCCGCGTGGCAGCGACTGCCCCGAGGGACAAGCCTGTCGCTCGGGGGATGGCTACACCTTCCGCTGCTTGCCCGACGCGTCAGGTAGAGGCGGTGCGGCCGGCGACCCTTGCGAGATTCCGTTCGTCTGTGATCCAGGTTTGACCTGTATGGATGCGAAGTTCGTGTCCGACTGCACGATGTCGTCGGGGTGTTGCTCGGCTTACTGCACGGTCGGCGACGACTCTCCGTGCGCGCCCGGGCAGACCTGTCAGCCGTTCTACGACGAGGACCCCGCGCCTCACCCTGCCTGGCAAGACGTGGGCGTGTGCGCACTCTCCGGCGCTTGACGGCAGAAAACGGACGGCTTCTCGGAATCGCGATTATGGGAAAGGCTCATTCTCTGAGTCCTTTGTCTTCGGGCGCCATCGACGAAGCAGCATCAGATCGAGCGCGCCGACGACACCCGCTCCAAACACGGTGATCGTCTCCACGGGCGGGGTGAACTCGTAGTGTGCGTGTCCCGAGAGTGCGAAGTGGGCGAGCGCGTGCAGTACCAAAAACACGTCGACG
>CAYSPB010000043.1:0-30444 GCA_964432695.1 uncultured Nannocystaceae bacterium
TGACTCCTCTCACTCGCGAGTTTCCCCGCCGTCGCTGGCTCCGCTTCGTCCCCAACCCGGGCCCGAAGGCCAGCTCGCCGTTGACGGTCCCCATCGCGCTGCTCGCCGTCCTCTGCCTCGGCGTCCTGGTCGCATCGGGCGGCAAGCAAGAGCACGCCGAGGAAGGCCCGCCACCGTCTTCGGCGGCGGCCGCTGCTGCCCGTATGGGCGCCGCGCAAGCCTCCGGAGACGGCACGCCAGCGGACGCGGCCAAGCCAGAGCCAGAGCCAGAGCCAGAAGCACCGGCAGACCCTTCACCGGCCGAACCCGCCAACGCGGTGCCCCCGACGGGCGAAGCACCTGCTGCAGACGAAGCAGCGAAGCCGGCCACCGACGCGACCCCCGACGGCACGGCGCCAACGGCTTCGCCGGAACCGCAGCCGGAGCCGGAGGCTCAGCCCGAGCCTCGCCCCAAGCGAGAGCCGGCGCCACCCAAGCCCCTTTCCGCCGCCGCACAGAAGCGGGCCGAACGCGCCGCGCCCCGGCTGCGCGCCGCCATCTCGAGCAACCGCGTGAAGAAGTCCCGCGAGAACTTCGTCGTCGCCGAGCAGACCGACGAAACCTCGTGGACCGACGCCAAAGCACACTGCGCCGGGTTGAGCGTCGACGGCGTCGGTGGCTGGAAGCTGCCTACGCGTGGCGAGGCCCGGGAGATTCAGCGGGGTGGCGCGATCAAGAGCGGCGCGTACTGGACGCGGCAGCGCGCGAAGTTCGAAGACTCGATTTACGTGCACGATACCCGCACGCGTCGCTCCTCGGCCTGGCTCGAAGAAGAGATCGCGAACGTGGTGTGCGTGCAGCCCCGGCCGCGGTAGTCCGCAGCAGCCCCTGCACGGTTGGGGCACACTGCTGGGCATGACCAAAGCGTCCGTCGTGGGGCCGGGCCAGCGCGTGCTGGTGACCGGAGGCTCGGGATACATCGCCAGCCATATCGTCCAGCTCTTGCTCGACGAGGGCTACGAAGTCCGCGCGACCGTTCGCAACCCCCAGGACGACGTAAAGACGGCGCACCTGCGGGCGCTGCGAGGCGCTGACAAGCTCGAGCTGGTCGCAGCCGACCTCATGAAGCCCGGCGCGTTCGACGACGCGGTGAAGGAGTGCCGCGGCGTCATCCATGCCGCTTCCGCCGTGCGGCTGCGCGCGGACGACCCCCAACGAGACATCGTCGACGTCGCGGTCCAGGGTACGAAGAACGTGTTCGACTCGATCGACGCCGCGCCTGAAGTGAAGCGCGTGGTCGTGACCTCCTCGATCGCTGCAGTCATCGACGACGCGCTGCCCGTATCGCACGTCCATACCGAAGACGATTGGAACGAGTCGGCCACCGTGCACAACGCCCCGTACCCGCTATCGAAGAAGCTGGCGGAGCGAGAAGCCTGGCGCCGCGCCGAGTCCGGCAGCTACGACGTCGTGACGATCAACCCCGGGCTCGTGTTTGGGCCGGTCTTCATCAAGAGCCACATCCGCTCGTCGCCGAACATCCTGCACGACCTGCTGAGCGGCAAATTCCCGCTCGCCCCCAGGTTCCGCTTCTCGGTCGTCGACGTTCGAGACGTCGCCAAGGCGCATCTCGAAGCGCTACGCCGCCCCGACGCGACCGGCCGTCACATCCTCTCGAACCGCGGCATGTGGCTGCGTGAAATGGCGGACGTCCTTCGCCCGGCCTATCCCAAGCACAAGGTGCCCACGCGACAGATGCCCAACTTCGCGATGTACGGCCTCGCGCTGTTCGACAAACGGCTGAGCTGGGACTTCTTGCGCCGCAACCTGGGCGTCGAGCGCACGCTGGCGAATGCCAAGTCTCGCGAAGCGCTCGGCATCGAATACATGCCGATCGAGACGACGATCCTCGACACCGCCACGTCATTCGTCGAGCAGGGCCTGCTGTAGAGCGCACCTCTCGAAGCCGATCGCGCGCCGGCCTCACCGAGACTGCGGACTCCCGCTTTCAAGCGCTGGTTGAAAGCGTTTCAGCGAACGACACCGTTGGCCGCTGGCCGTCGCGGCATAGCTTGAGCGGGCCAACACGAAGGAACCCGTCATGTCCGCCAACGCACTCGTTCAAGCCCGCGCTCTCGACCTGCCTGCCCGGGAGGCCATGCTCCGTCGCGCGCCCTCGGTCTCCCGATTCTGGAACGAAAACAGAGCTTTGCTTGCCGAAGCCTGGCAACAATGGGAGTCGCAGAGCAACGTCCCGTCGCTGCCGGCCCCGCTGACGTTGCTTGCCCCCGCGCTTCGCGACGCGGTCGCAGCCGCCTGGGATGATCCCTCGACCGAGGGCGCCGTTCGCGAGCTTTGGACCGAACACTGCCCCGGCGTGTATGTCGCCCAGTTTTTCGACCACGAACGCCTCGCCGCGCTCCGGGCGTACATGGACCAGGTCGCCGACGCGAACATCCCGCTGCGCCCGCCCTACGGCATCGCGCTCAACCGCGGCGGCGCGATGCTAGACCCTCGCTCGGAAGGCTACCTCGCCGCTCCGGGCTTCCAGGGCCTGTACGCGGCGCTGACCCAACGCGTCATGCGGCCGGTCGCGCGCCTGCTTTTCCCCGAGGTCTTCGGGTACGACGCGCAGACCTTCGGCTTCTCGATCCGCTACGAGCCGAACACAGATGCATCGCTACAGCCGCACACGGACGCCTCCTCGGTGACGCTGAACATCAACATGAACCTGCCCGACGAAACCTATGAGGGCTCGCAGGTGGACTTCCTCGACCCCACGACCGGGGCCGTGTCGCCGCTTCACTTCGAGCCCGGTGTCGCCGCCATTCACCGAGGTCCGGTGCCCCACGCCACGCACCCGATCACCCAAGGCAGCCGCTCGAACCTCGTGCTCTGGCTCTACGGCAACTCGGGTCAGATGCCACCGCGTGGCGCCAAGGCCGAAGGGCCCTCGGCCGAAGCACGGTGGACCCTGTTGCCCGAGGCTACCGGCACCTACGCGCCGTTCTGAGGGTTTCGTACTCCCTCGAATCACACGGGTCGACGACGAGTTCATCGCACGTCAGCCCTGGCGCGGCCGTCATGAGGTCGTACTCGGCGTCGCCCGCAACGAACACGTCGGCGAAGGGCCCCTGGCACACCGCTTGGGGCTCTTCGCCGGTCATCGAGGGTCACGCGTCGAAGTCACGTGCTCCGACACACCGCAACGGCGCCTGATCGAGGTCCCCGCAACCCCGCTGACGGAGCCGACGCACACGATGGGCACGTTCAGCGTCCCTGATGGCGTATCGAAGCGGATGGACTCCGCGTCGAGGTTCCACCGGTAGGCAGTGCTGAGGGTGAGGTCGAGGTCACGTCGAAACGCGTCGTTCTTCCGCTCGAGTTCGGCGACGGACTCTCGGCTCCGGCGCCCCCAATCTCCGTCTTGGGGCGCGCCCGTCATCGCGCGAAGAAGAGTCGCACGCCACCGCCACTCGCTTCGTCAGCGCGCCGAGCCGTGGTTGTCGACAGTGGTCGGGATCACGGCGCCGGAGGCCTGAAGTTTCAGCGCCTCTGGGTTGGCCTTGTAGTGTGCGCGCACCACGGCTGCGAGCTCGCGCTTGCGGTCTTCGGTGACGTCCGCATCCGCAGCGCCGCCGAGCGCGTCGGCCAACGCGTGCACGAGAGGCCTTTGGAGCGCGGGCACGGACTCCGCCCAGCCGCGTAGCAAGGTCGCATCGACGGTCGAGGGTAGCGAACCGAGAATGCCGACGTCGTTTTGGTCGTGCACGAGCAGCCCCGAGGTCGTGCCACGGTCGAGTGTGAGCACCTGAAACAGATAGAGGGTGTGATAGGCGCGCTGCACCGCCGCATCATCGTCGGTCGGCGTGCGTTCGACCGCGTGTCGCAGGATCTCGACGTAGCCGTCGAGCACGGCCTCCCCGAAGCGTTGGGCGTAGCCGCGGTCCGCCTCGAAATCCCCGCTGTCATGACCCTCCAGATAGAAGTGAGACACACCGCGATGCCGCTCGAGGGCGGGGATCCAGAAGTACCGCTCGCCCTGCTCGATCCCGCTCTTTGCGTGGTCGCCGGCGACCTCGGCCACGAGGGTGTCGAAACGGGCCTTGTCTTCGTCGAGCTGCACGGAGGGATTGAGATCCGCCATGACCCGCCAGTACGCGGATCCAGACCGCATTGCCGTCCAGCTGATGTGCACGTGCACCGAGGGCGCGCGCGGATTCGTCGGGTGGATGATCGTCGAGAGCGCGGTCGCCGACGCGAGCTTGCGGTCGGGCAGGTCGTCGTAGTGGACTTGAGAGACATTCACCGATCCACGGTCGAACGGGCCACCGGTGGGCGCTTCGAAGCGGCTTCCGCCCCCGTGCCGCCCATCGTCCCGCAGCCACTCCACGGCCGAAAACCGGTCGGCACCAGGGATTGTCTGAAGTCGATCCACGAAGCGGGCCTGCAGCGCCTCGACGAGTTCGCGCGCGGATGTTGCCGCAGGGCTGGCAGCGAAGGTGCGTGTCATCGATGCGTAGACTAGCGGCCCCACCCCAGGCTCACGCCGCGATTTTTGCGGTTCGTCGGGGCGGCTCACAGAAACGAAGGCCGAGGATCCCTCACACTGTGCCACATGAAGGGGTGCGTTCGTATTTTGACTTGTTTGGCCGTGGGTTCGCTCAGCACGGCGGCCCATGCGTCCGAGCTTCGCTTTCGGGAAACCGCAGCGGGCAACATCGTCGCGACGGGGAACACGCTGGGCTTGAGCAAGGCGCTCGACCTCAATGGGCCGGGCACTGAAGACTCCATTGGCACGTTCCTGACGCTCAACGGTGCGCTCGTCGATGACTTCCCGGCAAGCCCCGCCAACCCCTGGGGCACGGGCACGACCAACGACTGGACGCTCAACGGCTCCGACGCCGAGCTCATTCTGCCCGGCGACAACACGATCGTTCTGTACGCCGAGCTCATCTGGGGTGGCAGTACATTCTATGGCACCGAAGATGTCACCGGCGATCTCGACAGCGACGTGACGCTCTCGTTCGGAGGCGACAGCATCACGGTCTCGCCCGACCCCGCCACCGGCCTCACGCTCGCTGAGGTCAGTGCGGAAGGCTTCGCGGTCAACAACTACATGCGCTCTGCCGAAGTCACCGACTTCGTCATCGAGCACGGCGCGGGTTTCTACGCGACCTCGGGCGTTCCGGCCACGCAAGACTCGCTCATCGACGAACTCAACACCGCCGGCTGGACGCTGGTGGTCGCCTACCGCACCGGTGGCGAGCGCGTCCGCAACCTGACGATCTTCGTCGGCGGCTCCTTCGTCGATGAAGACTCGACCGAGGACTACGAGTTCTCCGGCTTCTGCACGCCGCCGCAGGGCGAGTTCGGCGGCTACGCGGTCGTCAGCGCCATGGAAGGCGATGCCGACCGCGACGGCGACAGCTTTGCCATCGCACCGAGCGCAGGCGACGACTTCGTCACGCTCGCCGGACCCAACAACCCCGAGAACAACTTCTTCTGCTCGCAGATCAACGACGCGGATGGAAACCTCGACACCGCCGGTACGGCCGGTGACGCCAACCACGACGCCATCGCGGCTCAGAACGTGGTCGGCGGCCGCCAGGGCTGGGACATCACCCGCGTGCCCGTCAGCTCCGCCGACAACCAGCTGTTCAACGGCCAAACCGAGGCCGTCATCCGTACGCAGACCGCGGACGACTCGTACATTCCGACCGTCGTCGCGTTCGGCATCGAGGTCAACGCGCCCGACTTCACGGGTGCGGAAGCCGGCGCCGATCCCACGCTGCTCGTCGTCGACCAAACCTCCACGGTCACCGTCGACATGGAGAACGTGGGCCTCGTCGACGCGACGGACCTCGTGTTCCAGGCCGAGCTGCCCGCCGGGCTCGCGCTCGACTCGTTCAGCATCGACGGCAGCGACGGAGACGCCAACGGCGACCCGGTCGATTCCGCCGCGCTCGCAGCGGGTATTCCCGTAGGCAGCATCGGCAGCTCGGCCGCGCAGCAGATCGAGTTCGTGGTGCGCTCCGAGGCCGCGCCCGACGGCGACGCGTACGTCTTCACGCCCCAGTTCACGTACGACTACGTCAGCTGCACCGGCGAAGACCCGTTGACCGAGCCGCTGATCCTGCCCGACATCGAGATCGACTTCATGGAAGGCGAGCTACCGACGTCGACCACCGGGGACAGCGCTGGCGACAGCAGCGACTCCGGTGCCGACGAGACCACCAGCGAGTCCGATTCGGACTCCGACTCGGAGACGTCCGACAGCGCGTCCGAAAGCGCCACGACGGCCAACGACTCCGATACTGACGGCGTCTCGGATTCGATCGGCAGTGGGGCGGACGACACCGACGACGGGTGCGGCTGCACCAGTGGAAACGACCGCCCTCTGGGTGCCCTGCTTCTGTTCGGGCTCGCCGCCGGCCTTCGGCGTCGTCGCGATTGAGTCTTCGCTCGGCACAAGAAAAGGCGGTTCTCTTCGCAGAGACCGCCTTTTCGTGTTTGCAGATGCCCTAGAAGTGGACCTGGACCTGCACACCGCGTCGCTGCGGCACGATCATCCACGCGGTGTCGGATGAGCGCGCCCGCTTCTGCCGGATGGCGCCGATGATGACCATCGGCAGGCCCGCGGCAAGCAGCACCCCACCGGTGATCAGCGTGGCATCGCCGATGGTGCCGTTGCGAATCGCCGAGTCTTCGAGCTCCCGACGGCGCGTGCCATCGGGCGCGGTATCGACTCGCTCCGCATCCCGACGCGCGAGCGCCGTGAACACGCCTCCGGCCACGAGCGACAGCACGCCCACACCGCCAACCGCGGCCCCTGCAATGAGCAACCCACGACCGTTGCCGGGTTGCTTTCCAGCCGGCGCCGGCGCTTCGTTTCGGGGCTCGAGCAGCTCCGGCGGCGGCGGAGCGACGGCGTTCGCGTTCTCGTCGGTGGTCTCGAGGATCTCCTGAAGCGCAACGATGCGCTCCTTGGCGAGCGTCCGGTGCTCGAGCTCGACGCCGGGCTCGTGCACGAAGCGCTTGTAGTAGTCGATGGCCTCCGCGAGGTTGCCGGCCTGTTCGTGCACGCGCCCGATGTTGAAGAGGAAGCTCGGATCCTGGTCGACGGCGTACGCCGCCTCGAACTCTCGAACCGCCCCTTCGTAGTCGCGTGCCTCGTACGCGACCGAGGCTGCAGCCGCGTGCTCGTCGGCGCGAGATTCCAAGTCGGGATCGCGCGCCTCCACGGTCGCAGGCTCGGACCGACTGGCTGCCAGGGACACCCCAGGGACTGCGACGAGCGGAAGACACAGTGCCGCGCAGAGGACTCTCGGACTCTTGGTACGGACGCTCATCTCGCAACAGCGGGCGGGGTCCTACGACGTGCGCCTCATCCCCGCGGCCGCCCAACGAGTATCACCGATGCGACGGAACGTGGACTTCCGTAACATTCGAGCATGTGAGGGATTGCAGACGTCCCTCTAGGTTCCATGCGTAGGTTGATGTGGTCTCGCTCCAAAGTCACAGGCGCGCCCGGGAAACCACATGGCACGCGTCACGGCACTGAGTCAGACTCGGCGCGCGGGTGATGGGAACGATGTTCTATGTGCGGGGTCAGCTCACCAAAATCGCGCTTCTCGGCGTCGCCGCGACGGGCCTGACGGCCTGTTTGTCCGGCCTCGAGTTCGACGAGTGCTCTTCCGACCAACAGTGTGCCGACGGCCAAACGTGCCGCGCGGGCGTCTGCGAAGCGGAGGCCGTCGAGACGACCGGCGCGACCGGTCCGGGGCCTGGATGTGTCGAGGGTGCAACGCAGCCATGCGCGTGCCCAGACGGCTCCACCGGGTCTCAGCAATGCGAAGCGGGTTCGTTTTCGGGGTGCGAATGCGTCCCCGAGCCTGAGGGCACGAGCAGCACCGGAAGCGATGACGCGGGAACGAGTACCGCGGAGTGCATCGAAGATGCCGACTGCGTCGTCGATCCCGAATGCAGCGACGCCACCTGTGTCGACGGCACGTGTTCGACGGTCGACTTTCCAGCCGGCACGCCCTGCGGCGACGCTTCGGAGTCCGAGTGCAACGCTGCCGATACGTGTGACGGCCTCGGGACGTGCGAGGCGAACCTCGCCTCCAACGGCTCCGCGTGTGCCGAGTGCCCGCTCGGCGAGGGGTTTTGCTCCTGCAACGAAGGCGCCTGCGAAGGATGCGAAGCCTTTGCTTCGGTGAACGGGTTCTCCGGCGACGCAGCACTCGACGGATGGACGCTCAGCGGTAGCTGGGGGCTCTGGTACCAAGCACCCGAAACGGGTTCGAAGCACCCCGTTGCGTTCGAAGGGTTCGTCGTAGGCTCGGACGGAAACCGCGTCGAGCCCTACCCCGGCGCAGAGCTGGAGCAATCCGCATTGCGATCTCCCGTGACGGTTTTGCCCGAGTTCCTCGAGTTTCGCTCCTGGCACGTCGACGAGGGAGGGAACCCAACGGGGGCGAACGTCCCGGCCGACAACCATGTCGTTCAGGTTTCGGTCGACGGCGGCGAAACGTGGACGGTGATCGTGGACTGCGCAGCCGACCCGGCCGGTGTCGCCTTCTGCGAGGAGTCCCTGGCCACGCGCGATCCCGACGACTGGGACGACGTGTTCCTGCCCGTGCCCAAGAAACTCGTGGGCGTCCCGGGCATGGTCGAGTTCGTCTACGACACCTTCGACGACTGCTGTGGCGATGAGCAGGGCTGGTTCATCGACGACGTGAACTTCGGCACCCGCTGCGGCTGCGAAGAAGATACCGAATGTGCAGCGTTCGACTCCGCATGCGGCCAGGGTGACTGTGCGCCCAACGGCGACTGCCGCGTCATCCCGATGAACGAAGGCTCAGCCTGTGGCGACGACGCGGCCTCTGACTGCGTCGTTGCGGACAGCTGCAACGCCTCTGGCGTTTGCGTTTCGAACGACCCGCCGAACTGGACCCAGTCTTGCTCTGCATGTCCGGCCGGCGCCGGCGGATGCGGCTACTGCATCGCAGGCGAATGCCCAGACTGCCAGTCCATCGTCGAACTCTCGACGTTCGAGGAAGACAACGCGTTCACCGGCTGGACGTTGACGGGCGACTGGGGTCGCTACATCGCGGCACCTGCGGATACCAGCGGCTCGCCCGCAATCTCGTTCTCGATGGGTGCGGCCCTCGGGACGGACGGCAACCTGGTCTCGCCCTACGGCGACACGAGCCATCAGGAGACCTCGTCGGCAACCAGTCCCGTCTTCGAGTTCGGAGCAACCTTCACATTCCAGTCGTGGCACGTCGACGAAGGCGGCTTCTTCGACGGCGGCCTCGCCTACGACGGCAAGACGATCGAGGCGTCCGTCGACGGTGGCGATACCTGGACCACGCTCGTCGACTGCAGCGAAACCGACGCGTTCCCGTTCTGCCTCGAGGTCACGGAGCGCACTGGCGACGCCTGGGACCTCATCGAACTCGACACCAGCGCGTTCGAAGGTCAGTCCGGCCAACTTCGCTTCGGCTACGACACCATCGACTCCAACACCGGTAGCGAGCGCGGCTGGTACATCGACGAGCTCACCCTCCCCTGGTGCGGCGACGCCCCCTGACGGAGGCGTTCACTTTCAGCGCCGGGAGGGGCGGTTCCTACAGCATGTTGGGGCCGCCCTTTTCGATTGCGCGGGCGTAGGCGGGGCGGGCCTGCATGGCTTCGAGCCATGCTCGGGTCTTGGGCATCGGCGTCTGCACGCGGCCGCGGGCGACGAGCGCCTCGACGGGGTAGCTCATTTGAACGTCGGCAGCGGTGAACTCGGTGCCAGCGAAGAAGGCGTTGGCGGCCAGATGCTGCTCGATGAAGCCGGCATGCAGTTCGACTTCGGGTCCGATGAAGCTGGTCTCGACCTTCTTCACGATCCCTTTGGCGATCGGCTTGACGAAGAAAGGCAGCGGCGCGGTGCGAACCTTGTCGAAGACGAGGCGCACCAGCAGCGGCGACATGAGCGAGCCCTCAGCGTAGTGCATCCAGTAGCGAAACTGGCGGTGGGCTTCGGTGCCCGACTCGGGCTTGAAGCGACCCGGTGCAAGCTCGTCGACGCAGTACTCGAGGATGGCGCCCGACTCGGCGAGCACGATGCCGTCGACATCGAGCATCGGCGCCTTACCCAGCGGATGGATCGCGCGCAGGTCCTTGGATGCGCGAATCGTGACCGGATCCCGCTTGTGCACCTTCATCTCGTACGGAAGCTCGAGTTCTTCGAGCATCCACAAGACGCGGTGCGAACGGGAGGTCTCCAGGTGGTGAACGAGGATCTTCGCCACGGCGCCGGAGAGTAGCAGCGGCCTTCAAGCCGTGTGCCGGCCCGTCGCCGTGCAGCAACGCCGATCCGCGTCAGCCCGCGTTCATCTTGGTCGCTACGACCGGATATTCGTCGACTGTGCGCCACGGCACATCGGGCCACCAGCGCTCGATCGGCGGCGGGTTCGAAGGCTCGACGCTCTCTCCTGGCTTCGGCGTGACGATGGTGACACCCGCGACCTCAGCCGCAGCGACCGTCCGTTCGATCGGCTCGGTCCACCCGTGGTTGGCCAGGTTGAAGAGGCCCCAGTGGATCGGAAGCAGCACCTCGCCCGCGAGCATCTGATGGCCCTGCACCGCCTGCTCTGGACCGAGGTGCCAGTCTGGCCACATCTGGCTGTAGGCACCCACCTCGAGCATCGTGACGTCGAAGGGCCCGAGCTTCTCGCCAATCTCGCGCATCCCGGGGAACAGTCCAGTGTCACCGCCGAAGTAGACGCGGTGCTTCGCAGTCACGAGCGAATAGCTGGCCCAGAGGGTCCGGTTTTGGTCGAGCACCTGACGTCCCGACGCGTGGCGGGCAGGCGTGACCGTGAGCGTCAGGTCGCCGAATGCTCGCGTATCCCACCAATCCACGTCCTCGATGCGCTCGGCCGGTACGCCCCAGGACTCCAGGTGCGCCCCCACGCCCAGCGGCGCGACGAAAACCGTCTCTTCGTCGGACAGCGCGACGATCGTGGGATGGTCGAGATGGTCGTAGTGGTCGTGCGAGATGAGAACCGCGTCGACCGGAGGTAGGTCATCGAGCGCCAGCGGAGGTGCGTACCAACGCTCCGGACCCAGCCAGGACACCGGCGATGTCCGCTCTCCCCACACCGGGTCGGTCAGGAACCGATGGCCATCGACTTCGATGATGAGCGTCGAGTGCCCCAGCCAGGTCACGCGCAGGCCGGTCTCGGGCGGCGCCTCGAACCGCGAGGCATCCACCGGCACGACCGGCAGCGGAGCTTCGGGCACGCGGTGGCTCTGTGGGGAAAGTCCCTCGGTGACCATGCCCCACTCGTCGTTCCACAGGGGCTGCGGGTTGTGAAACACCCCGTCGGCCCACTGCGGCGAAGCCTGCATCGCACGCAGACGCGCACCCGTGGGGGCCGTACCGATCGCCTCCCACCCCGCAATGAGGACCGCAAGGCCGAAGCCCACCACGCCGAGGACCACGACCGCGAAGCCGAGGCCAATCCGGCGAAGCCATCGACGCCACGCGGGACGAGGGGCGGGTTCAGACGCTGTCACTGGCCTCAGAGTAGCTCAGCCGGGGAAGAAGCACTCGGCGCTGAGGCTCTGGGCGTCGTTGTTCGACTCGTCGCACTCGTCGACGGTACCGGCGACGATGTCGGCGCCGTCGACCGCGACGAAGAAGTCGAGCGCAGCGTCGCCTTGGGCGAAGGGAACCGCCCAGCCCAGCTGTGTTTGCTGACCAGGTAGGAGCGGCTCCGGCGTGAATTCGGTGCCGACGAGCACCCCCGTGGCGTCGGTGCCCTCGTACAGACTCACCTCGATGCCGGCCGGCACACCGAGGGAGCCTGCGTTCCGGACCATCGCAACGACCTCGAGCGCGCCTTCGGTGCACATGCCGAGTTCGGCCACGAGGTCGACCGAGAGGTCCGGCGCGTTGAACACACCCGCCCCCTGTACGTTCTGGCGATAGTTGTTCAGACCGGGCTGCGTCCAGTTGTCGTCTTCGCTCGCCGGGGCGTTGCCCGCCGACGTCGTGTTGGTGACGTGATAGGCGTGCGATGTCCAGACGCGGCGGGTTCCCACCCACTGGTCGAAAGCGTCGCCGTAGATGAACACACCGCGACGTTCCGTGTAGCCGGGGACGCCCGAGCAGTCGTTGCCGCTATCGTTCGCGACCACGACGATCTCCGAGTTGCCATCGTCATCGACGTCGACCACCAGCGGATACTCGTGAATGGTGGCGCTGCTGCTCTCGATCTCCAAGAGCACGTCCCCGCTGGCACCGTCGTAGACTCGCATGAAGCACTCATCGGCATAGACGACCTCGGCCGCACCGTCGCCCTGGAAGTCGAAGACGCTGCTGCCGGTCGCGTTGCTGCTTTGGTCCTGCGTCGTACGAGACCACCGAGCATAGATTTCCCCCGGCGCGGGCATGATGCCTGGGCTCGCCACAACGTCTTCCCCTTCGCGGTAGAGGTCGTACACCGTGTAGGAACCACCGCCGGCCGCCGCCAGCTCGGGCCGACCGTCTCCGTCGAAGTCCGCGACGGTGGGCGGTCCACCGCGCCCGCCCCCGGGCAGGCTGACGGCTGCTGCTCGCAAGCCCGGGTTGACGTCACACATCGCTTCGGTCGGGTCGACGCCGCACCACGCTAGGCCACTGTCCCCTTCGAGCACGCGAAGCTGGCCGTTGGCGACGAGCACGACCTCGGGCGTCCCGTCGAGGTCGACGTCCGCGATCGCGGGATACCCATCCGAGCCCCCAGCGTCCCACAGCAGATCCACCGTGACGATGGGGTCCATCCCGCCCATTTCCACCCAGTCGACCGACCATGCCTGCACCCCCGAGACGACCTCGGGATGGCCGTCTCCGGTCAGGTCGACGAGCGCTGAGATGCCCCCAGTGTATCCGTTGTTGGTGCCCACTGCGGCTCCGTTGCCGCCCTGGTTCCACACCACGAGGCCGTCGTCGTCGAGCATCGCCGCCCCGAACACGGTCTCCGCTTCGGGGTCGTCGTCGAAGTTTGCGAACGAAGGCGCGCCGTTCTCGACCTGGAAACGCACCTCGGCATCGTCGGCGTCGTGCGACGTCCACAGCAGCGTGCCATCGGCCGACACGGCATGGATCGGCGACAGTCCCCCCACCGGGCGCCCGGCGTAGACGATGTCGGGCAGGCCGTCACCGCTGACATCCGTCAGGCCTACAGTCGAGCGCCCATGCGCGCCGTACATGCCGTTGCCCGGGTCGTGCGGGATCTCGAGCTCCACCGCCCCGGTTTGGCCATCGAGCACCACGATGTTGCCGCCGGGCCAGCTCAAGCCGTCCTGCTGGGTGATGTTCACGATCACCTCGGGCGTGCCATCGCCGTCGATGTCCGCGATGACGGGGATCGAGATGACCTCGTCATCCTCGTAGCTCCACTCCAGCGTGACGCTGACGTCTTCGAACTCCGGGATGAGCTCGCAGTCGACGGGGTCGAACTGCGGCAAGCACTGGTCGAGCGTCGGCTCGCAAAACTCGCCTCCATCGCAGTCGAACGAGTCGACACAGGCGCCGGTCGGGTCCGCGCACATGTCTGCAAGGCAGACCTGCCCCGCACCGCAGCAGATGTCTTGCGCCTCGCCGCAGCGAACCCCCGAATCGCATGCCTCGAGGCACGCTCCGAGCACGCATTCCTGCGCCGCATCGCAACACACCTCGGCGTCGCCACAGAGCACCGTCTCGCATACGGCATCCCCCCCGCTCGAGCCACTGCCGTCGCCGTCGCTGCCGCTCGACCCGACGGTGGTGGCGGAGGCTGCGGTCGTGTCCGTCGAGGTGGTTGCATTCGTCGTGCCCGACGCATCCCCGGCGGTGGTCACCGGAGACGTCGACGAGTCGTCCTCCGACGCCGTCGTACTGCTGGTGCCCGAGGAGATCGTATCGACGCCGTCGGTGCCGCCGGCCTCGGTGGCGGCGTCCCCCGGACACCCCGTCAGTATGAGCGGAAGAACACCCAGCGGCAGCGAAGCGGCGAGTCGGCGCACGACTCGTCAGACACCGAGAGCGCGTCGCGTTTCCGACGTCAGCCGAGGTTTGCGTAGGAGCGATTACCGTCGAGACGCGGCAAGGAGGCGAGCGCCTCGAGCGCGGCTTTCGAAGCGTGGGTGAACGACCGCGTCCGCACGTTGGCCTGGCCACGACTGCGCACCAGCAACTCGAACGCCAGCGCGTGGTGGCGCCGCATCGGCTGCGTCCGCAGGGCGTGCTCGATCGCGCTCTGGTCCGCCGGGCGGCCTGCGATGTAGCGCTGCTTCGCGTTGAAGCGACCTGCGTGTTGCTCCCACCACCCCGCGATCGCATCCGCTTTGGGAACCCGAAGCTCCTCATCGGACCGGATCGACAAGTCCTCGTCGGGGTCCTCGTCCTCTTCGAGGTCGTCTTCGAGCGTGTCGGGGTCTTCGTCTTCGACGTCGTCGTCTTCGCGGTCTTCCCAGTACGCGTCGTCATCGAGCGGCAGGCCGGTGATCGATGCAAACGCCTCGCCTGCAAGCGGGCCGACCGTCTCATCGCCAAGCCACGGCACGATGGCTTCGAGCGCGGCGACCCGACCGCTGAACCCCAGCGCGAACAACACGTCGCCACGCGACGCCTCGACCTCGAGCGTCCGCGTGAGCCGCTCGATGATCATCGGTTCCGCGAAAGAGCACAGCAGCACCATTGCCTCACGGTCGGGCGACTCCTCGGCAAGCCCCCAGCGTCCCGCGGTCAGCCACGCGAGTCCGGAACCCAGCATCAAGCCTGCCCGCAGAGCCGCTCGCTGAAGCTCCGGCTCGGGCTTGGCGAGGCAGTGCTCCGCCCACGTGACGTAGCGACGGTCGCCAAAGCCGAGCATGGACACCGCGGCCGCGCGCGCCACCGCATCGCCGTCCTTGAGCAGGCCGTCGACGAGGTTGCCCGGGTCGACCCCTCGCCGACCGCCGACCGTAGCCAGCGCAACGAGGTGTTCGGTGGCTCCGCCGCGACGAATCGCGTCGGTTAGGCGAACGTCCACATCGGGCCGGTCGGACATCACGAGGGCCTCGATGACACCTTCGCGCGCCGTCTCGGGCAGTGCGTCGAGCTCGTTGAAGAGCGGCTCGGAGACCTGCCGCGAGCCGTGACCGAGCAGAGCGAGCGCAGCAGCCGTGACCCGCCAGGGATCCGCATCCTCATCGGTGAGCGCGGGCTCGAGCACGTCGGTCCGCACCGGGTCGCCACCGACGACCAATCCGTCGACATGCGCGATGAGACGCTCCTGCGGACCGCGCTCGAACTCGTCGCGCAGGTACGCGGGCGAGTCCAAGTTCACGCGCCAATTCTCGGCGAGGTACTCGGCCTCGTCGAGATGCTCCTCGATCACGTCCCAGAGGATCGCGTCGGCCGACGGTTCCGCCATGCGCCCCCGTATATCAGTTGATGAGGACCGCTCCGCCCTTGATTCGGTTACGGCCCGACGCGCGGGACTCGACCTGGACGCCGCGGATCACGACGCGCCCGTTGCGACGCAGCGTGATGCTGGACTTTCCGCACCGCAGCACGACCTCGTCCTTGCCCTCCAGCCGCACCTTCTTGCCGTCGACGACGGCGGCCGTTTCGGCTGGGTCGACCCTCGCCTCGAGCACCGGCGCAGGCTGATGCAGCCCGATGAGCACCGGCTGACCACTGCCGGCGAGAAACAGCAGCACCGCGCCGCGTCGGTCGTCGATGGCGGCCTGGAGTTCCTCGGGCGTGAACTGCACAGTACTCAGCGCGAGCAGAGGGCCCGAGGTACTCTCAGGCGTGTCGACCCACAGACCATGTTCGTCGACGCGAACGATCCACCCCAGCGCAGCCCCCTCGGGCAGCGGCGCCGGACTCCGGCCGATCTCGACCACGTTGCGTTCGGCCATCCCCATGAGCGTAGACCCAGCATGATGCGACCGGCAACCCGCCGCGATTCCAGCCGAATGACGTCCACTCGACGGGGAACCCGAAGCCGGGCGAATCGTGTCCTAGCTGCGATGCGGAGCGTTTTCGTCGGTTTGGTGGTCTTCGCGGCCGCATGTGGCAGTCAGGTTCCGGTCTCCGGGAGCGGCGACACTGAAGAGGTGGGCGCTCAGCCAGAGGAGCCTGGCGCCGTCTACTCGGCCTGTGGTGCACCCGACGAGTGCTCGCCCCAGCCCTACTGCGTGTTTCCCTCGGGCGAAGACGGATTCTGCACCGTCGAATGCCCACCCGGCGACGACCCCAGCGGCTGCATGGACGACCCCGGCCAGCTAGGCCGCGCCATCTGCCTCGACATTGGCCTTCCCAGCGAGCGCGGCGTCTGTGCGATCGACTGCGGCGATGGACTCGCGTGCCCCGAGGGCATGCGATGCGAAGAGGTTCAGACCGATGCCGGTCCGCAGCGCGTCTGTTTTTAGAGATCGCTGAAGTGCAGCCCGAACTTGTCGAGGTACTTGCGCAGCCGGTCGGCATCGTTCGTCGAGCGTCGACGCGCTCGCGAGGCGGCAAAGAGCGCCCGCCCGGCGGCCGAGGCGGAGCTCGAGCGCGCGCACACGGCGAGGACCTCCTCCAGCTGCGCGGCGTCGAAGCGGTCGAGTTCGTCCGCCCCCTCCCCCAACGCCGCGCGAACGCGGGGAAACGGTGCGCCCTCGTCCACGATCGTCCACCGCCGTTCGAGGCGCGCAACCTCCTCGCGCACGACATCCGGCGTGATGCGCCCCTCGGGCGCGAGCGTAGCCATTCGCGTTACGGCGCCCGCGAAGTCGCGAAAGTTTCCCGGCCAGTGCGCCTCGTCCGAGGTCGCAAAGTCGAGGAAGCGCGTTCGCGCGACCGGGGTGAAGCTCGGCCGGCGACCGTGTACGGCAGCAAAGCGATCGAGTTCGAACTCGAGGTTGGGGACGATGTCCTCCCGACGCTGTGCGAGGCCCGGCAGCGTGAACGACCACAGGTCGATGCGGGCGAGCAGGTCTTCGCGGAACTTGCCGGCCCGAACATCTTCACGCAGGTCCCGGTTGGTGCCGGCGATCAGCTGAAACGCGCTATGGACCTCGGTGTCAGACCCCAGCGGCATGAAGCGCCGGTCCTCGATCGCGCGCAGAAGCATGGCCTGCTCGTCGAGTCCAAGCTCTCCAATTTCATCGAGGAACACGACCCCGCCGTTCGCCTCTCGTAGCACCCCTGCGCGAGCCTTCACCGCCCCCGTGAACGCGCCTCGCTCATGCCCGAAGAGCATCGACATCGCCTGATCCCCTCGTAGCGTCGCGCAGTTGACCTCGACGAACCGTCCGTCGACGCGACCTCGCTCCTGCTGCAGGGTGAAAATACGGCGTGCGAGCTGGGTCTTGCCGGCACCCGTCGGACCCGTCAGCAACATCGGCGCCCGGGAGCGCATCGCCACGGTTTCAACTTGCTCGATGACGGCGTTGAACGCTGCGTTGCGCGTGTCGATGCCCGCCTTGAGGAACGAAAGGTCGGCCCGCTGTTGGGTCGTGAAGCGGTCTCGAATCGCGTCGTATTTCGACAGATCGAGGTCGATGATGCGGGCCAGTCCGGGCGTTCCGTGGCCGGGCCCCGGCGAGGTCTGTAGCAAACGCCCCGGCACGAAGCGCGCCTCGGTCAACAGGTACCAGCAGATCTGCATCACGTGGGTACCGGTGGAGATGTGGACCAGCACCTCTTCGTCGCGGCGCGAGAAGTCGAGCGTCCGAACCGCGTCGAGCATGGTCGTGTAGACCTCCTCGAAATCCCACGGGTCGTCGAAGTCAACCCCGTGCTGCCGGACCTCGGTCTCGGGCGACACGCTGTTGATGTCACCGACGACGACCTCGGCGAGTCGCTTCGAGTGCGGCGAGACAAAGAGCTCGAGGCGGTCGACGACGAGGTCCTCATGTCGACACAGGTCGACGGTCGGGCGCCAACGGTTCCAGCGCTTGGCACCAACGCCCTTGTCCAGCGTCGCGCCGATGATCGACAAGACGACGAGCCTCTTCGACACGATACAAGTGTATCTTTCTATATCCAATTTTATCTACTTTGCAGAGCAGAGACAATCTAACCTCTTGAAATTACTTATACGATGGGCCTGCACGATCCATGCTTTTTCTCCGGGCATGACGACGCAACCGTACGAAGTGGACAACGTGGAGGGCTCGGTCCCGGTCAAGCGCTGGACTCGTGGCGTGCCCGTCGAAGACGCCGCGAAGCGCCAGCTCGCGAACATCGCGAAGCTGCCGTTCATCCACAAATGGGTCGCCGCCATGCCCGACGTGCACTGGGGCATGGGCGCGACCATCGGCAGCGTGATTCCCACACACCGCGCGATCATCCCCGCCGCCGTCGGCGTGGACCTTGGCTGCGGCATGATGGCGACGCGCACGAGCCTCACCGCCAGCGACCTGCCGGACTCGCTCGGGTACATCCGCGCGGCGATCGAAAAGGCCGTGCCGCACGGTCGGAGCAGCGGTCGTGCCCGCCAGGACCGCGGCGCCTGGGGAAAAATCCCGAAGCCTGTCGGCACGGCGTGGGCATCGCTCGAGCCGCGGTTCTCGGCCATCGTCGACAAGCACCCCAAGGTTGCCAAGAGCAACAACCTGCGCCACCTGGGCACGCTCGGTACCGGTAACCACTTCATCGAGCTGTGCCTCGACGAGTCCGAGCGCGTGTGGGTGATGCTGCACAGCGGCTCGCGCGGGGTCGGAAACCGCATCGGCATGTACTTCATCGAGAGGGCCAAGGAAGAGATGGCGCGGTGGTTCGTGCACCTGCCCGATCACAACCTCGCGTACCTGGCCGAGGGTTCGGAGTACTTCGATGACTACGTCGAGGCGGTCCAGTGGGCCCAGGACTTCGCTCGGACCAACCGGATGCTGATGATGGCCGCCACGCTCGACGCGCTCCAGGCGGCGCCGGGACTGCGCCCTTTCACCGCAGACCTGGCGGCGGTGAACTGTCACCACAACTACGTCGCGCGCGAGCGTCACTACGGCGAGACCGTGTGGGTCACGCGCAAGGGTGCCGTGCGGGCCGGCATGGGAGAACTCGGCATCATTCCCGGAAGCATGGGCACGCGCTCGTACATCGTGCGCGGAAAAGGCCACCCGGAAAGCTTCTGCTCCTGCAGCCACGGTGCGGGTCGGGCGATGTCCCGCGCCGAGGCCAAGCGACGGTTCACGGTCGAAGACCACGCAGCGGCAACCGAAGGAATCGAATGCCGCAAGGACGCGGCGGTGATCGATGAAACCCCCGCGGCCTACAAGTCGATCGACGCCGTCATGGAGGCGCAGAAGGACCTCGTCGAGGTGGTACATACCCTCAAGCAGGTGGTCTGCGTGAAGGGCTGATGAACGATCCGATCGACATCGACGGAGCACAGGGCGAGGGCGGAGGTCAGATCCTCCGCACCTCGCTCGCGCTCTCCATCATCACGAAGACGCCCGTCACGTTTCGCAACGTGCGAGCCAAGCGATCCAAACCCGGCCTGCGTCGACAGCACCTCGCTGCCGTCCGGGCGGCCGCGTCCATCTGCGGCGCCACGCTTCGCGGAGATTCTCTTGGCTCGATGGCCTTCTCGTTCGAGCCGGGCCCGGTGAAGCCCGGAGATCATGCGGTTGCGATCGGCACCGCGGGATCCACGACGCTGGTCCTACAGACGATCCTCTGGCCTCTGGTGCTCGCCGAGAACCCCTCCGACGTGGTCATCGAGGGCGGGACGCACAACCCCATGGCGCCCACGTTCGAGTTTCTCGACCGCACCTTCCTTCCCGCCGTGCGTCGAATGGGCGTCGAAGCGGAGCTCTGCTTGGAGCAGCACGGCTTCTATCCCGCGGGCGGCGGACGATTGCGTGCCGAGCTTCGTCGCAGTTCGCTCGTGCCCGCAACGTGGCTCGAGCGAGGCAAGGCCCGCAGCGTGGACGGCCGCGCCCTGGTCGCCAATCTGCCGACCAAGATCGGCAGTCGCGAGCTTGGCACCGCGCACACCGCCCTCGGCTGGCCCCGCACCGCGGGCAAAACCACCAAGGTCGTCGCCAACGGGCCGGGCAACGCGCTGCTGCTCGCCGCGACGCACGATGCGGGCACCACCGTCGTCTCGAGCATCGGCAGCAAGGGCAAGCGCGCCGAGGACGTCGCAACCGAGGCGGCCGAAGAGATGCAACGCTACCTTGAGGCCGAAGTTCCCATCGACGAGCACCTCGCCGACCAGCTGCTCATCCCGATGGCCCTCGCCGGCGGCGGCAGCTTCGTCACGACCGAACCCTCGATGCACACACGCACGAACGCGCACGTCATCGGGCGATTCCTCCCGGCGACGACCGCGTTCCGGCGGCTCGACGGCCCGCGCTGGCGGGTCGACGTCGCCGCTACTCCATGGGCGTGTTGACGTACGGCGCGGTGGGTCGGCACGGCTGACCGCGGAGCGAGGGGCACGGCGGCAGATCCGACGGCACCTCCACGCCGGGCACGACGGGCAGCACGATGCTGGAGGCATGCTCAGCCTCGTGGGCAACCATGTGCATCGTACCCGCCGGCATATCCTTGAGGTCGAAGCGCCAGCGCGTTCGGCTGGCGCCCGGCGTATCGATCGAAATGCGCAGGCTCGACCCCTCGCGGAACACGTGGCCAAAGGCCATGATCTCGAGCCTCGCCAGCGTCCACTCCCCCACGGGGAGCGGCGAGGCCTCGGACTCCAGGTAGCTTTTCACCGGGCGCAGCTCCGTCGCATCGGGCGCAAGCGACCGCAGACTGGCACGCAGCCACCCGCTTTGTACGTACATCTCTTGGCCATCGGGGCGAATCTCGCTGACCGTAACCTCGAGATCTGCGTCGTCGGCCGTGGACTGAATCCACAGGTCTGCGCTGCCGTGGCCGACCATGACGACGTCTTCTTCGAACGGCGGCGTATCGAAGACCATGCCTCGTCCTTCGTCGGGCAGCGCCCAGGTGTACTCGGGCATGAGGTCCCATTCCCCAGACCCCGCCGCAAGCACGGTGCGTTGTCCCTCATCGGGGTCGTGCTCATACTGAGAAGCGGAGACCGCCTCCGTGGGGGCCTGCGACTGAAGCGAACCGTCGGCGTGCAAATAGAACCGCCGCGCCTCGGTGTTGCCGGGCGGCCACTGGTCGAAGGTGGCATCGAAGGTTCCTTGCGGACCGCCGACCGCCACATCGGGTGCGGCACCGCTCTCGAAGATGATGCGCAGGCTCTGCTCCGCCTCATAGGCCGCGAGCGCCTCATCGAAGTCGGTGTAGTCGGCGAAGCGGTCGGGCGGAAGCTCGATCTGCGCCCCGAGCAGGGCCTCGAACATCAATGGGGCGAGCACCCGGAGCTGGTCGTCGATGACCGGGATTTCCTCCTTCACGTAGAAGGACAGGAAGTTGTGCCACTCGACCAGCGTTTGAGGTGCGTAACCGTCGGGGTGCAGGCCATTGAGGAGCGTCATCCGCAGCAGCGGGGCGTTGTCGAACTTGTCGAGCATGCCCGCAAACCCGGGCCCGGTCTGCTCGTCTTGCCACTGGCCCGTCAGGAATACCGGCACGTCGATGTTGGGCACCTTGAGGTTGAGATTGAGAGGGTCGGCAACCTCGGGCTCGTAGAACGGGTTGTCGTACGCCTTCGCAATCACGTCGACGGCCTGCCCGTGCAGCAGCTGGTTCTCGTCGCAGTACGGATCTCCTGCAGCAACGACGTCGTCCTCCCAGCCTTGCCCGTAGGGCTCCGCCCCCTCGAGGACTTCATCCGCCCACGTCACGGCAAATCCGTCGTTGAGAATGCCACCGGGCACCAACACGGACTGCACGGCTGCAATCACCGAGAGCGGGGTGATCGCCGCAAGGCTGGGTGGCCGCTCCGCCGCAACATAGGTCTGCGTAATGCCGGGGAAGCTCAGACCTGCCATCCCGACCTTGTTCCCTTTCACCCAGGGCTGGGCCGCAACCGTCTCCACCACGTCATAGCCGTCGAGGTTCTGGAGCGTCTCGAAGAAGTCATACGCCCCACCTGAGCACCCCGTACCGCGCATGTTCACCCCAACGGTGGCGAATCCCATGACCCCCGCAATGAGACCGCTAGGATGGTCGGGCGCGTCGCACAACACCGGGTAGTCTTCGCAGAACCCTTGGACGGGCAGGTCTCCCAGTTCGAGCGGGGCTCCGGGCTTCGACGGTGAATAGCCTGAGTAGTTGACGAGCGTTGGATAGGGTCCGTCTTCGGGTGGACCTGGCAACGACACGAAGATCGAAAGACGCGTCCCGTCCCGGGTCTCTATGTAGCCGTACCCCGGCTCGAGCACCTGATCGCTGTAGAACGAGGGGTCCGGCAGGCTGCCTTCGACCGACATGACCCGCAGCGGGGCCGTATACACGCCCTCATCATCGGTCTCTCGAATGACGTACCCCTCTCCGGGCGGGAGCAGTCGGAAGATCAAGCTGCCCAGGTCATCGGTCGTTTCCGTCGCGACCTCGACTCCATCGGCATCGAACACCGTCAGCGACGTTCCCGGCTCCGCGTACGTGACGTGTAGCTGCTCGACGCTCTCCCGCACTTCGAACTCGGCCGTCCCAGCGTCGCTCGTATCCGTACCGTCGGATCCCGAAGACCCGCTATCGGATCCCATGGTTCCCGCCGTGGGTTCCCCGTTGCCTGCCGACGCCCCACCATCCGTATCAGTGTCCTCCGAGGACACATCTGCGGACGGTTCGGAACACCCCGACAACGCTAAGAGAAGAGCAGCAGGAACACACGACAAAGACCGTCTCATCACAATCGACTCCACGCCGGGGGCCACCGAACCAGGACCCCGACGTGCACGTTGGTATCACAGACCACGTCATAAGACGGCGATGAACGACGCAAGTTCGACATCACCTCAAGAGAGTCCGGCCTCCGAAATCCGAGCGAACGCGGATGCCGCCACCGTGCCGCCGTACACCTCGGCCTCTCGTGTCCCCACCGAAACGCCGATCCACAGCGTTCGTTCGCCGTTCGATGCTCGTCCAATGAACACCGCCTCCGTGCCGCGTTCGGACCTCGCCGTCCCGGTCTTTCCGAGGACCGAGAGCCCCTCGACGCAGGCCCCGTGCCCGGTTCCATCCGGCCCAACGGCTGCGACGAGCATCTGCAGGACACGGCCTCCTGCGTCCGCAGCGGATTCCATCGATGCATATGCACGCACCATTCGAGCCAGCGGGGCGGTGGTGGTGAACCCGCCCAGCTGCGCGACGGCCTCGGACCGACTCAGCCCTGCGGCCTCTGGCAGCCCCACCGAAGAGGCGACCCACGGATAGACGTCGGTCCACGGCACCGCATCGAGCACATGTGCGATCGCGATGTTCGAGGAGCGTGCGATCGCGGTCTCGAGCGTGAGGACACCGTTGTTGCGGTGGTCCTCGATCGTCATCTCCCCAATCGCGACCGGATTGCTCGCGTCGATCGAAAGCGCGGGGTCGAGTCCAGCGACGAGCGCAGCATATACCGTGAGCGGCTTGATCGACGAGCCCGTCGGAGACGCATCGTTCACCGGACCATGGGTTGCGAGCATCGCGTCGGAGTTCGGGTCGAAGACCACGAGTCGAACCTCCGCATCGGGAATCTCGGCGACCAGCGCCGCAGCTTCGGCCTCGAGGAGGCCCCCCCAATCAGTCGCGGGAGTGGTCTCGGCCTCGACGGGCGCGGTCTTCAATTCGATGGCCGGCGTGGAAGAGGCGCAGGCGGTCAGGAGGACAGGAGCAAATGCAGCAGCGAAACGCATGGGCGGCCACTCGACGCCTCATCGCCGCGCCGCATTCCCGCCGGCTTCATCCCCCCTTGCAGCGGGTGTCCTTGGGCGGACAACCGTAGCGCACGTGCAGATGGTCCTGGTGGTTGCGCAGGTGCTGCACGAGCCGGCCCTTGGCCCAGCGACCGTCGGGACAGCTGAAGATCTTCTTCAGCTTGGCGTTCGAGACCTTCTGGCCCCGGGCGTAGCGAACGATCTGCTTTTGAATCGCGTAGTCCAAGAAGATCTTGGTCGGACCTCCGGCCTTCTTCGACTGGGCGTACATCGTGTCGATCAGCGTCCACATCGCTGCCACGTCGAGGGTGCCCTTCGAGGCCGCGACGAACTCTTTGGGATACCCCGCCGGCCGCGTCTTGAAGTACAGGCCAAAGTCGACGTCCCGACCGGATTGATGGGAGTGGTGCCCCGACAGGGGTCCCCCGTCTTCGTCCGAAAGGTCGCCAATCGCAAGCCGCCCCACCTTGGGATGCGCTGCCTTGACTGCATTGACGGCCTGGGTGACTTGGTCAACGACGTGCGCTGCGGCAAACGTCCGGGGAATGCGGCGGCGGTAGTACGCCTTGCTGCGAGGCAGCTGTGCCCCCTCGTTCAGCGTGCCCTTCTGGGGGGCGCCGACGCTCTGGCCGGCGACCATGCGTATCTTCGGCGGTGCGCCGCCGGGAACCGTCAATCGCTGACCGATGCGAATGACGTCCGAGTGAAGCGCGTTGGCCTCGCGCAGGGACGCAACGTCGACCCCGTAACGGCGGCCGATCTTCGTGAGCGTATCCCCGGAGACCACGACATGCATGCGGGCCTTCACGGGCGCGCACGTGGGCAGGCGCAGCGTCATGCCCACGCGAAGACTCCCTGGCTGCAGGTCGTTGGCTTTGCGCACCTGCTCGACCGTACAGCCACGAGACCGCGCCAGCGCCCACAGCGTGTCGCCCCGACGCACCTGATGCATCGTCATCGCCGCTGCGCTCGCCGGGGTCGGTGACCCGAGCAGCAACAGCACGGGAAGAATCGAAAGACGGCGCAGCATCGCGTGTCCGAGCATGACCTACGGCCCGGCGGCCCGAAAATTTGCGACGCAAAGCCGAACGTGCCGCGGCTTTCGTTCCACGACGCCGCCCGCGGACCCGAGAGCGAGGCAGACGGCGTGGCGGACCGCGGACACTATCCGAGCGCGCCGTCCTGCCACGGCTGCAGCGTGCGAAGCGTGGCGACCGACAATTCACCTCGCTCCACCTCGCCGGCGGCCGCATCGGCAATGCGATAGCTCAGCCGTTGACGATGCAGAGGCTGCGACTCGATGAACACGCAGCGGACTTCACCGGGCTCGAAGCCGCACTGCGCCTGCAGAGCCGCCAAGAGCTGCTCGTCGTGGAGATGGCCGTCCCCAAAATTCCATCCCAGCGCCAGGCCTGCGACCAGCTCCCCGTCGAGCCACGAGAAGCGCTCGAAGTCACCGGCCCCTACGAGCGCGCGCGGTACCAGCGTGGCGAGGGAGCGGCCGTGAAGATGCATCGCTCGAAACGCGATGACCTTGCCGACCAATCCGACCGACGTCGCGCGGTCGTAAACCACGCCGAGCTGATCGAAGACCCACGGCGCGCTCTTCTTCAGCGCCTCGAGCTTGGTCCAGCTCTCGTCGCGAAACAGCCACACGCTACACGGCCAGTTGCCCGCGTAGTAGCGCATCGACAGCAAGAAGGAGACCGCCCGCGGGACGAGATTGCCGACGATCGGTAGCACCAGCAGCATGGTCACCAGGAACGCGCCGGCGGGCAGGCCCACGTCGAGCAGGTGCAGATCCGGATGCGCCCAGAACAAGACGAAGGCGCCGTAGACCACCATGACGTTCCACTCGATGGGCACCCCCATCGGCACGTTGCTGGTGATGAACCCATGCAGGGCCACCATCAGGACGAGCCCAACGATCGTCACGGTGCCGCCCTGCCCGCTGAGCAACACCAGCGGTACCGCGAGTTCGAGCGCCGTTCCGAAGTGACCCGCAACGACCGCAAAGGTCGAAGGGTTGAGGTCGTCGGGATAACTTCGATACAGCATCTTGCGGAACCAGGCGAAGCCGGTGAGCGGGCTGTTCGAGGTCATCACGCAGACGACCGTCGGGAAGTGGTGGTTGAGCTTCGAGACCCCGGCGAAGAACCACAGGGCGAGCTGGACCGCCATCGCTGCGGCCATCGGTGCCGGTGAGATCACGAAGCACACGATGGTCACCCAGTAGTGCTCGGCACGCGCCGCGAGGAAGATCGTCTTGTCGAGCACGCCAAGCAGCGGTACGAGGACCATCAACGGCAGCCACTGCGCCATTGCAGGATCGGGCGCCAGCAGGGCCAGCACCGCGGCCACTACAAGGCCCGCGTACGAGAGCACGTCGAGCCACGTTCGACGATGGCCACCCAGCACAGGCATGGACGGAACCAGCGAGAGCTTGGTCGTGCCCGGCCGCAGCCAGTACAAGAAGCCGCCCACCGGCGGCAGATACCGACCGGTCAGCGGTCCGCTGCCGCAGCCGAGCCCCAGGACTTCGAACAACAGACTCCAGACGATCGCCTTCTCGAAGGCGACCGGGTGGGCCCACCATCGCGCGATGCTCGAGGGCCCACCCAGCTCCGGGGACAGCGAGCAAAACGCCATCCAACCACCGACGTAGGCCGCGACCTTGAGCCCGTAGAGGATGAATACGCTCGTTGGCGTGCCATAGCCCTGCATCGCCCACGCTCGGCATACCGCGCGAAGCTTGTCGGGGAGCGGCAGCCGATCCCACGCGAGCGGGTCGTAGGGCGGCGGCGTCGGAGCGATCAGGCCCATGCGCGATCGTATCGCGCCTCAACACTAAACACACTATGAACAAAAACCTTCGACATGGGACCATGCGGAGCTGCGACATTCTGACGCCGCAAACGGTGCACAGATGGGGACAGAGAGCCCCAATGCTGTTCTTTACGTCATCCCTTCGACTGCTGGCGTCGCGCACGCGGCTGTCCCAATCCAGGTCAAACAATCGACAAATTCTGAACAGTCATTTGACAACCGGCAGACCTGCCTTCAGCTGGGCGGCCGAGGACTTCCATGCGTTTGCGTACGACTCCAGAACTTCTTCCGATCTTACTCGCCCTTTCGATCACCGCCTGCGGTGACGACGTCACCAGCGCCGACACCGATGGCGACAGCTCGTCGTCCACCAGCTCCGACGACCTGACGACGGACCCCGAGACGACGGCCACCCCGACGTCCATGACGGACTCCGGGACGACCACCGGCGAAGAATCCGATGCCGACAGCGACGCCGACAGCGACGACACCGAATCTGACTCCGATACGGCGGACACCGAGTCCGACTCCGACGCCGACAGTGACTCGGAGTCGGACTCCGACTCCGACTCCGACTCCGACGCGTCCAGTTCGACTGGAGAGCCGGAGGCCACCACGGAGATTCGCGTCCTGCACCTCTCGCCGAACGCGCCTGCCGTGGACGTCTATGTCAACGGAGACGAAACGCCCGCAATCACCGACCTGCCCTTCACCGATGGCACGGCCTACGTCCCACTGCCTCCCGACACGTACACGTTCGACGTCGCACCCACGGGTACAACGATCGACGACAGCGTGCTCACCGTCGAAGACCTCGCCCTCGACGAAGGCGTCCGCTACTCCGCGGTCGCGTACGACTTCGTCGAAGACATCACCGCGCTCGCGCTCGTGGACGACGAATCCGACATCGACGCCGGCGAAACCCGCTTCCAGATCTCGCACACGGCGTCGGGCGTGCCAGAGGTCGACATCTACGAGCTCGGCTCCGGCGGCGCGCTGATCGAAGGTCTCGACTTCGGCGACACCCAGACCGTGGACGTTCCAACCGGTGAGTACCGGCTCGCGCTCGACGTGAATAACGATGCCTCTCCCGAGCTGCTCTACGTCGTGCCCGAGCTGCCCGGGGGCATCAACGTCAACGTCTACGCCGTGTTCGACGGGGAGAACGCGCCCTTCCTGCTGGCGCACCTTCCCGACGGCGACACGGTCCGCATCGACCCCTCGGCATTCCCGGGCGTCCGCGTCGTGCACCTCTCGCCCGACGCGCCCAACGTCGACGTCTACTTCAACGGCAGTGAGACGCCCTTCCTGACCGACGTGCCGTTCACGGCCGGCAGCGCCTACTTCGAGCTGCTTCCCGGTACTTTCAGCTTCGACGTCGCGCCCGCGGGCACCTCGCTGGCCGACTCTGTTCTGCAGTTCACCGACCTCGAGTTCGCGCCCGACACGAACTACACCGCTGCTGCGATCAATGAAGTCGGGTCGATCGAAGGGCTGGCGCTCGTCGACGACGTGGAGGGCCTCGCCGAGACCGACACGCGACTGCAGATCGTCCACGCCGGACCCGGCGTCGGAGAAGTCGACATCATCAACCTCGCCGATGACGGCGCGCTGGTGTCCGACCTCGCCTTTGGAAACGCCGAGACCATCGACGTGCCCACGGGCGCGTACACCATCGGCGTCGACGTCGACAACGATGCCGAAGCCGACCTGCTCTTCGGCGTGCCGGAGCTTGGCGGCGGTGTGCAGGTCAACGTGTACGCGACCAACGACACAGACGGTGACGTGTTCCTGCTCGCACACCTGCCCGACGGCAACATCGTGCGTCTCGACCCGCTGCAGACCGGTATCCGCGTCATGCACCTCTCGCCGGACGCGCCCGCAGTCGACGTGTACGTCAACGGTGGCGCGACCCCGGCCGTCGAGGACCTCGAGTTCACCGACGGGACGGCGTACCTCTCGGTGCTACCGGGCACCTACAGCTTCGACGTTGCGCCCGCGAACACCTCGCTCGCGGACTCGGTGTTGAACGTCCCCGCGCTCGACATCGAAGCCGGGGTGCTCTACTCGGCCGCGGCCATCGACGAGCTCGCCTCCATCACGGCACTCCCGCTCGTCGACGACGTTGCAGGCATTCCGCCCGGCAACACGCGGCTTCAGATCGTGCACGCGGGCGCGGGCGTCGGTGAAGTCGACGTCATCAACCTGGCCGACGACAGCGCGCTCGTCTCGGACATCTCGCTCGGTGACGCCGCCACGCTCGACGTCCCCTCCGGCGCGTACCAGATCGGCATCGACGTCAACGACGATGGCGGCGCAGAGCTGATCTTCAACGTGCCCGAACTCGGTCCCGGCGTGTTCGCCAACGTCTATGCGACCAACGACGAGGACGGCAACGTATTCCTGCTCGCGCACCTGCCCGATGGCACCGTCGCGCAGATCGATCCCGGCGACGGCAGCAGCTGCGGCGGCACCGAGGAAGGCGACCTCGAGGGGAGCGACGACACGTTCAACCGCCCGTTCCTCAATGGCGCGGGCGCCTGTGCGCTCAGCGCCAGCGGCACCGCCGTCTTCTACGACGTCTACACCTTCAGCGCCGAAGCGGGCGACACCATCACCGCCTCGCTCTGCGACGCAGCCGAGTTCGACTCGGTCGTCGCGGTCTACCAGGCAGCCGACGGCAGCGCCGACCCGTTCGACCCCGACAGCGCGTGCACGAACCTCTTCGCGTACAGCGACGACGCGGACGGCTGCGGACTCACCTCCGAAGCTGCCACCGACCCACTCGTCGCCGGCGACTACCAAGTCGTGGTCGCCTCCTTCGGCAACGGCACCACCGGTGCCTACACCCTCTCGGTCACCTGCGGCTAGGGCCCTCTGCGAACGAACCATGACGCGAACGGCCCTCGCAGCAAGCGCTGCGGGGGCCTTCGCGTCTCGTTGGCGCGACACGACCGGACCGCGCTACCATTTGCTTCCTGGCCGCCCCGAACCAAAAAGAAAACCCCGCTCGGAGGCGGGGTCTTTCAGTGCCCAGGCGCGGATTTGAACCACGGACACCCGGATTTTCAGTCCAGTGCTCTACCAACTGAGCTACCTGGGCAGGTTGCGGTTGGGCGGTGGATGTACGCGATTGCTCCGGGAGCGTCAAGGATGGATGTTCGTTTTCGGGCAAACCGCTGCAGAGTGGGGTCTAGGCGCCGATTCTCGGGGACCCAGGAAGCACGTGGGGCGGGTCGTCGATCGGCCCGCACGCCGCACCCGATGACGAGGCGGGCGGAAAAAACTTCGCCGGGCTGTAAGTCGGTCCGGGGGGTCAGGCGTTCCGGCGGACATGAAGCGCCTCTCCGTCCCCGCCGTGCTCATCCTCAGTGCCCTCGCGGGTTGCAGCAAGTCCGCCGTTGGGACATCTCCACCGGCCTATGAAATGAGTGCGGCCGACGGAGCGGCCGACCCTGGGTCCTACGACGCGCCAGCCTCCGAAGATGCGTACACGTACGACGTCGGAGGCGACGGGGACGAGGCGTATGCCGAGGCGCCCGCAGAGGAAGCGGTGGCGGCAGGCGCCAGCGCACCAGCGTCCGAGAGCGAGCGTTCGTTTGCGGCTGGACCGATGGCGGGGGCTGACTTCGATGATGCCGAGCCGGCACCCGCCGCCCCACCGCCCATGGCCGACGCACCCGCAATCGCCGATGAGTCCGCCGCGCCTCGCCGCAGCCGGAGTCAACATCCGGGTTTCTAATAACAGCTATGTCGAAGATGACCCGAGGGAATTCGACAATGGCCTCATCCGAGCCTTCGAAGACGGCGTTCTGGAAGCGCATCTTAATAATAATATTCTGACTA
>CAYSPB010000044.1:0-7662 GCA_964432695.1 uncultured Nannocystaceae bacterium
GCCCCGCGCGTGTCGTCGTTCGTGACGCGGACGGACGTCTCGTCCATGAACAGCTCGAAGCGGTTGCCTTCGGCGATGACGCGCATCGTATGCCACCGGCTGGGGTCGAGGTCGATGTCGGCTGCGGCAAATGCACTGCGCTGCTGGTTGACGACGACGTAGAACCGCACGTTTTTCTCGAGTGGGTTCCAGCGGGCGATGTAGTAGTTGCTCGCGCCGTCGGCCCGGAACGCCACGCCGCCCCCTTGGTCCTGCTTGCCGGTTCGTGCCTTCACGGCGACGGTGAGCTCGACGTCGGTGCTCTCGAAGCCGGGAGCTAGCGCGAGGTTATAGGTCTGCCCCTCGTTCGTCGTTTCGAGAACGCCGAACGCGGTGCCGCCCGAGGGGGCCTGTGGGTCCTTGGCGCCGCCCCACGTTGCCGGACGTCCGACGCTGGCCGTCTCGAGCAGGTCGAAGCCCTCGGGGGCTGCGCCGTCGGCGAGCCCATCGAAGTCCCACCGCTCCAGGGCGGGCCCGGTGGCGGTCTTTTGGGGGGGGGCAGTCGGTTCCGCGGGAGCAGCCGCCTTGGCTTCGGGCTTGTCGGGGGGAGCCTCTTCGGCCGGCTTCGTGCTGTTACACGCGAGCAGGACGAGGGCGAACGGGAGCATCGGACGGAGCGTGGTCACCGGATCCCGATGGTACCGCCGCCTCGAGTAGGGATGTAGCCTCGACCGGTGACCCTGCGGTTCGGCATCGACCTCGGCGGAACGAAGGTCGAACTGCTTGCGCTCGACGGTTCCGCGCCCGTGCTGCGCCGCCGTGTGCCGACGCCCGCGGAGGACTACGGCGCCATCGTCGAGACCATTGCAGCGCTCGTCCGTGACGCGCAGGCGTCCCTGGGGCAGGGCGGTAGCGTCGGCATCGGGACGCCCGGATCGGTGTCACCGAAAACCGGAACCATGCGCAACAGCAACACGCTCGTGCTCAACGGCATGCCTTTGCAGGCCGACCTCGAGGCGGCGCTGGGGAAGCCGGTGCGTCTCACCAACGACGCGAACTGCTTCGCGCTCTCGGAGGCGACCGACGGGGCAGCGGCCGGGGCGGAGGTCGTGTTCGGCGTCATTCTCGGGACGGGGGTGGGCGGTGGTGTGGTCGTGCACGGTCGGGTGCTCGAAGGCGCGAACGGGGTCGCAGGTGAATGGGGGCACAGTCCGCTGCCCGCGCCCACCGACGCGGAGCGACCGGGGCCGGCGTGCTACTGCGGACGGACTGGGTGCATCGAGACGTTCCTCAGCGGGCCCGCGGTGGTGGCCGAACACGCTCGCCGCACCGGTGAACACGCCACCGCGGCCGAGCTTGCCGCACGGGACGATGCGAGCACTTGGACCCGCTACGAAGACCGGCTCGCGCGCAGTCTCGCAGGCGTGGTGAACCTGCTCGACCCCGACGTCATCGTGCTCGGTGGCGGCCTCAGCAACGTCCGCCGATTGTATGCAAACGTGCCCGCCCGCCTCGCGACGCACGTGTTCTCCGATGTCCTCCGCACGCGCTTGGTGCGGGCCCAGCACGGAGACAGCAGCGGCGTGCGCGGAGCGGCCTGGCTATGGGCGAAAGACGCGTCGGCGTCGAAGGCCCAGCAGCGCAAGCAGCATGAGTCCCAGACCCCCGGAGGCGCGCTGTGACGACACTGCACAGGTTCCCCCGCTGCCGCCCCCACCGTCGCCCCCTGCCGAACCTGCGCTCGCCGAAGCGGAACTCGAGCCGTCGGTCTCGCCCGAGGGTCCGGTCGTCGACGTCTCGCCGGCATCGTCGTCTCCCTCGGTGTCGGGCGTCTCGCCCGAGGTGTCTCCGTCGCCCCCGCAGCTGGCGTTGCCGACGAAGCTGGCACCCGTGTCCTCGCAGTTGCCGCTCGCCTGCCCGCCCAGCACGCTGACGGGGTCGACCATGTGCGCCTCGTAGGTACGTCCCTGCGGGTCGGTGGCATCAATGCGGATCAGCAGGGTCTGCCCGGCGACCTCTTCGGGGGGCGTGAGCTCGAGCGCAAAGTCGGGACCCTCCAGCGCAACGTCTTCGGCAAACGGCACCCACGTGGGCGTCCAGTCTTGGCCGTTGGCGTCGACCGTGGAGGCGAAGTAGCCGGTGAGCGTGGTCCCCGGCAGCCCGTCGGCGCAGCCTTCGATGACGGCGACCTCATCGGTGAAGATGATGATCTCGCTGCTGGTGATGGCGGCAGCGGGCCCGATCTCGGCCGGGTCACCGCCGTCGTAGACCTTCACCACCGAGCCGGTGCGTGGGCTCCAGATGTTGAAGGCGGGCTCCCAGGTGTAGCCCCAGATCGTGTAGACGCCTTCCTCGACGCCCGAGGTGTCCCACTGCACGCCAGCGTCGACGCTCTCGAACGAAATCGGTAGGCGGTCTTCGTCCTCGGTGATGCGTGTCCAGCATCCAGCCCAGTCGGGGCTGGTTTCCATGACCTCGTCCGGCGTGACGGTGCCCTCGTTGATGAGGTTCTTCGCCATCGCGGCGTCGATGTCGGGCTGCGAGATCCAGGTCTCGGGCCAAACTTGTGAGTTCTGCTGACGACACAGGGCGAAGAACTGGTGGCGACGAGAGTCTTCGACTTCGTCGGGCAGCAGGTCCTCGCCGGGGCTCGGGTCCTCTTTGGGGATTCCGTACGTGAACGCGTAGACCGGGTTCGTCGACCGGTCCACGTACTCCATGCAGGTCGTGTTCTCCCACAGGACCGGCAGCCGGTCCTTGATGCCGTTTTGTGCTTGTGCCGCGCTCGGAAGGAGCGCGGCGGAAACGAGCGCAGCGGCGACGAACACGGGCCTGGAGGAAGCGACCATGCCCCTTGAGTGTGTCTGGACCCGCCCTCGTCCACAAGGGCCGCCGTACGCCCGCTCCCGCAGCGCAAGCTCGTTTGCGCCAAGGTCTGGACATCGTGTGGGCCTGCCAACGTCGGCGGCGGGCCCGCAAGCGCAGATCAGCCGGCCGATGCGCCGCCGGCGAGGGCTGCCGTGAGCTTGGTCAGCGCTTCAGTGCCCTTTTTTGGGACCGACATGACGGTGGCCTTGGCATCGCCGACCGTCGCCTTGATGTCGGCGTCCAGCTTGATGACCAGGTCCAGCTCCGCCTGAAGCTCTGCCTTTTTCTCGGCTTTGAGCAGGGGGTTGGCGAGCTTGGCCTGCAGGGACGACTGCAGCTTGGTGACCAAGCCCGTCGCTTTGACACCGATCTCAGCGAGGTTCGCCGTCGCCGTCTTGGCGCGGGCCGGGGTCTCCTTGAGACCGACGGCGATGCCCTCGATCGTGCCGAGCATGGTCTCGATCTCTGCCTTGGCATCGCCGGAGACATCCGCGTTGAACTCGACCGCGCCCCCGTCGAACTTGGCGCTGGCCATCGCGGTGAGGTCGGCGGCGTTCATGCCGTAGCGGGTCGGGATCGAGGTGAGCTGATCGATGACGACGTCGACGTCGTAGATGGGCTGGAGCACCAAATCGATCTCGGCTTGGATTTTTTCGGGGATGGCCTGCAACTCGACCATTGGATCCCCGTCTTCTTGGGCGGCTTCGTCAGGGGACTCGGTGCCCTTGTCGTTCTTCTTGCAGCCCATGGGGGCGAAGGCGAGAGCACAAAGGACAAGCAGCGTGGACATGCGTTTCATGGCGGCAACTCTTCAAACGGGTTGTTGTGGTGTTCAGCAAAACGCAGCCCGGCGCAGCGAAGAAGCCAGGTCCCCGACGTCGTCGACATTCCAGGTGCAGCTGGATGTCGAGGTCGTCGGCGGGCGCTCGCGCAGCGTTCATGGGAATTGACGGGGCGTCTTGCCCCGGGTTGCGAGCCGCGTGCACGCCAACCACGAAAAAAGCCCGTGAGATGATCACGGGCTTTTTTGTGCGCGGTGGCTGCAACCTCAGGCGCGTGCTTCGTCGCCGTCGTCGTCCCGGTCGCTGCCGCTGGTGTCTTCTTCGGGTTCGTCACCATCCTCGTCGTCGTCCTCGGCGGCCTCTGCCTTCATCGCAGCCCGCTCTTTGGCGATGCGCTCGGAGTCCTTCGCGTAGTCGAGGTCGTCGGGCTTGGGGCGGCGGACGAACATCAACCACAGTCCGGCGAGCATGAAGCTGACCGTAAACCACTGCGCGGGCGTGAGGCCGGCATAGCGAGCATCGGGCGTGCCGATGACGCCCGCAGCCGCTTCGTCGGCGCGGAAGAAGTCGAGGGAGAACCGGTACGGGGCGTACGCGGTGGCGACCATGCCGACCAGCCATCCGGGGCGCTTGTTCTTCCAGTCGACGAAAAAGTAGACCGTAGTGCACAGCGTGATGGCGAACATCAACTCGAGCAGGCCCAGGTCGTAGCGCCACGAGCCGTCGGGCCACGGACCCACGGCCAAGAACGTGCCCTCTTCGACGACGCGTCCGGGGTGGTCGTGCACGACCGAGCAGCCCATACGGCCAAAGCACCAGCCCAACAGCAGGCCGAAGATGGTCGCGTCGGCGTAGACGATGACCGGCTGCTTCTTGAGCTTGAGGTACGTCATCATGCCGACGAACGCGCCGAAGAAGCCGCCGACCGAGGACAGACCGTTCCAGATCTTCAGCAAAACCCACGGGTCCTCTTCGACCTGCTCGGGGAAGTAGAAGAGGACCGAAACCCAGTGCGAGATCACGAAGGCCGCGACCAGCATCCAGAAGAGGTAGTCGCGGAAGAGGACCTCGTCGATGTCCTTTTCCTTCGCGTACTTGAGGCACTGTCGCCAGCCCAGAATGACGCCGGTGGCGACCAGCGGCCCGAACGGCTGCAGCTTCAGGTCCCCGAAGATGGGGACGTCATGGAGCAGCGTCTTCGTCGGGATCTCGATGAACGGGATCATGGCGTCGAGCATGGGTTCGGCGAACCCTAGCCCAACGGGTCGCCCGCGGCAAAAGTGACTTCTAGCCCTTCTCAGGGTCCTCTGAGGTTCGTTGACGGGACCGCTGCTGCGCAGCCGCGGGCCCGTAACCTCCGCCACCGGGGGTGCGGAGTTCCACGGTGGTGCCCGCGGCCAAAGTCTCGCTGAAGCGGCCGGGGCGAGGCTGCGCGTTCACGGTACAGCGCCCCGTCGCTCCGGGCGCACCCTCGTGCAGGCCGAACGGCGCCACGACGCGTCGGTCGGACAGCAGCGAAACCTCCAGGTCACGCAGCAGCGTGAAGCGCCGGACCAGACCGTCGCCCCCGGCATTCGCGCCGTTCCCCCCGCTTCCGTGACGGAGCGTGAACGCGTCGAGACGGATCGGAAACCGGAGCTCCAACGTCTCCGGATCGGTGATGCGCGTATTGGTCATGTGCGTGTGCACGCCGCTGCGGCCCGGGCCGATCGGCGTTGCTCCATCCCCGCCGCCGATCGTCTCGTAGTAGCCGAACGAGCCGTCGCCGAAGGTGAGGTTGTTCATCGTCCCCTGGCTGGCGGCCTTGCGCCCCACCGCCGCCAAGAGTACGTCGACCACGCGCTGCGCGGTCTCGACGTTGCCGCCCGCCACGGCGCGGTCCGGATCGGGGTCGAGCAGAGAGGGGGTCGGGATGATCAGCTCGACCGGTTCGAGGCAGCCCTTGTTGAGCGGGATGGGCTCCCCGACGAGGGTCCGCAGAACGTACAGGACCGCCGCGAGCGTGACGGCCCGGGGCGCGTGCAGGTTGTGGGGGCCACACCCGGCCGTCCCGGTGAAGTCCACGCGCAGTCGCTCGCCGTCGCGGTGCAGGGAGACGACGACCGGGTGGCCGTCGTCGGTGACGTCTTCGAACGTGGCGCGTTCGAAGGGGAGGGCAGCGATCGCCCGCCGCACGGCGAACGCGGCGTGGTCCTGGACGTGACGCATGTGAGCCTGGACGACGGCCACCCCGACCTCGTCGCACAGACCGCGCAAGAGGCCCGCACCGGCGTGGTTCGCGGCGACTTGCGCTTGAAGGTCGGCGACGTTTTCGGCGGGGCGCCGGGCAGGGTGGGGCCCGCCGGAGAGCACGCGGCCGACCGCGTCGTCGTCGAAGCGTCCAGCGGCGACGATGGTCGTCCCGCGGAACACGACGCCCTCCTCGTCGAGCGAGGTTGCGTGCGGAGGCATGCTGCCGGGCGTGATGCCGCCGACGTCGCTGTGGTGTCCGCGCGAGGCGACGTAGAAGGCGACCGTGCCGTCGACGAACACCGGCGTCACGACGGTGATGTCCGGCAGGTGACTGCCGCCCGCCGCGGGGTCGTTGGTCGCAAAGACGTCGCCCGGGTCGGGGGTGGGATGCTGCCGCGCGACTGCGGCGACCGATTCCCCCATGGCGCCCAGGTGGACGGGCATGTGAGGGGCGTTGGCCACGAGGCCACCGGAGGCGTCGAAGACCGCGCAGGAGAAGTCGAGGCGCTCGCGAATGTTCGTGGACAGCGCGGTCCGCCGCAGGACCTCGCCCATTTGCTCGGCGATCGCCATGAAGCGGCTGCCCATGACCTGCAGAGTGACCGGGTCACGGCGCGTGTCGTGGCGCCGACGCGAGGTCGAACCGACATCTTCCAGAACCAAAACGTCGTCGGGCCCTCGACGCAGGCGCCAACCGGGCTCCACCACGATGGTGCCGGTGGCTTCGAGAACGAGCGCGGGTCCGTGGAGCTCGTCCGGCAGGCATTCTCGACGATGACGCGGTGCGTCGATCCAGGCGCCGCCGTAGACCGTGCGCCCGGGCTTGGGAGCGGTCGCCTCGCGGGCAGCCGAGTGCGTGGTCCCATCGGCGCGCGAGGTCTCGCAGACCAGCTCCACCCGGACGCTGACGAGCTCGACCCGATGGGTGGCCCGGACGTAGCCGAAGGTGGCCTCGTGGTCTCGTTCGAATCGGGCGCGCATCGTGGCTGCGTCGCCCCACGGCACGTCGAGCGTGGTCTCAGTCCCGCCGTAGCGGAGCGCGGCGGTTCGCTCGATGGCCGTCGGATCGCCTTCGTCGCGCAACGCGTCAAGTCCCTCGGACTCGAGCTCGTCGAACGCGGGTCGCAGCCGGGCGAGGGCGTCGTCGTGGAGTAGGACGCGCCCACCGTCGCGTTCGCCTTGCCAGCGTGCGGCGGCGCGACCGATTCCCCAGGCTGACAGGGCTCCGGCGAGCGGGTGGAACAGCAGCGTGCGGACTCCGAGCGCCCGGGCGACGGCGCACCCGTATTGGCCACCCGCGCCCCCAAAGACGACCAGCGCGTGTTCGCGGACGTCGTGGCCCTTGGCGACGGTCACCGCGCGAATGGCCTGCGCCATGCTTTCGACCGCGACGGCGAGTAGTCCCTCCGCGGCGCGGATGGGGGTCATGCCGGCTGCTTCGGCCAACGCGGCCACGCCAGCGTTGCTGCGGGCGACGTCGAGAGGAAACGGAAACCGGTCGGCAGCGAGTCGCCCGAGCGCGACGGCGACATCGGTCAGGGCGACCTCCGCGGCGTCGGGGTGCCCGTAGCAAAGCGGGCCCGGTGTGGCGCCGGCGCTGTGGGGACCGACCGTGAACCGTTGGCCGTCGTATCGACACAGGGAACCTCCCCCCGCGGCGACGGTGTGAATCGCCATCATTGGCGTCCGAATGCGAACGCCGCCCACCTGCGTCTCGTGGACGCGTTCGAACCGTCCGCCCCAACGGCACACGTCGGTCGAGGTCCCGCCCATGTCGAAGCCGATGACCGCGGGCAGGCCC
>CAYSPB010000044.1:7672-30397 GCA_964432695.1 uncultured Nannocystaceae bacterium
GCGAGGGCGGCGCAGGCCACCACGCCGCCGGCGGGACCCGAGAGGACGGCATCTTTGCCTCGGAAGCGCGCCGCATCCGCAAGCCCGCCCGAGGACTGCATTACCGCCAGCCGGGACCCGGGAAGCTGCGCCTGTAGATGAGCGAGGTAGTCCCGCAGCAGGGGGGTCGTGTACGCGTCGACGACGGTGGTGTCGGTGCGCGCGAGCAACCCCGGCGTTCGAGAGACGTCGGTGGAGCAGACGACGGTGCCGAACCCGTGCGCGCGTGCCTGCACACCGATGCGCTGCTCGAGTTCCGGGTTGGCGTGCGCGTGCATCACCACGATGGCGAGGGCCTCGAATCCTCGCCGCCGCAGCGAGGCGAGCGCGGTGCCGAGCACGGCCTCATCGGGCTCGACCAGCACGGTGCCGTCGGCGGCGAGGCGCGCATCGAGCTCGACGACTGCACCGGGCAGCGGGTTGGGGAGGGGCAGCTCGAGAGCGAACAGGTCGGGACGGCTCTGGTCGCCGATCGAGAGGAGGTCGCCGAAGCCCCGCGTGATCAGCAGCGCGCAGGCTCGCCCACGTCGCTCGAGCAAGGCGTTGGTGGCCAGGGTGGTGCCCAGCCGCACCTCGCACGGCGGAATGGGGTCCGTGTCCTCGAGCTGCAGAAGCGTTCGGATGCCCTTGAGGGGGGCGTCGTCGCTGCTGAGCACCTTGGTTGCGTGCAGCCGGCCAGTCCGTGGATCCCGGGCGATGCAGTCGGTGAACGTCCCGCCGCGGTCGATCCAAACCCGCCAGCGCGGCTCAGACACGGTCCGCCTCGTCTCGCGCTTTGTACTGCGCGACTCGCTTGACGTACTCGCGCCACGAGTAGCCGATGAACTCCGTGTCCCTCTCGGTACACGGACGCAGCAGCTTCATCGGGTTACCAACCACCACGCTGCCCGCGGCCACGCGCTTGCCCGGGGGCACCACGGCTCCGGCGCCCACGATGCTGCCGCGCTCGATCACCGCGTTGTCCAAGATGACGCTGCCCATGCCGATGATGCAGTCGTCCTCCACCGTGCAGCCATGCAGGATGACGCGGTGTCCCACGGTCACGCGGTCACCGACGGTGGTGACCGACATACCTTCGGTATTGTGGATTACGGTTCCGTCTTGAATGGAGGTCTTGGCCCCGATGCGGATTGGGCCGTCGTCGCCACGCAGCGTGGCCGTGGGCCAGACGCTGGATTCGGGGCCGATCGAAACCTCGCCGATGATGACGGCGGCTGCGTGAACGAAAGCCGCCGGGTCGATCTGCGGATGATGGGCTTCGAAGGGCTCCTGCATGCCGCGCTTTGCATACCACGGGGCACGTTGAGGGTCGGTGGACGACAGTGCGCCTCCTGCGGAGTCGGCTTGCGGTGATCGAGGCCTGGCGGGTTGTCGTTGGCGTGACGACAGTATGTGCAGTTCGAGGGACTGCTCCAGCGACGTCGTGACGAGCTGGCCTCGGTCTTGTCCACTACGAGAAGTTTGTTTTGATATGTCAATAATTATAGTTTTATTGGTGTGCTAGATCTTCGCTGGACGTTTGGAGTTGCGCTTGTTGCGCTGTGTGCATGTGAACCCCTCGTCCGAAGTGACGGTGAGGAGAACGCCGGTACGGCCGCGCCGGAGGAGGACGAGAGCCTTTGGTCACCCAGCGGTGGCGACCCCGGCATGCCAACGGACGACGCCGCGCCCGATTCCCCCGCGGAGCCGGAGCCGGAACCGGATGCGATTACGGGCGCCGGGTTCATCACTGATCCCGACGGCGGGATCGAGGCGAGCGAGTGCTCGCTTTACGATCAGGACTGCGGCCCGGGGGAGAAGTGCAACGTTTGGGCAAACGACGGGGGCAGTGTCTGGAACGCTACACGATGCGTACCGCTGGAGTCCGAGCTCGATCGAGCCGGCGAACCGTGTCACTCCGAGGGACCGGGGACCGGCGTCGACACCTGCGAACTCGGTTCCTTCTGCTGGGATATCGATGCTGAAGGCAACGGCATGTGCACCAACTTCTGCGAGGGCACCGAGGAAAGCCCAGACTGCAGTAACCCTGACGAGTCGGTCGCGTGGGGCAAGACGTTCTGCCTCTGCCTGCCGGTTTGCGATCCACTGATCAACGACTGCCCGGTTGGATGCGGCTGCTACGCGGCGGACGTGGATCGGTTCCAGTGCGTCCCGGATGCTTCGGGTGAGGATGCAGGTCGATTCGGCGATCCGTGCGAGTTCACGAACGCGTGCGATCCTGGCCTGCACTGTACGTCGAGCCAATACGTCGAGTGCGCAGGGGCGTCATGCTGTACGTACTTCTGCGACCTGACCGCGCAGGATACGTGCCCGGGGGCGCACGTTTGTACGCCGTTGTACGAAGACGGCACATCGCCGCCGGACAACGACGACGTGGGGCTGTGCCTGCTGCCGTGAGGCTCAGGCTTCCTCTTCTTCGCGCAGCAGGATGGGGCCGACGTCGGCATGGACCTTGCCTTTCATCTCCCGGGGCTCGTAGAAGGCACGAATCGCGTCCATGTCTGCCTTCACGTCACCGGTGGGCATGATCGGAGGGCCGAAGCCGCCCTGCTTGCGGCCGTAGTCCAAGAAGCCCGGCACGATGGGTACGTTTGCGCCGACGGCGATGTGATAGAAGCCCGACTTCCAGTAGTCGCGGTAGCTGCGGGTTCCCTCCGGAGGGATGACGAGCGCGAACTCGTCGCGCTTTTCGAACTCTTCGACCATTTGGCCGACCACGCCGTTGGGTTTGGTGCGGTCGATGAACACGCCGCCAACGCCACGCACGACCGCCCCCAGTCCAGGCTGGTTGACGGCGTCTTTGACCATCCAGGACATGGTCAGGCCAATCTGCTGGGCCATCATCACCATGAGGATGCCGTCCATGTTCGAGCTGTGCGGCCACGCCAAGCCGACGAACTTCTTCGGCTCGGGCTTGGGCGTGATGAACTCCCAGCCGAGCGCGCGCAGCGAGAGGGACGACGGGAACGCCAGCATCGACATTGCGCCCGGCGTATCACGCGAACGCCTGTACGCTCAGCTGGAATACGCACGTGCGAGGGCGGCATTCACCAGTGCACCACCGGTGTACGCGGCCCCATTACCACACCCCAGCGTCGATGCGCCCAGTCCGGCCTCGATGCCGTCGTTCTTCAGGCCCTTGGCCAGGCGAGCCCGCAGCGTCTCCGCGCCCTCTTCGGGGGTTTCGGGCAGCAGCATCACGAAGGTGTCTCGGTTGTAACGCGCCACAATGTCGACGTCGCGACAGGTCCCGGCGAGCTGACGGGCCACGCGAGAGGCGATTGCATCCCGCTGACCTGCGGCTGGAGCGTGCACGGCAAGGACCGAAAGCGGGCGGCTGTATCGGTGTGCGCGTGCGACCTCGGTCGGAAGACGGTCCCGCAGGTACGTCGGCGTGTAGACCTGCGTGACTGGGTCCTTCGCATCGAGGCGCGCGCCGACGGGCTGATTGGCGGCCTTGGCCCGCGGCCGGTCGAGCGCGCAGCCAGCTTCATCTCCGTGGGCACCCAGGCGAACGAGAATATGGGTGCGGGCGAGCAGCTCGACTTCGGTGGTGCCCAGGCGGAAAAAGTCGCAGCCGGTGCGGCGATACGCTTCGTCGATCACGCTGGAGGGCGCGTACTCTCCGACGAGCGCGACGATCGGGATCGACTTGGTCTTCGGGTCGTTGGCGAGGACGTCGAGCGCGCCCAGGCACAGCGTCAGCGGCTGGTCGAGGGTCACGTAGATGAGGTCGGGTGCAAACGTGGCGGCCGCGGTCGGGAGGTGTGCAGGCGCGCGCGTGATCGGCAGGCGGCCGATCAGGTAGCCGGCCTCTTCGAGGCAACGTTCTGCGGGCGCGGCCTCGGACGCACCCGCACGCACGTGCAACACGCGACCCCGTCCGGGGTGTGAGGAAAACGTCCGCAGCTCGTCCGCGGTCCAAAACGGACTTTCGGCGGCGAGTTCCAGGGAGCGGACGGCGTTGTCGAGCGGGGCCACGGGCTCCGCATCGTCGAGTCGGACGTGGAACTTGAGGCTCAGCTCAGCGCGAAGATGTACACCGCCGCGCCGATGACCGCTGCGAGCAGCACGAATACGATCACCAGCGGTATGAGCGAGCGCCCGTTGTCGGCGGCCGGCGCTGGACTGATCGGGACATGCGGGCCCGTGCCGCGCATGCCGTCGGGCGCGGTTGCGCTCGAGGAGGGTGCTGGCGTCGCGTCGCGCTCTTCGGCGGCGGGCTGGCCATCGAAGTCGGCGAGCGCGAGCGGTGCCGAGGGGTCGTAGTCGATCGGCGCGTTGCCAGCCATCAACGAGTCCAGCGGCTGCGACCCGATCTCGGGGGCGTCCGAGTCCTCGTCGATCGAGCGGAAGTTCGTGAACTCCTCTTCGATCAGCTGGAGGATGACGTTGGACTGCTCGGGCGCCTTCTTCTCGGGCGCGGGCTTGGGGTCTTTGGTGCGAAGCTCGTCGAGCAGCGTCCGCAGGGTGCGGGCGCTGACCTTGAGCTTGCGCGAGAACAAGAAGCCCAGCAGGTCGTCGGCGAAGTCGGAAGCGTTCTGGTACCGATTGGTTGCGTCCCGGGCGAGCGCGTTGCGAACGATCTCCTCGAGCTCCGGTGGAATCTCGGGGTTGATCGCCCGCATCGAGGGGATCTCGGCCTTGCGAACGTTCTCGACCGTGTCGTAGTCGGTGTCCGCGAGGAAGAGCCGCTGCCCGGTCAGCATCTCGAACGCGAGGATGCCGACCGCAAAGATGTCGGCGCGGTGGTCGACCTCTTGCCCGTGGGCAGCCTCGGGCGCGAGGTAGGCGAACTTGCCCTTGACCACGCCGGGGTCAGTCGACTCGAGCTGGGTCGACGCCTTCGCGAGGCCGAAGTCGGTCAGCTTCACCTCGCCGTTCCACGAGACGAGGATGTTCGGCGGCGAGATGTCGCGGTGGACGATGCCCAGACCGCGGTTGCTCTCCGGGTCTCGCAGCTCGTGGGCGTAGTCGAGTCCCTTGAGGATCTCGTTGAGGATCCAGACGGCCAGTGGAATCGGCATCGCGCGCCGATGCTTGGCCATGTACTGCAGGATGTACTTGAGGTTGGTGCCCTCGACGTACTCCATGACGATGAAGTACGCGTTGGCGCTCTTACCAATATCGAAGACGCTGACGATGTTGGCGTGGTTGAAGTTTAGCGACAGCCGCGCTTCGTCGAGGAACATGCGAACGAAGCGTTCCTCTTTGAGAAGGGCCGGCAGGATGCGCTTGATCGCGACCTTCTTGGTGAACCCCGCGACCGACTCCGCCTCGGCGACATAGACCTCGGCCATGCCTCCGGAGTCGAGCTTGAACAGTGGGCGGTAGCTGTCGGCCATGGGGTCGCGGGACGGCGAGAACGAATCGCGCGCGCTTCCAGGGGAGAAGCACGGACGGCGAGAGGTGGCGTCCTCCCGGAGAGTGTAACGGAGTCGCCCCTCCGTCGGGGGTCGTTTTTGCGCCCGGTTGGACGTCCGGTCCGGCTCAGCTCGGGCCGGGCTTCGGGCTTGCGGGCGGCGTTCGCTGGGGCGCTGTGGCCGGCCCGCGGGAGGGGCGCGGCGGGGGATCGTAAGCCGACAATTCGAGGCGGATTGCCCCGACCCACATGTCGCTCTCCATCACGAGCGGAATCCGGCGTTCGTCGGCGCTGACCCACGCCCGAATCCCGAACGCTTTCTTGCCCGGGATGGGTTGGTCGTATTCGTCGACGCGGGTCAGCGTGCCCTTGAGTTCGATGATGCCGTCGCGCCCGAGTTCGAGCGCACGCGTGATGCTCGGCGGGTTCTGCGGGGTGCCGGGGCCGAGGGGCTCGATCTCGATGCGCATCAGCGTACTGCCATCGACGACGTGGGCCTTGTGTCGCGTTCCCGGCTCGAACGGAAGGTGTCGCACCCACGCCATCGCCGACATCGGGTCGTAGGTGTCGGCCGGCACGGCCTTGAGCTTGCGCTTCACCTTGTCGTCCTTGGTGTCGACGATGCGCACCTGGCCCCGGCCTTCGTAGCGCTGGTCCGTGTTGCGATGCTTGTACTTCGGGGCGAGGCCGTCGTAGTCGAGCACGTTGACCGCGTGGATCGGTGCGCCGGTCTCGGCATCGATGACCGACGTGATCTCGTCGGTGACGGTTGCGAGCAGCGAGACGACGCCGGAGGTTTGCGCGCGACCGAGAATCTTGAGGGTGGGCGTGCCGAAGGGGTCGGGGTCTCCTGCCACGATCTCGGCCTCCGCAAGGCCCGCAGGGTTGCCCGCGAAGTTCACGTCGAAGCGAAACTTCTCCCCCGGAATGAGGTGCTTGCCAAATGGCGCGGGAATCTGGGTTCGCGGGATGCGGCGCCGCGCGTCGGGGAATGCGCTGCGCAGGGCGGCCCACGCCCACCCGGCGGTGGCCTTGGCAGGGCCGGCCTTGCGACCATCGGGACTGATGCCGACGACGGCCGGGGAGCGCGTCCGGGGCAGCACGCTCGCGTCGGGGGAGGCCGCGTTGGCCGTCGCGCCGCGCGGAGCCGCGTGCGATACGCCGGTCACCCCGATCGCCGCGAGCAGACCCACCGCCGAAAACCACGTCCGCGTTCGCACCTGAGGAGCCTAGCAGGCCCGGAGGCAAGACCCACGCGCCATGCCTGGATGGCCGCAACCTGCGCGGCGATGGGTCACAGCGCGGTGATGTTCAGCGCGTACTCGCCGGGCACGTCTGCCGCGCCAACGCTCACGACGACGGTCTCGCCGATGTCGAGCTCCAGCATGAGTTCCGAGGTGGCCTCCATGCCCGCGTCGTCGTTGCACGAGAGCACCGTGGTGCAATCGTCGGCGAATGCGGTGAGCACGGTGTCGGAGGTGGAGCTGAGCGTGTCGAAGACGTAGACCCCGGTGGACGGCGCGATGAATCGGAACGACTGCTCGACGCCTTCGGTCGCGCACGGCTGCGCGAGGTCGTCCGATGCCGCCTCGAGCGTGCCGCTCGCGACCGTCGGCCCCACGTCCAGTCCGAGGTCGTTCTCGGCGCACACGGGGGCGGCGGGCAGGGGAGGGCCGTCCACGTTGAGGACGAAGTCGCCGGTCTCGCCGCCCGCACCGTCCACCGAAAGCAGCACGAAGTCACCCGTCCCGAGCGTTATGGTGATCTCCGCGTCGGTGGTCCCACCGTCGATGTCGTCGTTGCACGCCAGCTCGGAGCCGTCGTCGCAGCTGCTGAAGACCGCGAGCGCGGTGTCGAAGCTGCTGCCGATCGTGTCGAAGACGTAGTCGCCCGGGACCGCGGCTCGAAAGGTGAAGACCTCGTCGGCACCTCCGGTGACGCAGCTCTCGGAGCGGTCGTCGTCCGAGGCCACCGTCGAGCCGGCTGCGACCGCGAAGCCCGTACTGCTCCCGAGGCCTGCATCAGCGCACGCAAGGTCCTGGCATCCGCTGGTGTCGAAGCCTCCGCAGTCGGCGTGGCAGCCGAGCGCACCCGAGGCAAAGCCCTGGGATGCGCAGGTTTCTCCCACGAGGTCGAGTCCGTCGCAGACCTCGGCCCCCTGCGCGGCCGCGTCTCCGCAGGTCGTGCACGCGCTGTTGTCGAAGCTGCCGCAGTCGGCGGTGCAGGCCAAGGTGCCGCCATCGAAGCCCAGCGTCGTGCAGCTGAAGCCGGCGAGGTCGCTACCGTCGCAAACCTCGTCCGTACCCACCACGTCGTCTCCGCAGGTGCTGCACGCGCTGGTGTCGAAGCCACCGCAGTCGGCGTTGCACCCCAACACGCCGGTGTCGAAGCCCAAGGAACCGCAGGTCTGTCCGTCGAGGTCGGCGCCATCGCAGGCCTCGCCGCCTTCCACGGAGTCGTCTCCGCAGGTGGTGCAGGCGCTGGTGTCGAAGCCACCGCAGTCGGCGTTGCAGGCCAAGGTGCCGCCGTCAAAGCCTTGGGTGCCGCAGCTTTCCCCCGCGAGGTCGGCCCCGTCACAAACGTCTTCGCCGTTGGTCACGTCATCCCCACAGGTCAGGCACGCGCTGGTGTCGAAGCCCGCGCAGTCGGCGTTGCAAGCCAGGGAGCCGTCCACGAAACCGAGTGAGGCGCAGGTTTGGCCGTCGAGGTCGGCTCCGTCGCAGACATCACCACCGTCGACGATGTTGTTGCCGCACGTCAGCAGCGTGCAGGCGCTGGTATCGAAGCTCTCACAGTCGTCCGCGCAGGCGAGTTCGCCGACGTCGAAGCCCACGGAATCGCAGGTTTGGCCGTCGAGGTCGACACCGTCGCAGGCCTCTTTTCCTTCGATCATGTCGTTGCCACACGCAGCGCTGAAGCAGCCCGACGTGTCGAAGGACTGGCAGTCGCCGCTGCATCCGAGCGCGCCGCCGTCGAAGCCTTGGGAGAGACAGTCCTGGCCGAGCAGGTCGTCGCTGTCGCAGGCCTCGTTCGCCTCGGCGACTCCATCCCCGCACGCACTGCCCGGGCCGGTCGACGTGCTGATGCCGCGGGTGCTGCTCGAGCTCGACGTGCCGACCTCGGCGTCGGTGTCTGGGTCTCCGACGCCGCTGGTGCTCTCGTCGGTGCTCGTCGTCGGGTCGGGTTCGAGCGTCGTCTGCGTCGTGGAGGACGTGGAAGTTGGCGGGTCGCCGTCGGTCTCGGTTGGGATTACGGTCGTCGCCGCGGTACCCGGGTCACCCGTGGTCGTCGTGGCGCTCGACGTCCGCGTCGCGCTCACGAAGTCGGTGCAGCCCGTGATGCTCAGCAGCCAGGCTCCGGTGATGACGACCCCCGTCCTCATGTACCTACGCGGTTACAAGATGCGGAGGCCGGTTTCAACGCTTGAACGCTGTACGCGTACGAACGCGGCTGCTGCGCGGGAAGACTGGGCACAGCCTCGGGCGGTGCTAGCCTCGCCGCCCGTGCGCCCGATCATCATCACCCAAGGGGATCCCCGCGGTATTGGGCCCGAGCTGATCCTTCGCGTCGCGGCCGAAGGCGGCCTTCGGTCCGGCGACCGTGTGCATGCGGATCCCGAGCACCTTCAGTCGCTTGGCCGACGGCTTCCGGCCGACTGGGCGCAGGCCGGTTGGGTTGCCGTCGAGCCGCTCGTTCGCGGTACGCCCGGGCTGCGGCAAACCGAGGCTCTCGCGCGCGGGGTGGACGACGTGCTGGCACACCCCGGTGCGGCGCTCGTCACCGCACCGATCGACAAGAAGGCGTGCCAGGACGAGGGTTTCACCTTTCCGGGGCACACCGAGTACCTCGCCCATCGGGCCGGTGACTGCGAGGTGGCGATGCTGATGGCTGGCCCGACGATCCGCGTGGTGCTCGCGACCATTCATGTTCCGCTGGCGCAGGTGCCGGCGCGCCTCGACGTTGACGCCGTGGTACGCGCGGGTCGGCTGCTCGCGCAGGGGCTCCACGACCGCTTCGGGGTGGAGGCGCCCCGGTTGGCGGTGCTCGGCCTCAACCCTCACGCCGGCGAGCGCGGCATGCTCGGGTCCGAAGAGGTCGACGTCATTTCCCCCGCGGTGCAGCGGCTTCGCGCCGAGCATCCCTACGCTACGTTCTCGGACCCGCTGTCCGCCGACACGGCGTTTCATGCCCACGTGCAGGGCGCCTACGACGGAGTCGTCGCGATGTATCACGACCAAGGCCTGGGCCCGTTCAAGATCGTGCACTTTCACGACGGGGTGAACGTGACGCTGGGCTTGCCGTTCGTGCGGACCTCGCCCGACCACGGGACCGCGCTCGACATTGCCGGTCAGGGCGTGGCGAACCCCGCCAGCATGAACGCTGCGATCGCTCTGGCGCGAGGAGGTGAGGGGTGAGCACGCCCGACCGCGTGCCGGTCGAAGGCCCCCGGCTCGTCGTTCGCGGGGCGAGGACCCACAACCTTCGAAACGTCGACCTCGATCTGCCCCGCGACAAGCTCGTCGTGATCACGGGCCCATCCGGGTCGGGCAAGAGCTCGCTCGCCTTCGACACGATCTTTGCCGAGGGACAGCGGCGCTACGTGGAGAGTCTGAGCGTGGCGGCGCGGCACGTGCTCTCCCAGTTGCCCAAGCCCGACGCTGACCTGATCGAGGGCCTCTCGCCCGCAGTGGCGATCGACCAGGGCAGTCGTCCGCGCAACCCCCGGAGCACCGTCGGAACGGTCACCGAGATCGATGACTATCTGCGCTTGCTCTACGCGCGAGTCGGCGAGGTCTTCAGTCACCGCTCGGGCAGGAAGATGCAGCGCCATAGCGTCGAGGACATGGTCGAGGCCGTGCTCGCGCTCGAACCCGGCACGCGCTTTTCGATCCTCGCACCGGTCGTCGTGGGGCAGCCCGGTGACCATGTGGACACGCTCGACGAGCTTCGCCGCGGCGGGTTCGTCCGGGTGGCGATCGACGACGAGGTCCGGGACCTTGCGGAGCCACAGACCCTCGATCCGAGCGTGCGCCACACGATCGAGGTCTACGTGGACCGTCTCAAGCTCAAGGACGGGATTCGAGGACGCGTTGCCGACTCGGTCGAGATCGCGGCCAAGCTCGCCGGCGGGGTCGTCAAGGTGCTCACGGTCGACGGCCAAGTTCTGCGCTTTTCGGAGCGATTTGCCGACCACGATCACGACCTCGCCTATCCGGACGTCACGCCCAGCCTGCTGTCGTTCAATAGCCCGGCGGGTGCTTGCCCAGCGTGCGACGGTGTCGGCACGGTGCAGGCGCTCGACCTCGAGACGATCATCCCCGATCCCGGTTGCTCCGTCGCCGATGGCGCGATCGCTCCGCTGCGGGGGCGCCGGGGCGCGAGCGTACGCAAGCGGGTGTTCGACGTCCTGGCGGCGTACGGTGCCGAGGCCGACACGCCATGGCAGAGGCTTCCGGACGAGGTGAGGATCGCGGTGCTCGAGGGGACCGGCAGTGCCGTGCCCGACGGCATTAAGAAGCCGTTCGAGGGCGTGCTGCCGTGGATGCGTCGCAAGCTGGCGGAGACCGACGAGGTCGACGAGGACGACGACGTTGCCGTCGCCTCGCTGCGAGCCCACCTGGTCGAGCAGGTCTGCAGAACGTGCGAGGGGACGCGCCTGCGTCTCGAAGCGCGAATGGTTCGGGTCGATGGACACGGCATCGACGTCGTCTCTCGATGGCCGCTGTCGCAGCTGCGCGCGTGGATCGATGGGCTCGAGCTGGGCGGCAGCGCGGGGGAGGTTGCGGCGGTGGTCCTGGGGCAGGTCAGCAAGCGGCTGCGGTTCCTCGACGAGCTCGGCCTGGGCTATTTGACGCTGCATCGGCGTGCATCGACCTTGTCGGGCGGAGAGGCTCAGCGGATTCGGCTCGCGACGCAGGTCGGTGCAGCGCTGGTCGGTATCACGTACATCCTCGACGAACCGAGCATCGGCCTGCACCAGCGCGACAACGACCGGCTCATCGCAGCGCTCGAGCATCTGCGGGACTTGGGCAACACGGTCATCGTCGTCGAACACGACGAGGACACCATGCGCGCTGCCGACTGGATCGTGGACATGGGGCCAGGGGCGGGTGCCCTCGGTGGGCGGGTGATCGCATCGGGGCCGCTCGCCCACGTCTGCGCCCATTCGGAGTCCCCGACCGGCGCCGTTCTCTCCGGGCGCGATCGCACCGAGGCCCCAACGTCACGCCGCCGGGCGAAGGGATGGATCGAGATCGAAGGGGCGCGCGGCCACAACCTGAAGAACGTGTCCGCGCGCGTTCCCGCCGGGGTGCTCACGTGTGTCACCGGCGTGAGCGGTTCGGGCAAGTCGACGCTCGTGGTCGATACGCTGCTGCCCGAGGCCGCCCGCGTGCTCAATGGTGCTGCCCGACGTGGCTTGGCCCACGACGCGGTGCGTGGACTCGAGACGTTCGACAAGGTCATTCACGTCGACCAATCTCCGATCGGTCGGTCTGCGCGCAGTAACCCCGCGACCTTCACCGGCATCCTCTCCGACCTTCGCACGGTGTTCGCCCAGCTGCCGGAGGCCAAGCTTCGGGGCTACACGCCCACGCGGTTCTCCTTCAACGTCAAGGGCGGACGATGCGAGGCGTGTCGCGGCGAAGGGGTTCGACGCATCGCGATGGACTTCCTGCCCGACCTGTTCGTCACTTGCGAGACGTGTCGAGGGCGCCGCTACAACAAGGAAACGCTCGCGGTCACGATGCGCGGCAAGAGCATTGCAGACATTTTGGCGATGTCGGTTGCCGAAGCGTACGACTTCTTGGTCGCCAACCCGTCGATTCGCGCCAAGCTCGAGGTCTTGCGCGACGTAGGGCTCGGGTATGTCCCGCTGGGACAGAGCGCGCTGACGCTGTCGGGCGGAGAGGCGCAGCGCATCAAGCTCGCGCGGGACCTGGCGCGCAAGTCGACCGGGTCGACGCTGTACGTTCTCGACGAACCCACGACCGGGCTGCACTTCGTGGACGTTCGGCTGCTAGTCGGCGTCCTGCAGCGACTCGTCGAGCAGGGCAATACGGTCATCGTCATCGAGCACAACCTCGACGTCATCGCGGCCGCCGATCACGTCATCGACCTCGGGCCCGAGGGCGGCGACGGTGGCGGCACGATCGTTGCGACCGGTACGCCCGAGGGGGTGGCTGCCACGCAGGGGAGCCACACCGGGGTCGTGCTGCGCCCGTTGCTTCGTCGACCCCGATGACCGATGGAGCGGGGGGCGTCGCGAGCGACGGCTAGGTCATCGCTCCGAGGCCCTCTTGGTTCTTGAGGACGACGGTGCGGCCGTTGAGGTCGAGCAGCGACTTCTTCTTGAACTGCGCGAGAGTGAGCGAAATGGTCTCGCGCGTAGAGCCGATCAGGTTCGCCATTTCCTGGTGCGTGATCTTCAGGCCGATCTGCAGGCCATCCTCGCACTCGACCCCGTACTCCTCACCCAGCTCCAGCAGCAGGGCGGCGAGCTTGGCCTGAACGTCGCGAAAGACGAGGTGCTCGAGCTTCGTCTCGATTTGACGGCGACGCTCACCGACGATGCACGCGAAGTTGAAGCATAGGTCGTTGTCCGACATCAGCAGCTCTTGGAAGAGCTCGCGCGGCACTTCGGTGATGATCGCGTTCTTCATCGCCTCAGCCATCTCGTCCCGGGGCGTGCCATCCATGATGCACAGCTCACCGAACAGCTGGCCGGCACCTCGGTAGGCCAAGGTCAGCTCTTTCCCGTCACGTGTGACCTTGCTGCACTTCACCCGACCACCGTTGATGAAGAACACCCGATCACCGGGGTCCCCCGGCAGGTAGATGACCTGGCGTCGGGGGATTTCGCGGATTTCGACCGCGGCGGCAAGCTCCTGCAGCCGCGCTTGATCCACGCCCTCAAGGAGCGGGATCTTGCGCAGGTACCACATTGCGCGCTTCTCATCCTTGGCCGAATCTTCTTTTCGCCCGCGAACCATATGCGTCCGCATAGTACGCGACTTCACGAATTTCCACAATAGTGTGAGCCGGGTGACATCTTGCCAGCCCGCCGGGCGCCGGCGGCACGTCCATTGCAGCTCCATTCGCCAGGACGGGATGCACGCCGAGGTTCGGCGCATCGGAGGGGACCGCGTGGGCGGAAAACCAACAAACATCTCCATGACTTGCACCGCTTCGCGGCGGTCCGCGGCCGGGTGCGATTCCGCGTCTCCTATGAAAAAAGTTCACAGGGCCGGCGACGTGTTGCGGCCTCCGCTGGGGGGCTCGCGCGGATTCACGCTGATCGAACTCATGGTGACGGTTGCGGTCCTGTCGGTCCTCGCGGCCGCGGCCCTCGCTGGATACCGGCAAGATCAGTACCGGGGTCAGTACAAGCGGTTCGTCGACGACGCCCGGGGTGCGCTGGTGACCGCGCGCAACGCTGCGATCGACGACCAGACGCTGGTGCAAGTCGTCGTTCAGTCCGACGAGCTGCAGGTCAATCGGTTCAACCAGGCCACGGGCGTGTGGGAGCCGTTGTCCCGGGCTGGGCTCGATTCGGCCCGCGCGAACCTCGTTGAGAACGACAACAACGTGTGCGTCTACGGACTCATCTCCGGGGTGCAGACGCCGCGGCAGGCCGAGGACTCCACCCCGCCCGCGGGCTGTCTCGCAGGGCCGCAAACGATTCAGTTCGAGCCCGACGGGAGCTTCACCGATCCCGACAACACGTTCACCACCCTCGACAACGTCGGGGCCACGCTATGGATCGCAAACCAGCAGATCTCGGGCAACACCAAGCTCGCGATGATCCAGATTTTCCCCGGCGGGCTCATCCGCGCGTTCGACAAAACGGAGGACGCTTCGTGATCGTCTCGATGAAAGTCGTTGCGGCAACCAGGGCCAAGCGCGGGGCCGCGTTGCAGCGCCAGCGGGGGTTCACGCTCATCGAGGTGCTCGTCACGCTGCTGATCTTCGCGATCTCCGTCGCGGGCTTGGTGGCCCTCGAATCGCGAAGCATCGACTCGCAGCGCGCCGCCGCGCAGCTTCGCGAGGCCGAGCGCGTTGCGCAGCAGGAGATGTCGACCATCGCCTCGCGCGGCTTCTTGGAGCTCGTCTCCCGCGACTTCGCCGGGAACACCAATCCGACGTTCCCGTACACCGATGACGCGGTCGACCCCGGTCGACGTCAGCGAGACTTTCACCGGCCGCCTGCCGACATCGACAACACCGCCGTCGTCATGGGCGAAGTTCGAGGGCAGTACCTGGTGTCGCGACGCATCGATTGGATTGTCAATCCGCTCAACCCACCGTCGTCAAACCCGCCGCCCGAGCTCGAGTGGTCGCTCGTCAGCGGGGTCGAAATCGAGGTCACGGTGCTGTGGATCGATGACACCAACCCCGCGTTCCCGCCCCCGGCGGAGCTGCGCACAATCGACCTCACGCCAGATATGACCGATCCGGCCAGCGCCAGCTTCTCACCGTTCGTCGGTCGGGTTCGGCTCCGCACCGTCCGGGTCAACGACGCCGTGCTCATCCCGGCTGCAGGTCCCTAATGAAGATGCGCGTTCAACCTTCGCTTCGTCATGTACGTGGCTTCACGCTCATCGAGCTGATGGTCGCGATGGTCGTCTCGGCGATCGTCGTGCTCGGGATCTTCGCGTTCTCGACGATCCAGCAGACGACCACCGGCATTCACGAGCGCAACGTACGGGTGCAGCAGGCGCTCGAAGGCGCGATGTTCAGCATTGGCCAAGACGTCCGCTCCGCGGGCCTGGGCTGGTCGCGACTGTGCACCGAGCTGCGGGTGTGGGACGCCGAGAACAACCGGCTCATCAACCCCGGTGGCGCGAACATTCCTGCGAACGCCGTGACGGACGACGTCACGGGCGAGGCGTACTGGGTCCTGCGCGACGGGATTCAGGCGCACTGGAACAGCACCGGCGCCGGCTCGCTTGCGGGCGCCGGCGGTGGAGTGGCCAGCTCCGCACGTCCCGACAGCGCTGCCGATGCCCTCGACGTCATCGTCGCCGAGCCCAACTACACCGGCAGCATGGGCGTGTTCACGCTCGCTGCGCCGTTGACGGGTGCCGACGCCACCATTCGCGTCAATACCGGCCCCGCGCTCGACTCGACCATCCCCACACACGTCGCCGAAGTGCAGCAGCTCTTCCCGCCCGGCTCGTTCGTGGTCTTGGTCAACCCGCCCAACCTTTCGTTCCGCGCCGAACTGCAGAGCCAATGCATCTTGATGCAGGTCACCGCCGACGTTGCGGCCGGCGGCGGAGCTCAAGAGTTCTCGATTCCGGTGGCGAACAGCTCCGGGTTCAACAACATCGGCGGACTGCTCGTCGACAACAATGCCGCCCCGCCTGGTGATGATTGGGACCCGGGGGCGGTCAATGTCGCCGGCGCCAGCATCATCCCACTCGGCCGACTTCGCTGGTCGCGGTACGAGCTGGACTACAGCATCAATCGCCTGCCGTATCTGGTCCGCTACGACATCATCGGCTTTCAAGAGGACGTGGACGTGGGCAACCTCGGCGCGGTCGACTACCCGCACTGCGACGCTGGAACCTGTCCGCAGCCGAGCCTGCACCTTCCTGGCAGCGGGTCCCCGCCACAGGCCGTCGCCATCGGGCCGATGATCGAGGACATGCAGGTTGCGGTCGGGTGCGACGGCTACACGCCCGCCGGCGTGGCTGCAGCCGACGCCACGATCAACGATCCCGACATCACCTTCGAAGAGGTTGGTCCCGCCGAGGGTCCGTTCGCTGGTCTTCCGAACAACACCGTCGACGAGAACACGCCCGGGAGCGGTCAACGCACGCGCGACGAGTGGCTGGGCAACGCGGTCGAGGAGGCCTGGGCGCCCGACTGCGTCTACTACGGCACCGCTGAGTACGCGGCAGCCGACTGGGCTTCGGTCGAGGGGACCCAGAACCCACCTCCGCCCTTCCGCATGAGCCCGCAGGCCGTCCGCATCACGCTGGTGGGCTCGGGTGAGTTCGTCGAAGAAGCCGGCGGGTTGGGCTCCGACCTCGTCATCCCAGTCGAAGACCGGCCCGAAATGGGCTCCGACGTGGGTGTCCGCCAGCGCTTCTCGCTCACCGAGCGGTTCGCCCCCGAAAACCTGCGCTGGCGGGACCCCCAAATCCAGTGAAGGCCAGTGACCGCGCGGAACCGGCAGCACCTGAACTCAATGGCAGCATCCCGCGGACGATTGCAGCCTCGTCCGCCCTCGAGCCCGAAGAGAGACCCATGACGACTTCAACCAAGTTCACCCCTCGCGCCCGCCTTCGGCAGCAACGCGGCGCCACCATGGTCAGCGTGATGCTGATGACGGTGTCGCTGATGACGCTCGGCCTGCTCGCGGTGCGTTCCTCGGTCCGCGAAGCTACGCAAGCGGGTCAGCTGGTTTCACGCGAACGCGCCCTCATGGTCGCGCAGGCGGCGGTCGACCTGGCGTCGTCGCAGTATGTGCAGTACGGCGAAGAGCAGATCGACCAGGCGCTGGCGGGCTTCAACTCGCAGGGCGGCGCCTGCAGCAACCCGCTGCTCGACTGCATTCCGGGGACCGACCCCAACTACGTCACCGGACAACGAAACGACGTGCTCGCGGGCTCGCCGGTCGGCTGTGGAGGTCGCGTGTGCATGCGACAGGGTTCGGTGTCGTTCCTGCGCAACGGTGATGGCATCCAGGAGAATTGGGCCGACATCCCGTTCCGCGACCTCGTGCCCAACGGCGACCCCGAAGCCCGCGTCACGGTTTGGGTCCGCAACAACGCCGCCGACGCGCTCGGCGCGAACGGCTCGGGCCAGTGGATCGACGATACCGACGGCCAGGTGGTCATCACCGCCCAGGCCCGCGTTCGTCAGACGGTCGTCACCGTGGAGCAAGAGATTGCCCTCGCGATCGGTGGCGGGCTACAGGTGCTCGAGCCGCAAAGCCCCGACGAGGGCTACGGCGGTGGTCACAACAACGACAACTCCGCCGTCTCCGTGTGCACCGACGACTACGTGTCGGGTGCGGTCGCGGGCCCCTAGGCCCGACGCTCTCTTCGGGTGCTCGTTCACGCCGTCCTCGGACCGTCTTCATGACGGCGAGGGCGGCGTGTTCATTTGTGCGGGTCTGCGTCGTGACGAACCCGCGTTACCCTCCAGGGGTTGGCCAACGAGTTCGATCTTCCCGCGCCGCTGCGGCAGCTCCTGCTGCGCAACGATCTTCAGCTCGACGCCCCGTTCGATCGCCGGATCTTCACCAACCGTGATCTGAACCTCGACCACGTCAGCCTGCTCGGCTTCGACATGGACTACACGCTTGCGATCTACCTTCAGGACAAGCTGGAGGAGATCTCGATCGAGTCCACGACGGCCAAGCTGCTCGCGAGGGGCTACCCCGACGAGATCGGGGAAGCCGAGACGGATCCCCGGTTCGCCATCCGCGGGCTGATGGTGGACAAGAAGCTCGGCAACATCATCAAGCAGGACCGCCACGGCTACGTCGGGCGCGGGTACCACGGGATGGAGCGCCTCTCCGACGAAGACCGCCGGCCGTACCGGGACCAACGGCTCGGCAAGGAACTCGAGCGCTTTGCGCCGGTCGACACGCTCTTCGCGCTACCCGAGGTCACGATGTTCGCCCAGGCGGTGGAGCTGATCGACTCCAAGCCCGAGCTGTGGCCCGGAGGCAAGCCGCCGAGCTACACCGAGGCCTGGACCGACGTCCGGGAGTGCATCGACGAGGCCCACCGCGACGGGTCGATCAAAGACGTCATTCGGCAGCGGCCGGCGGACTTCATCGAGCACGACGCCGACCTGCCGCGCACGCTCCACAAGTTCCGGTCGGCGGGCAAGAAGCTGTTCCTGCTCACCAACAGCTACTTCACCTACTCCGACGCCGTGATGACCTTCTTGCTCGGGGACAAGCTGCCCTCGTACGCGGACTGGTTCTCATACTTCGACTGGGTCGTGGTCGGGGCGAAGAAGCCCGGCTTTTTCACCGACGGTGCGCCCTTTCAGGAACTCGACCGAGCGGGCCAGCCCGTGGGGCCACCGCGCCAGGACGTGCAGCGCGGCAAGGTGTACCAAGGTGGCAACCAGATCGGCCTGCAGGCGTCGTTCGGCTGTCACGGCGATGAGGTGCTCTACGTCGGAGATCACATCTACGGCGACATCGTGAAGAGCAAGAAAAGCTCCGGCTGGCGGACGGCGCTGGTCGTGCAGGAGCTGCAGCACGAACTGCGGGTGCGACGGGCTCGTGGCATGACCCTGCAGGAAATCGACAGCCTCTACCGCCTGCGCAGTCAGCTCGCAGAGCAGATCACGGCGCAGCGGCACGTCTCCCGCGTGCTCGGCCGGCTCTCGGTCGACCAGCTCGTCGAGAGTGCCGGTCTCGAACCCGACGCTGCGAAGGAGATGATCGAGACGTCGCAGACCAAGGTCCGGACCCAGCTCGACCGGCTGCGGGCCTACGAAGCCGAGACGGTGGCCACGCTGGAGAAGCGCACCGGCGAAGTCGATGAGGCGTTCAATCCGTACTGGGGTAGCAGCTTCTCGGAGCGCTACGACACCAGCCGGTTTGGCGCGCAGGTCGAGAACTACGCGTGTATCTACACGAGCCGGGTCAGCAACCTGCGCTTCGTGTCGCCCGCGAAGTACTTCCTCTCGCCCCACGGCTCGCTCCCCCACACGTCGGTCCGATAATTCCGGATGTGCAGTGGCCAGACGGCCGGGTCAGCTCAGGTTGGCTCGGCCGTTGCAGTTCCGACCAGTGGATCGGAAATCCGTTCCGTCTTGGCCATGAACGCCGGCTCCACCCAGGTTTCGCTCCCGTTTCGGGCGTATCGCTGCGCAATCGATCGCAGTGCCTACGCATCGTTTTCATAGGGGCGCGACCGAGAAGCACGTCGCGCCGGCGCTCAACACGACTTCGAAGGACCTGAGGAACCTGATGCACGCCTCGACCTCTCGCACCAACCCGCTCGCCCGCGTTCTCAGCTGGGTCGGCCTCACCTTCATGGTGGGCATGCTCTGGCTTGGCCAGTCCGGCTCGTCCGAAGCACGGATCGACCCGTACTACATCGTGCGGGGCACCAGCTTCGGCACGATCACCCCACGCGTTCTCTTCGTCCTCGACACCTCCGGTTCGATGAACCGGCGCGCGAGCACGTCGGCGGGTCGCTGTCGCTGGTCGCGCTGCGAGAACCCCGACTACTACGGCACGACCCAGGAAAGCCGCATGTCGGCCGCCCGTCGTGCGGTCCAGCAGGTCGTCGGCGGTGCGGGCGACGCGGCGCAGTTCTCGTTCATGACCTTCGTGCAGAACGGCGCCGAGACCGACGCTGCGCCACCACGCTGCACCAACTGGGGGGTGCCCACGCGCTTCGCCCGTGTCGATCACTCCTACGACTGGGGCGCGAACAACTCGGAGATTCGCCGGCAAGAGCCCGGCGCGAACGACTACCGCGGGGGCGTGAGGTTGTGTCAGGGGGACGCGCGCCGGCCCTACGCCTATATCCGCTGGGATGGACTGGGCATCGGCTCGGTGATCGGCTCGAACAACGAGAGCGGAGACGTCCCGCCGTCGCCGCTCATCAGCATGGATGAGGACGACTACCTGACGTTCACCACGCTGCGTCGTCGGGTGCAATTCTTCCCCGAGTTCATGGGCGTGCGCACCCAGCTCAACGCCACCACCGACCCCGGAGGTGAGATTCTCGCCAACACAGTCGGCGACTACGACCGCAGCACCGAGGTTTGGAACAACGACTTCTACTACTGGCCCTACGTCGATGGCTTCCCTGGCTACAGCGCGATGACGGTTGGGGTCGAGTTCGACGACCAGCCCGGCATCCTGTACGGCTATGACGGTACGGACAGCGCCGGCACGGCAGGGGACAACGATTGGGTTGCCGGCGTGCAGCTGCACGCACCGTTTTTCGTCGACCTTTCGGACACCACCCTTCCTGCAGATCGATGGGGCCCCAGTTCGGAGGAAGAGTCACTCGACGTCACGCTCGGCCGGACGGCTCCCCTCATCGAGGGTGGCGTCGACTCGGTGGGGTCCACGCCGTGGTCGAGCGCAGTGGGAGATATTCCAGCGTCTCCACCCGAAGACAACCGTCCTGGGTCGCACGGATCCATCGCGTCCTATCTGTCGTTCCTCAGCAACGTGGCCGAGTCGAGCGCCTGCGCGCCGACGAGCGTCGTCCTGATGACGGACGGTGAGCCTTTCCCGGCTGCGACCGAAGGTGGCGCTGGTCTGTACGCTCGCCTCGCGGCGCTTCGCAACGACTTGGGCGCATCGGTCTACGTGGTCGGCTTCTTCCTCGGCACCGGGGGCGAGCTGAACAACATGGCCTGTGCAGCCGCGGGGGCGTGCGACGGCGCGACCTGCAGCACGCCGTGCAACGACGATCCGGCGGATGAATGGGACACCTGCCAGGACCCCGACAACCCTGGCTCCACCTGTGCCTACGTGGCCTCGTCGACCGAGGAACTCCAGGCCATCTTGGGGTCGATCATCGACGACGCCTTGCAGATCGAGGTCGAGGCCGGTCCGGGTGCGGTCGTCAACGAGTTTGGTGCCGAGGGTCTTGCCGAGGGGACCGACGCCGTTCAGACCACGTTCTCGGCCAGCACCGACTACCCCGGGTGGCGAGGCCACGTCGAGCGGCGCTACTGCACGGCCACAGACGAGTCGGGCAACTTGCTTGCGTCGTGCACGGCACCGTCGCCGGAGTTTCCCGCCGACGAGACCGTGAATACGTTCGGCCCCTGCGAGCGCAGCCGCGACTGGGATGCGGGCGAGTGCCTGCAGCTCACTGACTGGCGCGCAAGGCGTTTGTACTCGCACGACGAAAACAACGACGTGTTCCGAATCTCGCTGCCCGACGGCACGGCATCGCCGGAGTTCGAGGCAGAGCTGGTGGAGCTCGGCGTCCTCACGGGTCCGAACACGGACGACCAAGCCGACGAGGTCGCTGCGTTCCTGCTCGGTCGCAACGCGCCGGACGACTGGAAGCTGCCGGGCATCAGCAACTCGGCACCGATTACCGTCCGGCGTGTGCCGCAGTACAACAGCCTTACCCTGCCGGAGGTTCCGATCAACGACCCGCACTGTGCTGGCCGCCGCTTCGGTGACCTCGACGCGGGCACCTTGCCGGATACCCTCGAGACGTTCGCGCAGCAGGCCTGGGAAGACGGGCCCGACTACGCCTATCAAGAGGCCGTTGTCGTGGGCGACGACCACGGGATCATTCACGCGTTCCAGCTCGACTCGGGCAACGAGTTGTTCGGACTCATTCCCCGCTTCGCGCTCCGCAACGCGGTGATTCAGACCGCCAACGGCCCGTCGAACATGGGCCAGTCCACCGAGGAGGACCTCGAGAATCACCTCTTCGGCATGGCCGGTACCGTCAACCACGGCTGGGCATATGACGACGGCGACAGCCTCTGGCGCCACGTGGGTGTGATGGGCATGGGCGAGGGTGGTCGCGACTTGATCGCGCTGGACCTCTCGCACATGAACCCCGATGCCGGCGTTCCGATCGAGGTGCTCTGGACGACCGAAGACGAGGACGGTGGTCGGAAGATGCTCTACGACGAGTACCTGGGAGAAACCTGGGCTCGATCGGCGCTGGCCTACCATGTCGATGGCGACAACATCGGCGTGGAGCCCGAGTCATTCGTCGTCATTGGCAGTGGCTACCCGGAAGGACTGGACATGGAGGGCCAAGGTCGGACGCTGGTCCTCGCCAACGCGATCACCGGCGATATCCTCGAGACGGCCGTCATGCCTGAGCCGACGAACGCCGTCTACGAGCCCGTGTTCGGTGCGGTCGTCGACCCGAGCGTCGCGTCTCACTGCCTTTCGCGCTACTGGGCCGAGGCTCAGGAGACGTACATCGCGGACCCCGCCGGACGGCTATTCCGCTGGGATCTTGGTCGCGGCGACGCGCCGCTGGACTTCAAGCACGACGCCGACAGCGGCGACGGACCCTGGGGCACCGCTGCGGAGCCCGTGTTCACTTTCCCGGCCTGCACCGGTACGGGGGACTCCTGCACGGTCAGCCCCAGCAACCCCGGCGATCCGTTCTTGTTCTCGCCCTCGGTCACCGCGTTCAACCGCATCGACGACATCAGCTCCGGTGGCGTGGCCGATGTCGATGAGAACAACCGGTTCTTGGTGGCGATGGTGTCTGGAGGTCCCAACGAGGACACGCTCGACGGCGGGGAAGACGAGACCGACTTCCACAGCAGCCTCTACCTGCTGGTCGACGCCCACTCCACGCCGGGCGATGACGGCTTCCAGCTCCCGGCAGGCGCAC
>CAYSPB010000045.1:0-30016 GCA_964432695.1 uncultured Nannocystaceae bacterium
TGCTGTGGAGCCATCGGTGTGAGCACGACAAGAATCCGGGCACGGGCCGGCGCGCGCTCGCCAAGCTCTCGGCTGCCGGCCGTCGCTTTCGCCTCGCGGTGTGTGGCCAGCAGTTCGAGCGCCAGCCCGAGGTGTTCGCGAAGCTCGAACCGGCGCTGTCGCGTCACGTCGTGCAGTGGGGCGAGGCCAGCCCGGAGCGCTACGCCGCGCTGCTCGATGAAGCCGACGTCGCGATGTCGACGGCGCACCACGAGTTCTTCGGCGTGTCGGTGGTCGAGGCGGTGCACCATGGCGCGCGTCCCCTCGTGCCGGACCGCCTCGCGTATCGCGAGCTGTGGCCCGAGGCGTTTCGGTATCGGGACGATGGCGCCTTTGCGACCGCCCTCGACGCCCTGCTGACCGGGAACGAGACACTGCGGGCCGATCGCCGGTCGCTCACCGACCCGTACCGAGCCGATGCCGTGGCGCCGCGGTATCGGGCGCTGTTCGAAGCGGTGCTCGCCGAGCGCTGAGCGTGCTCACGTCGGCGCGCGGCTGCATCGCGATAGAGTTCCTGCATGAGCGACGCGCGCCCCTACAACTTCTCCGCTGGCCCCGCGATCCTCCCCGGGGCCGTGTTCGAAGAGACCGCGGCGGCGGTGAAGCGGCTCGACGTTCCGGGTGACGACTCGCTCGAATCGAAGCTGTCGATCCTCGAGATCTCGCACCGTAGCAAGACGTTCGACGCGATCCACAACGAAGCCATCGCGCTCGTCCACGAGGTGCTCGGCGTCCCCGACGACTACGAAGTGCTGCTGCTTCAAGGCGGCGCGAGCCTGCAGTTCGCGATGGTGCCGTTGAACCTGCGGGTCGAGGGCAAGCCCGCCGCGTACGTCGACACCGGCACGTGGTCGACCAAGGCGATCAAGGAGAGCAAGGGGCTGGGCGAGACCACGGTCGTGGCCTCGAGCAAGGAGACCGGGTTCGACCACATCCCGGCCATGCCCGTCGCCGACGCGTACGCGAACGCGAGCTACGTGCACGTCACCTCCAACAACACGATCTACGGCACCGAGTACGCCGAGCTGCCCGACACCGGTGACGTGCCGCTGGTCGTCGACCTCTCCAGCGACATCGGCAGCCGCGCGATGAAGTTCGACCGCGTTGGACTCGGCTACGCCGGCGCGCAGAAGAACCTGGGCCCCTCGGGCGTGACGCTGGTCTTCGCGCGCAAGGACCTGCTCGCCCGCGAGGCCGCCGGCTACGTGCCCACGATCCTGCGCTACGCGACCCACGTGGAGAAGAACAGCCTGTTCAACACCCCCAACACGTTCGGCATCATGGTGCTTCGTAACGTTCTGCGCTGGGTGAAGAGCGCAGGCGGGGTCGAGGCGGTCGGCAAGGTCAACGACGCCAAGGCTGGAGCGCTGTACGCCGCGCTCGACGAGAGCAGCCTCTTCTCCGGACACGCCGAGGCCGACAGCCGCTCCAAGATGAACGTCACATGGACGCTCAACGGAGCCGACGACGCGCAGAAGGACGCCAAGACCAAGGCGTTCCTCGCCGCCGCTGCCGACGCCGGCTTCAGTGGTCTCAAGGGGCACCGTTCGGTGGGTGGCTGCCGCGCCTCGATCTACAACGCGTTTCCCGAGGCTGGCGTCACCGCGCTGGTCGAGTTCATGCGAGAGTTCGAGCGCACCCAAGGATGAGCAACGACAACTATCCGGTTCAGGCTCCGGGGTGGGCCGCGCTCGACCGCGTCGGGCAGACGATCTACCCGGGCCAGACGCCGCACCAGTTCACGAGCCAGACCGGCTACGACCTGCAGAGCCGCAACCCGCTGCCCGCGATCTGCGTGTGGGAGGGTCGCGACCCGGCACACTGGCACTTCGTCACGTATGGGCTGACCGAGCTGTTCGAGAAGTCGTCGGGCGACCCAAAGGTCTCGGGCTTTGGCTTTGAAGTCACCTTTCGGGTGCCGCGGGCCGATGGCGAAGAAACGCCGCCGGCGTGGCCACTCGCGCTGCTGCAGGGCATCGGCCACTACGCGCTCTCGGGGCAGGGAGGACTCGACAGTGGGCACCTCATCGATCTCGGCGGGCCGTTGGCGCCGCCCGTCGAGGGCGCCGAACCGTCCAAGCTCACCGGCGTCGTCGCCGTGCCCGACCCACTATTCGGCAAAGTCGACACCCAGTTCGGCTCCGTCCTCTTCTTGCAGCTGTACGGGCTCACCGCCGATGAGCTCGGCGCGATGCAAGCGTGGAAGCTGGAGCGGAAGGTGGGACTCGTGACCGACGTCGATCCGCTCGGGATCACCCGGATCGACCGTGCGCCGCTTCAGGACGACCGTCGTACCGCGGCTGCGTTTCGCCGCCACGCGCTCGGGATCCTGCTGTAGGGCGCACAATCGCGCGGCGCGAGCAGCACAACGCGGGCGGACGTTGGAGCCGCCGCGCCTCGTGCGTTATCGTAGCCGTAATGGACTGTTGGGGGCTCTTGCGGGCGTGCGCCTTGTCGCTGCCGCTCGTCGCGTGTGCCGGAGGCGCAGATGCGGAAGGGCAAAGCGGTGGCAGCTTCGGACCCGGAGGCGCCGGCGGTGGCCAGAGCACCGAGGGGGATGCGGTGACCACCGGAGTCGGCGATGGACCCGGCGGTGGGAACGGAGGCGGCAGCAACCCCGACAGCAACACCGGCTTCGTGACTTCGGGCTTCGACACGACCGGAGGGACCGGCTTCGACGTCGACTGCGTCGACAACGACGGCGACGACTACGGCGAGAACTGCATTGCCGGGCCGGACTGCAACGACGACGACGCCGAGATCAACCCCGGCGCGATGGAGCGCTGCGACGAGGTCGACTGGAACTGCGATACGGACCCACAGATGGGCTGCGAGTGCCCCGACGACGGCGTCGGTAGCAACTGCAACCTGCCGTTCGACCTCGGCACCCTCGAGATGGGCGCCAACGTCATGGGCGTGGTCGGCAACGTGCCGATCGAGAACAACTTCGACTGGTACCAGGTTAGCTTCCCCACCGACGCGCGTCCCGGCGCCGGCACGCCGACCATCAGCTTTGCGATCAACGAGGGCGAGGCCTTCGTGTTCGATGTGGTCTACGACCAGTGCGGCGCCGGCGGCATGCCGTGCGGCAATGCCGGAGCTCCCGAAGGCCTCGCCGAGGGGCTGACGGAGTGGACGTTCGTCGACGACGACCCCGGATGCTGCACCGCGCCGATGGATTCGCTGGTGCAGTGGCCCAACCAGGTCTACGTACGGGTCTACCGGACCACGGCCGGCAGCAGCTGTTCGGCCTATCAGCTTCAGGTCTCCCGCTAGGCGGCGGCGTAAGATCGATGAAGGGTCGTTGGCCAACCCAAATGGGGTCGGTCCGGCTACACCGAGCGTGAACGCGTTTTTCCGCGCTGCGCTGCTCGTGTGTGTCTCTGGAACGTCGTGTGCCGCGGCTCCGCCAAGCTCGCCGGCCGTACCCGTGCACGCGCGGACCGTCGATCGGGCGCCCGCGGACGCCTACCTTGCGTTCTGGACGGAGCACGCGGGTGCGGACCTCGATGCGCAAGTCGTCGCGTTCTCCGGCGAGGTCGCACCCACCGCGCCGCGTCTGTTCGGGGAGGCCGTCCTCGGCCTCGAGGGGCCAGGGGAGGCGGCGCTCGAGCAGCGGCTGCGATTGTATCTGCCGGCGGTCGAGCCGGAGCTCGCGCGGGTGCAGGCGGTGGGCGAGGTGCTGCCGGACCGCGTCGGTGATGCGGTGCTCGCGTTTCGCAGCGAGATGCCGATGCCCGAGCCGGCGCGCATCGTGCTAACCGCCAGCTTGGGCTCGTTCGATGGCATGACCACCGAACTCGACGGTGTTCCCACGATCCTGCTGGCCGTCGACGGCATCGCGTTGTTCCACCCGCCAGGCTACGACGTGCAGCCGCTGGTGCACCACGAGCTGTTCCACCTGCTGCACGCGCAGCGCTGGGAAGGGGCCGAGCAGACCACGCTGGCCGATGCGCTCTGGTTTGAGGGACTCGCGACCTACGTCAGTCGTCGGCTCAACCCCGAGGCGCCGGCGTCGGAGGTAGACGGCAGCCCGTCTCTACGCGCCGAGGTCGAGGCGCGACTGCCCGAGCTGGTCGGAGCCGTGCTGGAGAACCTCGAGTCCGAGGACGCGGGGGTGTTCGACGCCTTCCTCAGTGCCGGCATGGAGGGCGAGATGCCCGATCGGTGTGGGTACATTCTTGGCGCGATGGCGGCCGAGCAGCTTGCCCGTGCCCATTCCCTCGATGAGTTGATGGCGCTGCGTGGCCCGGCGCTGCACGAGGCGCTGCGTGGGGTGTTCACACAGATGCAGGCGGGTGGCCATCTACGACCCCGAGCACGTCGTCTCGCAGGCCTTTGAATCCCCGAGCGGCACAGGGCGTCCGTGGGCTCGTGCGCGTGCCCGCGGCTCCATTCTCGTGCCTTGTGACTGCTCTATGTCTCGCCTCCGCGTGCTCCGATGCGGCCGTCGAGCCCGGCGGCATGCAGGGCGCCTCTGGCGGCTCGACCGGAGCTGCGATGAGCACGGACGGGTCGGCCGATGTGTCGACCGGCGGCGAGGATGGCCAGACGTCGAGCAGCGGCACGACGGATTCGGTGAACGAGGACGAGAGTTCCAGTGGCACCGGCGAGGCGGGGGTGTGTGGCGATGGTGTTGTCGAGGGCGTCGAGGTCTGCGATGACGGGGTCAACGACGGCGCCTACGGTGGCTGCGCACCGGACTGTGCCGCGCTGGGCCCCCGGTGCGGTGATGGCGTCGTGGACGACCCCGAATCGTGCGACGACGGCAACGCCGAGGACTTCGACGGCTGCAGTGCAGTGTGCGTTGCCAGTGGTACGGTCCTGTGGTCGAACGCCTACGAGGGCTACGCGATCGAGGACCTCGTGCGGTCGGGCGACGGCGTGAGGGTGGCCCTGACCGAAAGTCCCGAGACGGTGCGCTTCATCAGCCTCGACGCTGACGGCGAGCCAAGCGGTGACGTGATGTTCGACGACCTCGGATCGGGCAACGACCTGCATCTCCACGAGGGCGGTCGCTTCGCGCGACGCGGAGGCCTCGAGCTGCTCTCGTTCGACGTCGATGGGTCGCAGCTGTGGTCGTTCCCCTACCCGGACGCGCCCCTGCTCACGACGCGTCGGCTCGGCGACGTCGTTGGTGATGGTGGGGCGGTCCTCGGGTTGGCGCCGGTCGAGGGGGCAAGCATCGTGGAGAGCGTCGGGGCCGACGGTACCCTCGCGTGGCAGGCTGGCGGGCTCGACCCCTTGCTGGCGTTGTCGGTCGATCCTCAGGGGCGTGTCTTGACCATCACCTCGGTTCCGTTCTCGAACCAGCTCATGGCCACTCGCTACGGCGCACAGGGGGACATCGAGTTCCAAACCCAGATGCCCGCGATCCCCGTGCGGGCCCTGATTCGGGCCACGGACCACGGGGTGGCGCTTCTTTGGTGGGAGACGAACGGCCCGTCCTACGGGGCTGCAAAGCTCGATCCGCAGGGCGAGCTGGAATGGTCGGATTCGTTCAGCGTCGAAGGCAGCTTTTCGACCGAACCGCTCGATGCAGTCGTCGTCGACGGCGGTGACGTGGTGATCGCCGAGGCTGCGGGCGACGCATTCTCTCCGGACCTCCATGTGCATCGTGTCGATGCACGAGGCACTCGATGGCGGGCCATCGTCGGTAGACCCGCGACACGGGGACGCGTCTTGGAGACGGCAGACGGTGGTCTGGTCGTGGCTTCCGACGCTGGCTTGGGCGTCGATGTGATCCGGCTGGAGCCGTAGCGACTCAGCCGTCCATACCCAGCTCGCACGTGAGCCGGCCGTTCTTGGCGACCTTGCGCCACGGCGGGAGGCTGGGCAGCGGCGGTGGGGCGTCGGAGCAGCCGGGGTCGGCCGCATCACCTTGGTGGTCGAAGTCGTTGTCGACCCCGTCGGTGCAGGCGGTGGTCGAGTCCTTCGATTCGGGGTCGGGGTTGGCGCTCAGCCAAGCGTCGGGGATCGACTCCCAGATGCCCTGGAAGTAGGTCTCATACTGCTTTGCGAGTTCGTCGCTCTGCATGATGATCGTGTTCTCGTCGTTCTTGGTGTCACCGGAGCTGGTCCAGTTCATCGAGCCCGTGATCACGGTTTTTCCGTCGATGACCGCGGACTTCATGTGCATCTTGCCGCCCCAGTTCTCGACCTTGACCGCGATGCCGGCCGCGCGCAGCAGCTCGTGCTTGGTGTAGCCGTTCTTTGCGCCGGTCGCGTCGAGAATGACCCGGACGCGGACGCCGCGGAGGTAGGCGTCGATGAGGTCGGCAACGATGTGCTTGTGGGTCAGGAAGAACACCGCGATGTCGATGCGGTCCTCTGCGCCGATGATGAGTGGTCGCAGCTTCGTGGAGATCGGGGACTCTTGGGGAGAAAACGAGACGTCGAGCTCGGCGTTCGACAGCGTCACGCGCCGCTCGCCTTCAGGCTTGGGCTTGCGCGTGTGGTAGCGGCCATCGACGTACATCTGCTCGAACTCCTCGGTGTACCAGGTGGCAACCGTTTTCGAGTCGACCACGGTGACGAGGTTCGCGTTGTAGCCCCCGGTGCCCGAGTCGCTCACGTTGGTCGAACCCGTCCACACGTGCTGGCCATCCACCACGAAGAACTTGTTGTGCATGATCTTCGCGCCGCCTTCGATCGGCTCGCGGGAGGCATGCGCGGCGAGTAGGCAGGTGTCGCCCAGGTCGTATGACAGGCACTGCAGCGGCCCCTCGAACCCCGTGGGTCGGTCGCACTTCGGTTCGCGGTCGTACGGATTGCGTGCCTCTTGCTTCGCGATCTTCACGTCCGCCTCGAGGTCGGAGCGGACGTCGCCGAGCGCAGCCACGAGATCTTCTGTGCTCGAGTAGTAGTTCTTGCCGTCGAGGTCGCGGTCGACGATGCCGCGAATCGTGACGCCGCGCGCCTTGGCGGCGACGAGCGCGTTCTTGATGTCGGTCTGGTTGCGCATCCCGTAGATCGCGAAGTCGATCGACATCGTGGCGCCTTCGATGAGCTGAAGCAGGGCTCGGCAGTGCTCGGCCTTGCACGCGTCGAGCGGCCGGTCGAACTGCGTAGGGTCGTTGAGAATGAGGCGAATCGCCCCAGGGTCGGAGATTGCCTCACCGTCTCGAGGTGAGGCGGAGTCCGTCTTGGGTCCACATGCGACCGATCCAAACAGAGACAGCAAGACGAGAGCCGTACGCACGGCTGGCAGTCTACTGCGCTCTGGGCACCTTCTGGGCGCCTCGAGCGACGTGCCGCCGGGCGCGCTGGGCGGAGTCCGCATGCTCATCGACGCCGCTCCGTGAATCCAGCGATGCCGCATGCGGATCGTCCTTCTCGGGTTGGCCCGATCCGTGCTTCGATCAGGGGTGCGGGAGAGAACGATGGAAGCTGAAGAGATGGAGGGGCGGTTCGAGGTCACCGAGATTCGGGATCGGTATGGACGACGCGACCGCGCGAAGTACCGCGCTCGACTGTTCGGTGAGCCGAAGATCGGGTACTCGCTCGTGCTGTTCCGTGAGGCAGGCGACAAGCGCATCGTGACGAGCGCGGTGCAGCGGATGTTCGCCGGAGCCTCGGGTGCAACCTACGTGCAGACCCAAAACACGCTGTACGTCTTGGATCCGGCCGTGGCGATCTACGCGCCGGCTACGTGCCCCACGGGCGAAAGCCGCGCTGGATGATCGTCCCGGACGTGAACGTGAAGAACGACGTCGTGTACTTGATGTCCGTGACGAAGCCCGGGTGAATCGGAATCAGCGCGTCGGTCGGGTTGCCCTTCGCGAACATCCACGGAAAGTGGATGTTGATCTGATGGTTGCCCGGTGGCATCGGCACGATCTGTGGTCGGTCCCACTTGAGCGGGTAGGGCTGTCCGTAGACGGTGATCACCGGATTGGTGAACGCCAGCATCCACTGCAAGAAGATGTAGTTGGCTGTCACGCAAATGCCGGAGGTCGGCTGCGCTGGCGGTCCCCCGTAGCCCGGTGGTTGTCCGTGACCACCACCGTGTCCCCACTGCCCGCCTCCGTGGCCGCCCGGCGGCTGACCGTATCCCTGCTGCATTGCAGCGAGACTACCGAAGCCCGCTACTCATGACAGCTGTAGTCGAGCTTGGCGCGGCCTTTTTGCACCGTGTCGCCGTTGCCCAGCACGACCGACATCGCGATCACGTTGCCTTGGTCGTCGTATCGGTAGTCGAACCGGCGGTCGGTGGTGCCGTCTCGGCCGTGGTCTTCCTTGACGCGCAGGACCCGATTCTCCTTGCTGTAGCCGAAGGTCACGACCATGTCGGGGCCCTGCCAGGGCGACTTGACGGTCGCTTTGCGCGCAAGGCCGCCACGGACGTAGACCTTGGCGTTCTTGCGTGACGCGTAGATCGGGTAGCCTGGAGTGAGGCCGGTGAAGCCGGCGATGTCGATCATGGTGACGTCGCGCTTGGTCTGCGCATCCCCGTTCGTCTCGGTGAACGAGGCCGTCGCGACGTTGGACTTCGTGTCGTACGAGGGCTCGATGCTCGATTCGATGGAGTCGTTGCAGCCTTCGTCGATGGTGACCTTGGTCGTTTTACCCTCGGCGATGGTGAACGTGCCGCACGCGTCGACTTTGCCGTTGCCGTCGGTATCAGCCTTGACCGTGCCGCCCTCGCCTTCGTAGGTGAAGGTCAGCTTGGCACCGGTGCTCCAGGTGATCTTGCATGGGCCCGGGTGCGCGGCTTCGGCGTGCGGGACCTCCTCGGGCAGGGGCTCTTCGGGATCGATGGCCGCAACTTCGGGGTCGACGGCAGGGGGCGCCTCGCCAGCGGGGTCTTCGAAGTCTTTGGCCGTGCCCACGTCGGGCGCCGCGGCGACGGGCTCCGCTCCGGGATCGGCCTTTGTGTCGGCTTGGGTTTCTGGCGCAGGTTTGCCTGCGGGGGCGGCCGGCTCGTCACCGCAGCCGAGCGCGACGAGTCCGAGAAGAGCGAGGGCGAAGGGGCGCGAAGACGACGGGCTCATGCGGGATCCGTACTGGAAGAACGCTCGAGGACGGGGCGAAGTGCTTCGGTTCCGTAAAGCTCGGCATAACCACGCCTGAGGCCGAAGCAGCGGGTTTGTAGCACACATGCGCTGCAGCCCGCCGGCTTGAGGAACTCGGTCTCGCTCAGGCCCGCCCACGCGCTCGCCAGCGGGATGAAGCGCTGGAGGTCGCCGGGAACGAGGCACAGCGGGATCCCGCACATCGATTCGAAGCCCCCGAGCTCCAGGCCATGGGCTTCAGCGATGCGCATGCCTTCGGCCACCAGCGGCAGCACGTCTTCGTAGCGAGGAATCAGCGCGCGTGTGCGGGGCACCAGGTCGGTGCTCGGGCCGACGAAGGAGACGTTCACGGCGGCCTGGGGCCAGCGTGCGGCGACCTGGTCCACGAAGGAGGGGAACTCGCGATAGTTCGGCTCGCACAGGACGTAGTTGAGCCGAATCGCGACGTCCGTCGCCGCGAGCGCGTCGATGCCGGCCAGCGTCTGCGCGTGGGTTCCGGGGGCCTCGGTGATCGCATCGGAGGTCGCGGGTTCGGCCCCGTGCAGGGAAATGAACGCGCGGTCGAGGCCGGCGGTCTGCAGGGCCGCAGCAAGTCCGTCGCGGTGCAGACGCGTCGCGTTCGTCTGCAGCTCGACCTCCGTAACGCCCGCGTCCTTTGCCAACGCGATGTACGCGAGCAAGTTGGGGTTGAGCGTCGGTTCGCCACCGCTGAGAGCCAGCGCGCCACGCTTGGCTGCAATCGCCTCGATCTCGGCTCGGACCGCGGCCTCCTCGGGATCGGGAAGGTGCGTACTAACGAAGCAGAACTGGCAGCTCTGATTGCACCGGAAGTTGATGCGGACGATTGCGGCCGGACGCGTCGTGCCGTTGCGGTCGCGGTAGACCTCGTGCGTGACGAGTTCGCGGGCGATCTGCTCGTCGGGCGTGCCGATGACGGTGAGACGACGACGGAGGTTCTTGGCCCGGAGCGTCTTGGCGTGCCCGTGCAGCGCCGGAGGCATGCCCGGGCAGCGCTCGCGGACGGTGCAGTCTTCGCACGCTGGTGCATGCGTGAAGCCGGTTCGCGTCGCTGCGCCGGGGTTGAGTGCGAACGCGTGGGCGACGGCGGAGGGATGGGCGAAGGTGCAGGGCGGAACGAATGCGGCCGGATCGAGGCTGGCGGAGAAGCCTGCCCGGCCTGCGGCGCGGACGAAGCCGGCCGCTGCTTCGGTGGCGTGGGGAAGTTGAGCCAAAGACGCCACTTCGGGGGCGGTCGTCGGGATGCCGACCCAAAGCGTGCGGGGAAGAAGTCCGCGGGCGTGCAGCGCGGCGGGAATGCTCGCCGCAGCGTGTACGTTCGCGGCGACGATCGGCGTTGCCGTCTCGTACGTGAGTCCGGACGCGTGCACGGCCTGCAGGGCGTCGTCGAGTCGTGGACCCGCATCTGCGGTGCCCGTGAACGTGTCGAGCGCCGGACCGAGGGCGGGCACGTGGATCCGCAGCACGTCGAGGCCGGCGGCTCGAAGCGCCTCGAGCCGCGTCGCGCTCAGGTGCAGGCCGTGCGTCTCGAGGGCGAGCGTCGCCTTGGTCCGCGCCCGGGCGTACGCGACGATCTTGGGCAGCTCGGCGCGCAGAGTCGGCTCCCCGCCGCTGAGCATGAGGGTGTTTGGCTCGGCGTCGAGCTGAGCGTCGAGGCGACGCCGCAGAGCGGTCCCCCCGGCAATGTCGGGACGTTCGTGTGGACGACGCGCGTGGCAAAACGCGCACCGAAGGTCGCAGGTCTCGTTGGTGAGGAGCTTCGCGACGCGCATCACAGCAGCGCCTCCACCCGAGGTTCGGCGTCGCCGCGGGCCCAGTCGCGCGCCTGGGCGGCAAACAGCGTCGTCCAGGTGTTGCGGTCCTCGCTGCCGGCCTCGTAGACCGTCGCGCCGTGTTCGTCCGTGTGGCGCTGGAGAAAAGCGAGGCCTGCATCGATCGAGGACCGCAGGCCGTCAGCGTCGCGCAGGACGAACAGTCGGACGGCCTGGGCGGTGACGTCGCACCGTCCAGGCAGGCGTCCGTCGGACCACGCAGGCAGGCTTCCGTCGGGGGCCTGCATCGCGCGAAGGTAGTCGATCGCCTGGGTCGCAGCGCCGGCTGCGTCCGCGCCGAGTTCAACGAGCGCGAGCAGACCTTCGGCCCCGTAGGCGTGCGCGTGAAGATAGGTGGCCGCGTGGGGGGGTGTTTCGAGCCGACCGTCTGCGTGCTGGGTGAACGGCCACCGCAGCAGAGCCTCGCGAAGCGGTGTCGGGTGCCCACGGCGAGCACGGGCGAGCGTGCCGACGGCCAGCTTGAGCATGTGCGGTCCCGGGGTCGTGCTCCATCGAGCCTCGGTTGCGGGTGTTGCCAGCACGCGGTCGCGCAGGCGGTGCGCGAGGCGGCGGCGGGCCTGCGTCCATCGTGGGTCGCCGGGCGCGACCGCTTCGAGTCCCGCGAGGACGACCCCGGTGTCGAAGGCGTAGCGAACTCCCGCTCGACCGATTGCGTCTCGCTCGACGTCTGCGCCGAGTGACGCGACGACCCTTGGCGGTGGAGAGACGTTGCGCTGCGCAAGCCAGCGGACCAGCAGGCCCGCGGCTTCGGGATAGGCGTAGCCGGGGTGCTTCGGATTCACCCAGGACCGCACGTGAGGGCCCGCGACGGCCGACGTCAGCAGCCACGGCACAGGCGCCTCAGTCATCGGCGACCTCGAACGGAGAGCTGCACGAGGCGACGCGCGGTGACCCGGGCTGCGGCCAACGGTGCGCCCGCGAGCGCCGGGTAAGCCTCGCACGCGCTGAAGCAGCCGCCGCAGGCCAGCGCTTCGATGTCGCGTCGGGCTTCGTGCACGCGCGGCGCGTTCCACACGGCGGCAACGCCTTCGGTTTTCACCGAGCCCAGGTTGCGGCCATACAGATGGCAAGGGAACAGGTCACCCTCGGGGGAGATGAACGCCGCGCTGCGCAACGCTTGGCACGGCACCCCGGAGGGCTCGCCGCGTTCGACCGCGTCGAGGTTGACCAGGTAGGCCGCCTCCATCAGCTGGACGAGGGTGCGAGGGATACCCCGGCGCGCCAGGTGGCGCCGAAGCAGATCTCCAGCGGGCACGCGGCGTGGCTGCATCGCTTCGTTGCCGAAGAAGTGCTCGGAGGTCTGCAGCCAGTTCCAATGCCAGCGGCGCAGATCGAAGTCTCGCCCCCGCAGGATCTCCTCGAGCGCGGGCAGGCTGTCGACGGTGCGGTCGCTGATCGTCGTGCCGACGTGAACCTCCACCCCGGGCAGGGACTCGAGGCGAGACAGCGTTTCGAGCGCCCGCGCTGCGGAGCCTTCACGCCCGCGGACGGCATCGTGGATCGCGGCAGGGCCGTCGATGCTCACGGTCACGATGAGGTCGACGCCCTGACGCCGCCCGCGGACGCGCTCGGTGATCGCGGCGATGCGATCGGGGCTCCACCCGTTCGTCTGAAAGTGCAGCACGGTGAGCGCGGGTGGCGTGCAAAGGGCGGTTCCGAGCACCGCCTCGATATCTCGCCGGACGAACGGCTCGCCGCCGGTCACGTCGAGCCAGGTCAGGCGAGGCATCTGCTCCAAGAGGGACTCGATGGACGCCGCCGACAGCTCGCCGTCGCTGGGCTTCTCCCAGGTGCGACACATCGCGCACCGAAGGTTGCACCGGCGTGTCACGTCGAAGACCAGTCGCGTGGGGGTGGCGGGCCGACGAACCCACGTTTCTGCGAGGCGACCCATCATTTCCAGCCTGCGAAGCGGATTCATCGACCTCTCGATGATGCCACGGCCTGCTACCGTGCGGTCGTGGTCGCTACCGACTGGACCGGGCGCCGCGTGCTCGTCACCGGCGCCGATGGCTTCATGGGCTCGCATCTCGTGGAGCGCTTGCTCGCCGATGGCGCCGAGGTGTCCGTGCTCGTGCGGCCTCGTTCGGTCACGGGCACCGTCGGAGCGGCGTTTCGAAACCTGGGCCGGGTCGCCGACCGCATCACCGGGGTGCTTGCGACCGATGTGGCGGGGCCGGACGCCGAGGCCGCGATCGTCGACCTCGCGCCGAGCGTCGTCTTCCATCTGGCCGCCGACGCGTACGTCGAGCGCTCGTTCGACCATCCGCGCGAGGTGTTGCGCACCAACATGGACGGCACGGTCACCGTGCTGGAGGCTTCGCGACGCTGTGCGGCGATCGAGCGCGTGGTGGTGACGTCTTCGAGCGAGGTCTACGGGCCCGCACAGTCCGACGCGATGCGCGAGGACCATCCCCTGCAGCCGACGTCGCCGTACGCGGCCTCGAAGGTGGCCGCCGACCGCATGGCCATGGCCTACCATCGGACCTACGGCACGCCGGTCGCCGTGATTCGACCGTTCAACACCTACGGGCCACGGCATGTGTACGACGTCATCCCCAAGTTCATCGGGCTGGCGCTTCGTGGGGAACCGCTGACGGTCTTCGGCGATGGACGGCAAAGCCGCGACTTCACGTACGTGGACGACATGGTCGATGCATTCGTCCGGATGGGGGCGGATACCGCTGCGGTTGGGCAGGTCGTGCACTTCGGGACGGGGCAGGCCACGAGCATCGCAACGCTCGCCGAGCGCGTCGTTGCGGCGTGTGGCGTCGACGTGCCGATCGTGCGTGCACCCGCTCGGGCTGCGGAGGTATCGCGGTTGTGTTGTGACGCCTCGACAGCTCGAACGTTGCTGGACTGGTCGCCGCTGGTTTCCTTGGATGAGGGCCTGGCCCGCAACGTGGCATGGGTACGCGCGCAAGGCTGAGCGATGCGCTGATGCGCGGACCCGCGGGTCTTGGCGCGGTGTTGGTGCTCTTCGGAGGGCTCGCGGCGCTCAGCCTCAGTGACGATCGCTTTCTGCACGATGAGGGCTTGTTGACGCACTTGTTTGCGTGGGTGACCGCGCGCGACCCCGCGGCGGGTTTGTTCTTGCAGAAGAGTCGTCCGCCGATCAGTGCCTTGTATGCCCCGTTCGCGGGCACGCTCGACCGCTTTTTCGTAGCGCACGTCGTCGTTGCGGCATGCGGAGTGGTGGCGACATGGTTGGCGGCGCGGGCGTCCAAACATCGGGCGCCAATCGTGGCCGCCGGCGTGCTCGCCCTCTCGCCGTTGTACGTCGGAGGTGCGGTGGCGGGACTTTCGAACACCGACGCCGTCGCGGGCTTGGCGGTGTTCGGTTGGCTGTACGTCTCCGACCGCCGCGTCGCCGCCGCGTTCGTGCTCGGCATGCTGCCGTGGATTCGGGCCGAGGTTTTCGTGCTGTTGCCCTGGGTTGCGGTGGTCGCGTTTCGCTCGCGGCGATGGCGAGAGCTCGCGGCACTTCCCGCCTTCGGAGCGCTGTACGGCCTCGCGGGCATCGGCTACCACCACGACCCGCTCTGGTTTCTGCACTATCCGCCGGCGTTGCCGGAGCCGATGCCCGACAACCCGTTTTGGGCTTCGCATTCGGGGGCCACGAGCGTCTCGGACCTCGTCACCACCGCGGTCGCGCTGACGCCTGTGCTTCCGGCCCTCGCCCTGACGCGATGGTCGACACTGCGTTCATTCGAGCGAATCGGCCTGGGGTTCGTCGCCACGTTCTGGATTGCGTTGGTCGTCTTGCCGCAGTGGCGGGTGTTCAACTTCGATCAGTCTCCGCGCTACCTGCTGCCCGTGGTGCCCTTCGTCGCGTTGGCGGTAAGCCGGACCGTGGGGTCGTGGCTCGACGGCGAGGAAGAGCCATCGCGTGCCTCGCTGCCCGTGCTCGCCGCGCTCGCGGGAGTTGCGCTCGCGGGGGCTCTCGATGCGCGGCATCCGACCGGGCTCGCCGCCGTCGGGTGGGTCGCGCTCGCGCTTGCCCTGCATCGTGCTTGCAAGCCGCGACTCACCGCATGGGCCCTCGCGTTGCTCGCGTCCGCCGGTCCGTTCGCGTTCGCGGATGGTGGCCGGATCGATCGGCGCAGCACCGCACCGCATCTCGATCCGATGATCGACCGGCTGGAGGAGACGGTCGGAGACAAGCGCAAGGTCGTCTACACCAACGAGCCGCTGCTTGCCTCCGCGCTGCAGCGCAGCGGCCGACTGCCCAAGGTCACCGTGCTCTACATCGTGCAGGAGGATCAGCGATTTGAGCTCGAGCGCCTCGCGAACCCGCACGTCGGTCAGCGCGAAGCCCTGTGGGCCGCGATGGACGGCAACGCATACGGTCGACCGATTCGGCCCAATGCCTTGCGTCCTGACACCGTGCCTCTGGGCGCCGTCTTTGCACTGACCAAGGACGAGCGTCTGCCGATGGTGTTGCCCCCCGAGGTTTGGGAGTCGCGGCTCGAGGTTGTGCACCCGGGGTATGGCATGCGCATCGCGGTACGAACCGACGGAGGTACGCCATGAAGCCTTGGATCGGGCCCGCCGTGCTCGCGTGTGCATGCGCCGCGGGTGTGGTCGTGCTCGAGCAGCGGCCGCGGGTCGAGGCTGACCCACGGTCCGAACCCGTTCGGGTGTCTGCTGAGGCCGTGGCCCTGCTGGACGGGCTCGCCGTCGGAGAGCGTCTTGCAGGCTGGTCCGTGCTCGGTCTCGCGGAGCCTGCGGACGGTGGCGTGCGCGTTGATGTTGGTCGCGACGCCTTGCGGTTCTCCGTCACGATCATCGCGCTCGGCCGAACCGCCCACGCGGCGCCGCGCTCGACCGAGCGCTACGCCCTCTACTACGGCCACCCGCATCCACGCGGTGCCAAAATCCCCGACGGTGCCATCCGCGCCATCATGGCCGGCCTCGAGCGCCGGGTTCGCGCCCATGAGGCCGACATCGATCTGCCCTGACCCAGGGTTCGAACGCGCGGGCGCCCGAACCGGGTCATCGTTGTTGAGCCGCGGTTTCGCGATCGGCGGCCGCGCCTGTACCCGAGGTCATTTTGCGCATGGGCGCCGGTCGCGCCGTGGGCCCAGGAGCTCGTTTGCGCGAGCCGCTCGTCAGATCGCTGCGACGACGTCGTAGCGTCGTGACCATGTCCAGTGTTCGCGTGGATGTGTGGTCCGACGTCGCCTGCCCTTGGTGTTGGGTCGGCAAGCGAAACCTCGAGGCGGCCGCGCGCGAGGCGGGGCTCGAGCTCGATGTCCGGTGGCACGCGTTCGAACTCGACGCGAGTGCTCCGCGGACGCACGACCCGAGCATTCCGTACGTCGACCGCCTCGCGCGCAAGTACGGCGCATCGCCGGCGCAGGCCCAGCAGATGGTCGATCGCATGACCGGCGTTGGCGAGGGGGTCGGCATCGACTTTCGCTTCGACCGAGCGCGCCCCGTCAATACCTTCGATGCGCACCGGCTGCTGGCCTGGGCTGCGCAGTCGGGCAAGCAAGACGCGCTCAAAGAGCGACTGTTCAAGGCGTACATGCACGAAGGGAAGCTGCTGACGGATCGCGACGTTCTCGTCGACCTCGCTGCCGACGCAGGTCTCGACCCCGAACATGCAACCGCGGTGCTCAGCGGCGAAGACTTCGCGCGGGAGGTGCGAGAGGACGAAGCCGCCGCTGCCGAACTGGGCGTGACCGGCGTACCGTTTTTCGTCGTCGACGGTCGCTTTGCGATCCCAGGCGCCCAACCGCCCGACGCGATCGTGCGCGTCTTGGCGCGGGCGCAGGAAGAGGCCGAAGCGGTCGAGCCCGAGACCGCCGCAGGCGAAGTCTGCGGCCCCGATGGCTGTGCTGTCCCAAGCTGAGCCCGGCGGGGCTCCACGAGCTCGAGAGCGCACCCGACCCAGGGTCCGTGCTCAGGCCCTTCGGGGTGATGCGTTGCGGAGCTCGAGGTCGCGGGCGTACCAGGTCGCGTAGGACCCAGGGACGCCGCTGCACGTGCGTGCCGCTGGGCAGGTGTCGCAGTGCCACGAGGGCTCGGCCGGTTCGGGTGCCTCGAGCGGCTCGATGGGTGCCGTGAGATGAGCATGTGGGCCGAGCAGGCAGGGGGGAACGCCGACGAGCCGAGTCGTGAGTCCGGTGCGCGCGGCCGCGACGGCGGTGTGGAGCATGCGCGGGACGACGAGGGCGAGTCGTGGGGGGCCACTTCCTTCGGGGGTGGGTCCGGGCCAGCGAAGCGTCCAGGTGCGAACGCCTCGTGCGCTGAGACATCCGACCAACGCGTTGAGGTGCCGGGCGTTGGACCGGGTGACGCCGGTCAGCACGGTCGCATCGGGGGCGCGTTCAATCGCGGCAATGCATCGATCGAAGTCGCCGGGGACGCCGGTGACCGCGTCGTGCAGCGCTCCGGTGGCGCCGTAGAGCAGGACGGCGGCCACGCGGTCAGCTCAGCGGAACGCCGAACGACCCGTGAGGATGTCGTTCGGAGCGCTGGCGCAGCGTCATCAGGGAGGGCAGGGGCTTGCCGGAGGATTCGAACGTTGCAAGCGCAGAGGCGAGGGCCATGGCGCCGAGGCCTTGTCCTTCATCCGTGGGGGAGTCGCCCGAGCCCTGGTTGGAGACATAGACGCTGAAGTGCTGCGTGTCGGCGACGCCTGCGGGCCCCTCGGGGTCGCGGGCAAGCACGTCGACCTGGTACCGCGCGCCGGAAGCCGTCTCGAGGATGACCGGCAGCGCACCCAGGGTCACAGGGTGAACCGCCACGACCTTGACCGTTGCGGCACCCTCGAGCGTCGCGCCCGGTGCAATCGCACCCAGCGGTGGTGCGGCAGCATCGGACGAGTCCGGCGCAAGCATGCCGGCACCCACGGCAACCCCAGCGACGCAGAGGCCTGCGACGACCGTGCGGCGTCCGATCGACGACTGTCCTTCGCTACGGCCCTCTGCGTCTGCCATCCTGCACCCACGGTAGCGGGGTCGCCGCAGGCCGGTCAAGATGCGTGCGGGTGTCCGGATTGCTCGACATCATCATGGGCTACGACTGCAACGTGGCCTGTACCTACTGCACGATCACGCCGGCGATGCGGGCGCGGTCGCTATCGGGTCGAGCGATCGCCGCCGAGCTCGCGCGTGGTGTGCAGGCTGGTTACCGCCGCGTTTCGTTCACGGGGGGCGAACCCACCATGCGCGCCGACTTGTTGCCCTTGCTGCGACGCGCGGTCTCGCTCGGGTACGAGGACATCAAGGTGCAGAGCAATGGCCTGGTGCTGGGCGTGGAGCAGAACGCGGCCCGGCTGGTCGAGGCTGGGGCGACCTGTGTCCACATTTCCATCCACACGCACGAGCGCGATGCGTACGAGGCGATGGTCCGCCGCAGGGCGACGTTCGATGCAATGGCGGCGTCGCTCGAACGGCTTGCGGAGCTCGACGTGGAACTTGGTGCGGACATCATCATCGAGCGCGACACGCTGCCCCGCGTGCCGGCGGCGCTCGACTGGATCGCGGACCGAGGCGTTCGGGCGGCCGACCTGTGGTTCGTGTCGCTGACCGATGCCAACGCCGCGCGCCCGGACAGCATGCCTGCGCTCTGCGAGGCGGTGGCGATGCTCGACGCGGCGCGGGCTCGGGCGGATGCCCGTGGCGTTCGACTTCGGTCGCTGCACATCCCGCCGTGCGTGCTCGGCCTCCACGCCGATCTCGCCTATAACCCGGCGCTGGAACGGGTCCGCGTGGTGAGCCCCGACGCGGTGTTCGACCTCGCCGACAGCGCCATCACGCCGCGGGTTCACGTGCCGGCGTGCGAGGGGTGCGAGGTGCGGGCGCGCTGCGGCGGTTTACGTCCCGACTACCTCGAGCACTTTGGAGACGGCGAGGTCGCGCGCGCTCGCGGCGTTGCACCATCGCAGGACGGCCGCCGCCGTCTTCCCCTGGCCTGATGGCGCGCGCGTCGGGCTGCTACCCTGCCGTCCATGCTTCGAACCGGTGCGTCGTGCGTTGGGCTTGTGGTGTTGGCCGCGTGCGGTGGCAGCCCCGACCGCGCACCGGTCGAGACGCCGACCACCATGTCTGCACCGACGGAACCTCTGCGCGTCCTCGTTACCGGGTTCAACGATTGGAAGGGGCTCGGCGACCCGCCGAACGTGTGGCGGTGTCGCGACAACCCGAGCTGTCGACTGCTCGTCGGAGACCCTCGTACGGATGCGCCCACCGCCTTCGAAGGCTCGCTGCCGGCCGCGCTCAGCCGGGCTTCGCGGGAGCGCCCGATCGCATGGACGTTCGAGACGCTACCCGTCACTTGGGAAGTCGCGCGGGGCCTGCCGGGCTATGCGAACCATGACGTCGTCGTGCACTTGGGCTTGGGTGTGTACGACCGGACCGACGAGATCTTCGTGGAAGCTGGCGCCTACAACCTGCGCAAAGGCGCGGACGCTGCGGGCAACCCAATGCAGGGGCCGATCCTCACCGACGGGGAGGGGGACGTCGTGCCTGCACCCGCCGGCACGGACATTGCGGCGCGCGTCGAGGCGGTGAACGGGGGAACGTTCGGCGCGTTCACGGCCCGCGTGAAGCCTGCGCGCAAAGACAACAGCTACCTGTGCAACGAGACCCATACGTGGGCACTCGAGGCCGTGAAGTCGAGCCAAGCCTCGGGTGGATCGCTTCGCGGGGCGTACTTCGTGCACATCCCCTACGCGCCCAACGGTGACTTCGAAGCGCTTGCCGAGGGCGTAGCCGGCGTGGTCCTGGCGCTCGCGGCCGAGCCCTGAGCGTGCTGCTCGCGGCGCGCCGAACAAGTACATCGGCGCGCAAGACGAGACCGGCTTTTCGTAGCGCATGCCAATGGACGGCGAGCAGAGCCTCCAGTTCGGCTTGCTTGCCCGGCTTGACCCGATTCTGACAGATGTTGACGACGCCACTGGGCGACTGGGGCATGGCGCCGAGAATCGCGCGGCCCGATCAGGCCAACACGCCGCCGTCGATGACCAGCGTTTGGCCGGTCATGAAGGCCGCTTCGTCGCTGGCGAGGTATGCGGCCGCAAAGCCGATGTCGCTCGGTTGGCCGAGGCGCTGCAGGGGCTGGTTGCCGACGAGCTTGTCCCGGCGCTTCTCGTCTTCCCAGAAGTACTTGCTAAAGTCGGTCTTGATCAGCCCGGGCGCGATGCCGTTGACGCGGACGTTCCAGGGGCCGAACTCGCGAGCCCAGGCGCGGGTGAGCATGTTGAGGCCTGCCTTGGTGAAGCTGTACAGAAGTCCGCCTGGCTGCGGCTGTGCGCCCGAAATCGAGGAGATGTTGATGATGCTGCCGCCCCCGCGTTCGCGCATGCCCGGAACGCAGCGGTGCACGAGGTGCATCGCCGCTTTGACGTTCACGTTCATCATCTTGTCGAGCATGGCGGGCGTGACGTCCAAGGAGGGGCCTTGACCGAGGTTCGTCGCGCTGTTGTTCACCACCACGTCGACGGGGCCTACGTCGGTCTCGGCTTGCTGGACCAGGGCGTCGAGCTGCTCGGGCGCGCCGACGTGACACTGCACGGGCACGACGCGGCCGGGCTGATCCTTCAGCGCATCGGCGGTGGCCTGGAGGTTGTCCATCTTGCGCGACGCGATGACCACATTGGCACCGGCCTCGGCGAGCCGCGCGGTGATGGCTTGGCCGATGCCGCGGCCTCCTCCGGTGACGATGGCGGTCTTTCCTGCAAGCGAGAGCGTGATGGCCATGGCCGGCAGGATAGCCTTCAGAAGCGAACCCGGGTCGTCCAACCCGCGTAGTGGGGGGACAGCGCGGGTGCGTGCTGAATGCGCTCCCCATAGAAGGCTTCGCGACGACGCTGCAGGCCCAGCACGATCATCGCGGCGGCGCCCCCGAGCAGCAGCGGGCTGAGCACGGCCCCCGCGATTGCAACCCGGTTCGCGGTTCGACCCGCGCGCTCGGCATCGGCCGCATCGGCCTCGGCGATCGTCCGCTGGCTGTCGGAGTCGGCGTTGAAGGCGTTGATCGTGGAGACCGTGTAGATGTTCTCGGCGTTGCGACCCAGCGCCGCGCCCAGTGGGATCATGGTCAGCCCCGTTGCGAGGCCCAACACGCCGATACCGATGCCGCCGACGAGCAAGCCGTTTCCGTTCGGTCCCGGGGGCGACGTCCGGGGCCCGACCGGTGGCGGGGTCTCGACGTCGTTCGACGTCGACGGCGGCGCCGACCGGCGGGGCGGAGGCTCGGCGGCGGCGAGTGCTTCGTCGAGCGCTGCCGCCCGCTCGCGAACGACGGCGCCGATGGCTCGGGTCTCGCCGTGGGCCGCGGTGTGCGCCCGGTAGTAGCGACGCACGGTGACTTTCGCCGCGTACAGATGGAGCGGTTCCTGCTCCCCGGTCTCTGTCACCTGGCGCGCGTACGCCTGCATGCGTGCGTCGATCGCATTGATGACCAGCGCTTCCCGCAAGCTTGCGGTTTCCCCCGAGGCCGGCACGTCTTCGAGCAGGCTCTCCCAAGTTTTTGCGGCCCCGGCAACATCGCCTGCTTCGAGCTGCCGTTGACCGTGCTCGTATCGAGTCTCGACGTCATCGGGCGCGAAGGCCTGTGCGTGCAGGGAGGAGGGGGCCGCCATCGTGGATTGGGGCACGGACGTTGCGAGCGCGCAGAGCAGGGCGAGCGAACCAGAGACGAGGCGCATGGCCGCCAACCTGCGCTGGAGCCGTACCCCCGTCAAAGGACACGGACCTCGAGGACAGGTTTACCGCTGCAGGACCGAGAACCCTGGCTGCGCGGGCCGGTCTAGACGACCATCGAATTCGGTGTCTGCCGCTCAGAGCGGTTCGACCCGACCGCGCCCGAGCTTGAACGAGAACATGCCGTTGATCGGATCGGGTTCATCGCTGACGACGTTGTTGGCTGCCGTCGCAACTTCGCCGAGGTAGTTGAAGTAGGCACAAGCAACGCCTTGCTGCAGCGCATCGGTCAGCGCGACGGTGGCCTCGAACGAGCCGCGCCGGCCGACGATGCGAACACGGTCTTCCTCTGAGACGCCAGCGCGCGTCGCGTCGGCCGGATTGAGCTCGAGAACGGGGGCGGGCATCTGCGCCATGCGGTGCTCGATGCGACGGTCCTCGATCATGGCGCTCCAGGTTCGGGAGTCGCGACGGTTGATGATCCAAAGCTCGTCTTCGTCGGGGGCGAGTGACGCGTGTCGGTCGACGACGTCGTTCCAGTCGCCGAGCGCGAACATGGCCTGGCCGGAGCGGGTCTTGAAGCCACCGCGTGCACCCTCGGTGGCCTCCGCGACCGCGCCGTCATGAAGCCGTTCCGTCTGCTGCAAGGCGCCGTCTTCGAATCGCAACGGGCATTGCAGGCCCGTGGTGCCGTGCGTTTCGAGCTCGGCGCGAGCGCTGCGACCTCGTGTACGCGCAAGTTCGACCAATGCTTCGTAGGCTTGGCTGCCTCCCGATGCGCTCGCGGCCTCTTCGAACACGGCGTCGGCATCGGGCCAGTCGAAGCCGGCGTAGCCCATGCGGCTCGCGATGTCCGCGACGATTTGCCAGTCGGGGCGCGCTTGCCCGGGCGCGTCACAAAGCTGGGCGTAGGCCCGAAGCCGGCGTTCGCCCTGCATGCGGGCGAAGGGAGCCTCGCCCCACGACGCCGCAGGAAGGACGATGTCGGCCACGTCCGTGAGTCCCTGTGGATAGAGGTCCTGTTGGACCAGCACCATGCCGCCGGCGTCGGCTCGGGCGCGCAGCCGATCGACCACGGCATCGACATCGAGTCTGTCCCCCGAGAACGCGACATCTCGGGTGAGTGCCGGCCCGTCTGTCACCAGTTCTCGGATGCGCTCGTACAGCACCGATGCGCCAGCCGTGCCTCCGCCGGCCCACGTGCAGCCGATCGCCCACGCGAAGCGGAGGTTGCCGTCGCGGACCCATCGGTCCAGGTCGAGCGCCGCAGGTCGCCCTTGCAAGGTGTCGGGGGACTTTTCCTTGGGGTAGCTCGCCGCCTTGAGCATGCCGCGCTGGTGTCCGCCGCCGCGTGAGATCACCTGACCGGGTCGGTTCCCCGCGCCGAGCAGCAAGCCCAGGCTCGCCAGGGATGCGCTGCCCCCAAAGTTGTGCGCCCAGTAGTTGCCCTTCTCGAGCATGAACGACGCTCGAGGCGGACGGACGGTACCTTCACCGTCTTCTCGTGGCTCGGCGAGCAGCGCGGCCGCACGTTCGATGCGCTCGGCCGGTACGCCGGTGATTTCGGCCGCCTGGGCCAACGCGTAGGTCTCGTCGTCGAGGAGGAACGCACGGTAGGTCTCGTACGTCGCCCCGTACGCTTCGCGCATCGCATCGCCGTCGACCTCGTCGGCGAGGGTCTCGTCGTCGACGACGAACCTTGCGATCCACGCTTCGTCGTGCCAGCCGTTCTCGACGATCACGCGCGCGATCGCATTGTTGAGGACGGTATCGGTTCCGGGGCGCAGCTGAAGGTGGATGCCCCCGTTCGCTTCGGCCCACTGCGCGGCGACATCGCGGCGCGGGTTGGCGACCACCAATGCCTTGCGTGGCGTTCCGTCGTTTCCGCGGAAGGCACGCGTGCTCGGAGCCTGTCGAACCCAGTTCGAAAAGAGCACGCCGCGAGCTTCGTAGACGGCGACTCCCGACAAGAATACGACGTCGGCATCTTTCCAGTCCGCATAGCTGGCACTGAACGCGTCGACGCCGGCAACGGACAAGCCTGGGGTCGAGGAGCCATCGCGTGGCTGGTCGTGCGGGGCCCAGCACGGCGTCTGCACGGCCTCGAACGCGAGCTTCGTGATCGCGTAGGTATTTTCGTAGAACTGATACGAATAAGTCTTCATGCCCCACGCCATCTCGGAGTGGGTGTCGATGACGTGTCGACCGACGCGGGCCACGATTTCCGCTGCTTCGTCCCACGAGACGTCGACGAGCTCGCCGTCGACGCGCAGCTGAGGCGAGAGGAACCGGTCCGCCTTTCGGGGGTCGGCGGCAGAGTAAAAGCGTCGCGCGAGCGCGCCCCCCAGCGTGAAGTCGCCGCCAGGGTTGACCACGTCCGTCGTCCAGTCCGGCACGACCACGACGTGATGGGGCACGCCCTCGACGTCCACGATGTTGTGCTGGTGAGGGGAGATCCAAGGGACGCGGTCCGTGGGGAGGTCGACGCCGAAGACGTTCTCGTCTGCCGCCCGGCCGCCGGACGCCTCGTCCATCGGCCATCGAAATGCACGATAGCCACAGCCGACGATGCAAAAGGCGCACGCCGTGGTGAACGCTTCCGCGGTTGGCGGCGGAATGTACTCGGTGGGGTCGTCGGAAGCGGCGGACGCGGAGCCAGGCACGGCAACCGCACCGCCGGCGAGCGCGAGTCGAGTGAATGCTCTTCGGCTGACGGTGCTCATGCGCGCGACTCCTCGATGTCGGCCGCGGTGGTCAGGGCGTCCGCTTCGGTCAGGACGTTCCCGAAACAGGGGCGTGCCTTGCCGACCGCGAAAACGGTCGCTCCGCGCACGGTCAGCTCGATGCGCGGAAGGTTCGAACACCCGCGGCCACGAACGAGCCGGCCGTCCCGGCGCAGGTCGAACAGACTCTGGTGGCACGCGCACGGTCCGAAATGTCCGGTTTGTGGATCCGCAGACGCTGGGTCGATTGGACAGCCCATGTGGGGGCAGATCGACGAGAACGCCACGATGTTCTGGTCCGGTCCGACGCCATGCTCTGCGGGGCGGTCGAGCTGAACCGCAAAACAACGGTTCTCGTCCTCGAGTTCGAAGACGATGGGAGCGCCCGGCTGGAACGCGTCGACCGCGGCGACTTCCACACCTGGATTCGACCCATCCGATTCGGAGCAGGCGGCGACGAGCAGTGCCGGCGTGGCGATGGCGGCATTGCCGAACGCGCGGCGAGAGAGACGTCCTACTTCATTGTCCATTCTATGCGCGGAAGTAAAGCGCTGCCCATATTCGCGCGCCAGGCGAATTTCATGACTGTATCTGCATTCGTGGGCGGTCGGCCGTTGCCCGTCGGAGGGGCTTGAGGGCGGCCTGAAAGCCGTAGCTGGCGGATCACGGCGGAGGAATGCGGTCAGCTTCGACCTCGACTCGAACTTCGCGAGAGCGCCCGCCTGGGCCTTCGTTTTCTTCGACCTGCACCTCGACGCGCTGTGGCGGAGGTCGTCCGCGTGCAGCGAAGTCCGCCAAGATGCGCGCGCGTGCTTCTTCCGCGCGCTGTCCGTCGACGACCCAGCCGAGCGTGCGGTGCGACAACATGCCGCCGAGCGTGCCGTGGACGGTTGCGTCGATCGACTCCACGTCGACGGACTCGAGCGCATCGAAGTGCTCGAGGAGGGACAGCTCCACCGCGTCGGGGTCGACGTCGCCGACGATGTCGAGCGTGACGTCGAAGCTCATTTGCGGCGGGGTGCCATCGTCGGTCTCGATGCGTGACATCGATGCCGACACCCGAAGTTCCTCGACGCCGTCGAAGCCTTGGCGAATGTGTTCGGCGAGCCCGCCAGGGTCGAAGTCCTCCTCCGAAACGCTGAACGCGAGTCGATGCCCAAAGTCCACCGCGTAGTCGGTTGGGACCGCGCACGCCCCCGCGAAGGCAAGGCCCGCGAGCCCTCCGAAAAACATTCGGCGCCGCCGCGGATTTTGGGTGGGCTTGGGAAGCTTGGCGAGAAGTTCGGCCTCCAGGGCGTCCCGTTTGGTGGGGGCGGGTGCGTCCGGCCGTGGGTAGACCCGTCGCAGTTCGTCAGGAAGGGACATGGGCGACCTCTTCGTTCTCAGGGGTGGCGAGTCGTTGCTTGAGGATGCGGAGCGTTCGGGAGAAGCGCTGCTTGACGGCGGCCTCGCTCAGGCCGAGCAGCGCTGCGATTTCGGCGGTGCGCAAACCATCTCCGTAGCGCAGCGCGAACATTTCACGGGTGGTGGGTGAATGATCGGCGAGCGCATCGCGGATACGCTGCAGCCGAGGGTCTTCGTCGTGAGCGTCGGGCGCGAACCGAGCGTCCGCAAGCATGTGTTCGACGTCGCTCAGCGGGGCCACGTCGCGCTGCGCTCGCAGATGATCGATGAGCGCGTTGCGGGCGATCGTCAGGACCCAGGCGCGCACGCTCCCTTTGCGGCGGTCGTAGCGGTCCAGACGATCGACGAAACGATGCAGCGTGAGCGCGGTGAGGTCCTCGGCGTCGGCGCGCACGCGGACGCGCGCCGCGAGGTAGCCGTACACCGCCGGATGAAGGGTGGCGTAGAGCGCTCGAAACGCACGCGTGTCGCCCCGCTGCGCCCGCGCAACGTGGCGGACGAGCTTGAAGGCAGCCAAGGGTCCTGAGCCCATGGGGCTACTCGGTTTTCGTCTCCGTTTGTTCGACGCGGACTTCGACGCGACGCCCACCGTCTTCTTCGATGACGTCCACCCGTACGTCGCCCTCGACCCCGTCGGCGCGGAGCTTCTCGATGACCTCGGCTTTCACGTCCTCGGCGGACTTTTCCTGGTCGCCAGCAACCGCAGCGACGTCGATTCCGTGCCCGGCAGGAGCCTCCGCACCCTCGACCGAGAGCGCAGCCGCGCCCACGCCGTCGTAGGTGCCCACGGCGTCTCGAAGCTCGGCCGCGGAGGGCAGGTCGTTGCCCGCGACGGTGATCGATGCCCGGGTGGGGCCTTCGTTGGTTTGCTGGACTTCGATCGAGACGCTCGAGATGTCGGCGAGACCTTCGAGGTGTGCGCCGAGACCCTTGATCGTCTCAGGGCTGAGATCGCCCTCGAGCATGATCTTGCGGGCCGGTGCGGCATCGACCGCGGCATCACCGCTGCGCGGCTCCGCGGGGGAGCTCTGCGCGTCGTCGCACGCCAACGTGACCAGGAGGGGGAGCGAAAGCAGGAGGCGTTTCATCGTTGCGACCCCCTACGGATGGGACCGGAAAAAGGTGACGCCCCGCGAGGACGACTGTCCAGGCGGAGCGCGCATTGTCGTCGCCGGCCCTACTTGCAGCCGCTCATGTCGCTGAAATCACACACACCATCGGCGCAGGTGTTCTCGATGACACCCGTCCGGAAGAACGTGTCGAGCTGTTGACGAGCCTCATCGAGGCGGCGCAGCTTGCCGTGGGGGTCTTCGCAGGCGCGTTGGGGCGTGTTGTCGATGGGGTCCGCGGGGAGGCCAAAGTCGTACTCGACGTAGCCCGACCCCTCGATGGGTCCGTCGACCGCTTCGAGGCCCCAGATGTCGCGCACGCCGGTGTCGAGGTGCGGAATGCCGAAGCTGCGCGCCATGATGTGGGCGCCAAAGTTCGTGACCTGGTGGTCTCCCACGGCGGCGCGAAGGAAGACCTCATGCTCGGGGGTGTTCTCGAAGGTGTCCTCGAGCACGTAGGGGGTGTAGCCGGTGGGCTCCATTCGATCCCAGAGCATCTGCGCGAGGTTGAGCAGCATCATGTGATCGCGCGCGTCGGTGAAGCTGGCGCGGACGATGTCGAAGAACTGGTCGAAGTCGACGCTGCGGCTGAGCAGCACGTTGTACGGCATGCCGGGGACGCCGAAGCAACCGCGCGTGATGTCCGTCGAAAGCGCCATGTACGTGGGGCCGTAGATGCCGCCTTGGCTGATGCCGAGGTAGTAGCCGTCGCTCGGGTCGATCAGCGCGCCGTAGGTGGCGTCCTGCGCAAATGAGGTCTTCATCATGCGCATCGCGACCAGCGAGTTGAGCATGCCTTGATGCTGGCGATCGATGACGTTCGCGAACTGGTTGAACTGCCCGTTGCCCAGCATCGCGCCGATGAACACCTCGTCGTCCTCGGCAAACCCGATGAAGTCGACGCTGAACAGCGCGTACCCGAAGTCGTTGATGAAGGGCCGGAAGTGGCTGCTCTCGATCTGCTCTTTGGCGCCGAGTAGTCCGTGTCCGTACTGCAGCGGGCGGACCGGCGTGGTCGAGGCAGAGCTCGGGATGAGGAGCTCGACCTCGAACATTGCGGTGCCGTTGGGTTCGGGCAGGCCGTCGTCCCCAAACTGGAGGGTCGCGAGTGGATTGGCTTGGTCGAGGTACATAGGCACCTCCATGTCCAAGAAGATGCGATGGGCGATGAGTCCCTCCTCGTCCCAGTCGTCGTCGACGCTGGTGATCGTGTAGGTCGGGCCGTCTTCGCCGACGAGCCCGAGACCCTCGTCGCGCATGTGCACCATCCACTCGGTGTTGTTGCGCATCGACGACGTTGTGAAATCCCACGCGAGCTGCAGTCCATCGCGTTCGATGCCCGCGTCGGTGGTGTGGATGAAGATGTCGCCGTACAGCGGGCGACGATCGTTGATGGCCGGGTCGTCGGAGCTGGTTCGGTCGCGAAGGGCCGCGAAGCCCTCGGTGGCGGCAATGGTGTTGCCGTCGGCGTCGACGAGGTCGCGAATCGCGACGATGTAGCGGGTTGCGTCGTCGAGGCGGATCGCGGGGCGCAGCATGAACATGCGCTGGGCTTCGTCGGTGCCGGTTGCGTCGAGGTCGACCCAGTGCGGCACGCGCTCGCCGGTCGCGGCATTGAGCAGCACGGTGGGGGAGTCCTCCTCTAGAGACCGTTCGATGCTGACGGCGGTCGCGACGTTGCTGGCTGTCAGCGAGTCGGGCGTAACGTCGGGGAAGTGCGTGCTGATCGCGATGCCCGGCGAGAACCCGTCGAGGCGGTTCCAGGGCGCGGGGTCTGCTGCGCCGCCGGCATTGTCGACCGGCATGAGTTCGGCGGCCATTTCGAGCCGCCGCCCGGTGCCGGTCTCGGCGTCCTCGACCGTGAAAACGTTCGAGGGGAAGGGCGCGGAGCAGTAGGTTGGGACGAGAGGGTCGCAGCCGAGCAGCGGCCACTCTTCACGCGCTTCTTCGGGGCCTAGACCGGTCGAGGATGAGGAGCCATCGGCGCCTTGGGTGGTGCCCTCCGTTTGTGTCGTGGCCGGGCCAGCAGTGCCCCCCGTGGACCCACCGGTCGTGCCGTCTGTGTTCGATCCGGTGCCGGGAGCATCATCCCCACAAGCGACGCCGAGTACGGCGAACAAGGCCATCGCAGCGCGAGGCGAGCGCAAACCAAATCCCATCTGCATTGGCGAAGCCTACCCCAGCGCCGTTGCGGCCCCAGGTTCCCGAGAATCGGTTCCCTCACGTGTTTGCGGCGCTTGCTCCGAGCCTTTGGACCGCGCAGGCTGAAGGCATGACGCGTCGCCGTGCGATTCAGATCGGTCTGTTGTTCGGTGTGCCTGCGGCGGCGTTGCAGGCCTGGGTTCTGTGGGTCTGGCTCGGCTGGGGCTTCTGGTTTCTCTCGCTGGTCGTGCCCGCGTGCCTGGTGGCGATGCAGATGGTCACGGGCAGCGTTGCCGTCGCGCTGCTCAAGCAGTTCGGCGAGACCCCCGAGCCCGACGCGCAGCCCTGAGTCAGTCGTCGGTCGCCGCGGCGAGCGCGGGTTTGGGCCACATGGCGTCGGCCCAAACCCGCATCGTGGTATCGACGGACGGGACGTTGATGTGCGTGCCGTTGGTCCGTGCGTGGCGGACGATCGCGTCGATCAAGGCTTCGTCCTTGGGCTCCAGGTAGACGCGTGGCGCCGCGTAAGCGAGCTCGAGGCGCATCCGCGCGAGCTCCCACGCGCCGTCAAGCGCCGAGACGAGCGCGCCCGCGAAAGACACGGCGAAGTCGGCACTCCCCCATGTCGTACGGTTGGTAGGACCGTCCCAGTCATTCCCGAGTCGCTCGGGCAGGACGCTGACCAGGCGGCGGGCGTCGGCGAGGTGGCCGCTGAGCGCCGCGACGCGAACGAGCGACGCGCCCGTGCCGTATAGCGGTTCAACGTCGGCCAGCTTGCCCGAGAAGCCCGCGAACCACCAGGACACGTGGTTCCAGGCTTCGTCGGCTTCCTTGCGCCCCAGGGCGTCCTCAGCCTTGGCCACGGCCACGCACAGGACCATCGTGCTCGGCGGAAGGTCTTGCAGCTTGCGATACCCGCTGCTGCGGGTGACCAAGCCTGGAGGGCCCGATGCGCACTCTTCGAGCCACGGCCGTGGCGGGCGAGGCACGAGGTCGGCGAGCGGCTGGATTCGGTGCGCCCGGCGCTTGGCCTGCGTGCTCCGAGAGCCCCAGATCGCGGCGATCGGGGTGCCGATGTAG
>CAYSPB010000046.1:0-22099 GCA_964432695.1 uncultured Nannocystaceae bacterium
CTTCTCGGCACGGAGCCACCGACGCAGGTTCGGTCCATCGATGAACTCCATGGCGATGAAGACCTGCCCCCGGAGTTCACCCACGTCGTAGACCGACACCACGGCGGGGTGCGACAGCTTGGCCAACGCCTGAGCTTCCCGAACCATGCGCGCATGACTCTCGGGATCTCGCGAGGTCCGAGGATGCAGTAGCTTGAGCGCAACGCGTCGGTCGAGCTTCGAATCGTAGGCTGCCAGGACCACCCCCATGCCGCCGGCGCCGAGTGTGTCGAGCACCACGTAGCGACCGAGCGTTGCGCCGCGGTCGAAGGGCGTCGCGGCGTCGCCAGTGTCGTAGGGCTCCCCGTCTAAGGTTACGTCCGGATCCAGAGGACCCTCCGAGTCCCCCAGGTCCTCGCGATACCGTCGCGTCGATCCCACCGCCCCATGGTGCCCGGTTTGCCGCAGGTACGGGTCGGGTTTGCAGTTGGTCCGTGCGGCCGGTGGCGGGCCGGCACGGTTCGGGCTGAACCGCAACCGATCAGTGCCGGGGAGTCCCGTACGTGACCCAACGCTTTGATCCTGATCGGGAGTTTTCGAGGGATCAGCGAAGGACGCGGGTCAGGCCCGACATGCAGGGAGGGCCCATGGAGTTCAACCTCGCACGACGTCCGCTTCGCCTTCTCGCGTGCCTCGCCCTGTCGTGCGTCCTACAGGTCCTGGCGACGGGTTGGCAGTGATGTCGACCGAAGGGCCCGAGCGACTTCGCTCAGAGCTTCGTGCGCTGCAGGCGGATTCTTCGTCGCACACCGCTTGCGCCCTGGCTGGTGCGGCGGAAGGAACCCTTCGATTCCAGAACGTCGGCGATGCACCGGCCCAGCGGTGTCGCGGCATGCGGGCGCTGGACGTGGGCGGTCGAAATCGTTCCCCCAGGCGCGACGTCGATGTCGACCGTGAGGACGGTTCCGTCGAGCGCGCCGTGGGTTCGGGCGCACGCGTCGAACGCCCCATCGAGTCGGCCGAATCCACGCTCGAGGTCCGCGCGTCCCAGCCGGGTCCTCGTCCGGCGAGGCGTTCTCGCCGCGACTTTTGGTGGAGGCGGGTCGTCGAAGGGCTCAAAGCCCGGACCCTCAGCAGTGGGCTCGAACGTGCGTTCGAACGCGGTCGGTGCTTCCTCGTCCGGCGGCGAAACGAGCCAGAGCGCCAGCAACGTTCCCGCCGCCATCGCGGCCGCGGCGACGCCGAGCAGACGCAGCGTGAACAGTTGGGACTGCTGGCTGCGGGAAGAGTCTTCGCGCGTGGGGGACGAGCGGAACATCGACACCATGTCGAGAGCACGCTTTTGCGTCGGCGGCAAGTGCGTTGTGCTGTTCCGGGTGAACGTTGCATGTACATGCCGTTCGGACGCGTCGATTGGGTGCAGGCCCGAGACTTTGAATCTGCGGTGCGCGGGGAGCGGTTGTTGGGGGCGCTGGCGGTGATTGTGCAAAGAGAGGAGATTGGGCATGAACGACGTCTCCGATTGGCGTGACCTCATTGCGTTGTCGGCACAGGCGCGGACGTGGCATGAGCGCGGCCGACCGAAGACGTTGCTGCTTCATGGTCGTGCCCTCCAGGTGGCGCGACGAACTCTGCGAGGCATGCGGGTCCCTTCATCCGTTCGCGGGTTCGTAGCCGCGAGCGAGCGGCGTCGCGACGCGTGGGCGCTTTGTTGGTTGCTGTTTCTCGGGTGCGCGGGGCTGATCGTCGCGGTTTCGTTCGGATTGGACGGTTGCGGGCCGTCGACCCCCGCAGCCGCGCGGCCATCGGATGCGCAGACCGGGACCCCCCGTGCCGTCCTCCTGCACGTCTCGAACGTCGCCGTGGAGCGCGAACGGTCGGACGCACCGAAGCGAGTTCTATGGCGGCGTCACGTGGTCATTCCGGCGGAAACGCTGGACGACGTCGCTGCACGCTATCGCGTCCGTGTGGACGATCTCGCGCGGTGGAATGGCCTGGATGCTTCAGGGGCGGACCTTCGCGTCGGTCGGCGGCTCGACGTGCACACGAGCGTGAACCTGCTTCCGCAGCAGGAGATCATCTTCGAGGTCGACCACGACACGGACTGGGCGTCGATGTCACAGCGGTTTGGCGTCCCCGTGCGTCAACTTCGGGCGTTCAACCCATCGGTCGACTTCGTTGGTCGTGGGACGCGACTCTCGATTTGGATCGACCCAAGGCCTCCCGCGCGGCTTGGCGTTCGACCCGAGGTTCCGGAGTTCATCATTCGGACGGATGCTCGGTCGGTTGGTGCTCCGAACGACGGGGCCTTGGAGAATGCCGTTCAGCTTCCCGAGAGTCCGCTGTATGTTCGTCGGTACCCGCAGATCATGTGGGGGTCGAGTCATACGATCTCTACACTCATGGGGGCGGTCGCCGCGTTTCGACGCATCTCCGGCTTTGAGCACGAAATCGTCATTGCGGATATTTCCCGTCGGTACGGTGGCCCGTTCCCGCCGCATCGGTCGCATCAGGCGGGCCGCGACGTCGACATTTGGATGCCGTCGCTGCAGGGGGTCTACAAACGACGATACCTGGGCGGGCGCCTCCGGGACCGCAAGCCACGCTCCGATGAGGTCGACTGGTATGCGGCGTGGGGATTGATCGCCGAACTGCTTCAAACGCGCCAGGTCGTGAAGATCTTCGTGGACTACGCGTTGCAGGAGAACCTGTATCAGGCCGCGGTTGAGATGGGAGACGACGCGCTGCTCGGTGCGCTGCAGTGGCCGCGTACGCCGGGAGCCGCGCCGGGAGCGGTCGTCGTGCACGCGCCGGGGCATACCGGTCACATGCATGTTCGGTTCAAGTGTGGTCCACACGACCTGACGTGCTCGAACGACATTCACGCCGTCAGCGATGGCGAGTGATCGGACGGCGCGGGCAGGAGGACGTCGCTGTCCCGCGGTCAGCCGGGCCGGCAAGGGCGCGGCAGACCTGCTGCGCAAGGGCGCCGAGCGCCAGGGGCCATCGACGCACCGTTCCGTCGTAGCTGGACGACAGGAGGCTGGTGCCGTCCACACTGAAGGCGAGGTCGGACACGAGGTCATCGTGTTGGTCGAGCTGCAAGGCGCGGCCCGAACGCAGGCTCCATACGTGTATGGAGCCCGTCGCAGTGCCACTGATGACCAGCTCATGCTCGCTCGACACGGCCAAGGCGGTGGTCCGCTGTTGATGCCCTTCGAAGCGGTGGGCCCGCTCGAACGGCAGGCTGGCTTCGGCATCCCAGACGTGGACGCGCTCGCCACTCGCGGCCGTGGCGAGCCATCGGTCGCCTCCAAACGCCAGGGCGCGGACGGCTCCTTCGTGCTGTGGAAGCACCGTTTCGACTCGCGTTCCTTCGAGGTCGACCACCGCGACGCGGCCATCTGCATGACCGACGCCGAGCCATCGCTCGTTCGGGGAAAGTTCCATGGCCGTGACTTCGACGCTGCGCGCCGGAAGGGGGGTGACAGTGCCGTCGTCGAGATTCCACTGGAGCACGACGCCATCGAGACTCGCGGTGATGGCCGAAGCACCAGCGCGGTCGACCACGAGGTGATGGACCTCGTCGGCGTGTAGTGTTCGAGACTCGTGCGTGCGATCGTTGCCAGGCGTCCACACGGTGACGGCGCCGTCACTGCCCGCGGAGAGAAGCCGCTCGTCTGGCAGGAACGCAAGACCATTGACGGCGCCCGCGTGTTGGCCGAGGGGGCGGGGCTTCGTTTCCCCTCGACGCCAGAGCTGTATGTGCCCAGCTTCGGTGCCCAGCGCAAGCACGTCTCCGGCTGGGGAGACCGCTCCACTTCGAATCCTCAGGCCCTCGTGTAGTGCGATGGGCCACGCCGGATTCACGTCGCCACCGGCGGCGGCGAATAGGCGTGCGCGGCGGGAGCCCAGCGCGAGCACGGAGCCCGAGGGCGCTTCGACGAGTCCGTGGACGGGTCCGCGGTCCACTCGCTCGACGACGGCGCTTTGGCCCGCTTTGCGACGCGGAACATCCCAATGCCGGACGGACCCGTCCGCAGCCACCGAGAGCGCGCGTCGTCCAGCGGCATCGAGCGCGATGGAGTCGACGGTATCTGCATGTCCGTCGAAGGTCGTCCGGTCTACGGTTCGCTGAGAGTCCTCGAGGTCCCAGACGGTGACGGATCCGGTCACCGTGCCACTGACCGCAACGCCCCCGGGACCCACCGCGAGGGCGGAGATGTCACCCGGTTCGCCCCGAAGTCGAACGCTCGCAACGCTGGGGTCACGGTCCTCGAGGTTCCACACCCGCAAGTCGCTCCCCGTTGCCGCGACGAGCCAATGACCATCGGGTGAAAACGCGACGTGTTCGAGCGGAGGCCCTTCGGGCTGAAGCTCGACGAAGGCCGCTGGCTTGCGGCGCATCTGCGCTCGAGGTCGGCTTCGGTCTTCTCGCGCGCATGCGCGGTCGAGGTGCCACACCCGAAGCTGTCCGGCTTGCGTCGCGGTCGCCGCCAAGCGACCGTCGGCGGAGAGGTCGAATCCGGCGCTGGTGCTCACATCGGCGTCGAGCCTGCAGTGTGGCTCGAGGTGGCCGCGGGTCGACGCCGTCCATCCTCGAATGCGTCCGTTGGGCGCCTGCGTCCACAACCGGGCCGAGCGTTTCGGTCGGGATTGAAGGCGGAGCGGGGTGTGTTCGGCGGGGTTCGAAGCGGCACCCGCCGAGGTGGCTACCGCGCCGTCGAAGGCGAAGGCCTCGAGGTTTCCCCGGCCGTCGAGGGCCCACAGGACGTCTCCGTGGGGGTGCCAGGTCATCGTTTCGATCGTGGTGCCCTGGTACGGAAGGCGAACGCGTGTGCCGCTGGCGTCGCTTGAATCGAGGCTCCAGACGAACGCGACGTCGCCTGTACCGCCGCTGACGAGCACGCTTCCATCGGGGCTGAAGGCCAGTGCATGGACGGGGTCGATGTGGCCTCGAAGCTTGACGGGGCCCGCGTGGAGCTCGTGTAGCGTCCAGAGCTCGATCGTCCCGCGCTCGGAGCCCAAGGCGACGCGTCGACCATCCGACGAGAAGGCTACTGCCGTCGTCGCGTTGCCCGGAGGTTTCAACGCGATCGAGGATTGCAGCGACAGATCGTCGTGGACGCGATGCTGCAGGTCCCAGAGTGCGGCTTCATCGAGCGGGGTGCGGGCCGCCTCTGCATCTCGGAGCAAGCCGACGGCGAGCGTGAGGCGCTGCGTCGGATCCTCGACCTCGAAGAGCGCGTCGACCTGAGGCCGCAGCGACCGAGGCGGCGGTTTGGTATCGGCGACGGGGCGTTGCGCCACAGGCTGGGGCGCGGGGTTGAGGAGGGCCCCCACGGCGTCTCGATGTCGCAGGCCGACGGCTACGCAGGACGATGCGAGGACGAGTCCGAGAACGCTGAGCAGGCGCCGACGGTGTCGGATTCGGTGCCGCCGGAGGCTGCGTTCGCAGTAGATGTGGAGCTGCCGCGACGGCGGGTGAGCGCCGTGGCGTCGAAGCTGAAGCCATCGTTCGACCACTCGCAGGGTGTGGCCGTGAAGCAGCTGGTCATCGGGACATCCTGCGCCGTGCCACGCGCGCGCGGTCGCTTCGAGACGCGCCTGCGTCTCGGCCCACGAGGCACGAGTGTCGAGCGTGATCCGCGGCGTGCTCATGGCAGACGTGGGCTACGCCGGAGCGCGTCGTCGATGACGTCGTCTTTGCGGGGTGGTGGCGCCGTTCACATCCCTTCATGCCGCTTGGTGAGGCACCCTTCGTTTTTCCGCTGCGCCCGGTCCCTCGTGCGGCTCACTGCGCGAGCGCCTTCGTGGCCTTGGCCGTGATGAACCTGCCGAGCGCCTTGGCCTTGGTCGTCGCGGACTTGGCCCTGGCCTTGTTCAGAACCGCCTCCGCCCGCTTCGCGCGCGGAGCGGCGAGTCGGGCAGCTTCGACGAGGGCGTCCATTGACGTGAGTGCAGCGCGGCTCGTCGTCATGCCCACGGATTGTTCCACCGGCACTGGCAGCGGGAGTGCGCGAGCGGTTCGTTCTGCACCCTCGCGCACGCTCTTGTGTGCTTCAACCAGCCGTCGGTAGCTCGAGACGCGTGCGGAAAAGTCTCCTCGCTTTGCGTCCGCGGCAGAGAGTGACTTGCCTGCGGTCCGCGATGTCGACCGAATCCGGTGAATGGCCTTGAGCAACGGCCTACAGGTTGTCTGGCCAAGTCGGCGCTCGAGGTCTCCGTCGGCCTTGGACTCCCGCGAACGCTGGATGTGTTTGTCGTTCTGACGGACCTGCGCCAGCATGTCGTGCAGTTGGGCCTCGGTTGCTTTCGCGTCCTGAGCGTGGCGTCGAATCCTCTCTTCGAGTTCGGGGATCGCTTCGGACTGCGCCGCGTCTGCTCCCGGGCGCTCGAGCGCCTGCCGAAGACGTGCAACCTGCTCTCTGATCGCGTTGTCGCGTTCACCGAATTCATCGAGTGCGGCGGACAGGAGTCGGACGTCGTCGGCGACCTCCGCGGTCATGTTCACGAGGTCCGACAGCGCACGGAGACGAAGGACGGAAGAATCGGTCCTCGCATCGACGACGTCGTCCGCGCTCTCGGCTCCGCGGTCGAACTTGTGCACTTCTGCCACGAACTCGACGCCGACCTCGACCTTGCCCGTGATGTTCGGATCGTCCATCACGCGGGCTTCGAGTCGTTCTCGATAGGTTCTCTCCACGACTTTCTTGGTCCGCTTGAGCATCGTCCGCGCGAGCGTAGGGCGGAGCGCCGAGCCTGAAGTCTTGCGCTGACAAAGCAAACTCCACAGCTCCAACGTGCACTCTCGGACGAGTTCACCCAACGCTTCATCGATGACCGCGTCGATCTTCTTGCGTTGCGGGCTCTTCGCGCGCTCGAGGTCTGAGGGCGCGGCCGACTTGCGTTGGCCAGTCGGTTCGTCCCGCTCTGCGGAGAGCCGGACGAACGCGTCGAGGCGTTTCACCTCGATGCCCACCTCCATGGCTTTGCTCGAAACGACGAACTTCTTCGAAACCTCGATATCCGTGGTGTCTTCGAGGGCGACCCGCAGCCGATCCATGAGAGAGCCGCGGAAGAGCTGTACGTTGATGGTCTTTTCGCGTGCCATGATCGTGGTCTCCTCGGGTGTTGCAGCGTCGTTTCCCCAGCGTCGCCGAGCGTCGGGCGCGGCGGCCGTCGCCTGAAGGAGAGCCGCTGCGGAACACCGCTCACGATTGGACCGGGTCGTCGGACGAAGTGTAGTGAGCCCCGAAAGGTCGTCAAACGACGCCCCACAGGACGACGGTGGCCGTCGGACTTTTTTCCCTGGTGTCGTGAAGGGGACGTGGGGAACGGACATCGACAGACGTGGCGGGGCGGACGTTCCAAACGACGACGGTGCAAGCGCAGTACGGCACGAGGACCGTCCTGTGGCCGGCGTCTGCCCACCGCGTGCGACGTCAGTCGAGCAGTGTGGCCGCAACGGTTCGGAGTCGGTCGACGTCTTCGACCATGCCGCGCGACTGCAGCTCCTCGAGCAGCCGACGCGCGAGCCTGCGGGCCACCGAGAGTCTCGAAGCCTGCGGGGTCTCGAGGGCCAGGGCGACCCCTTGGGACCACAGTCGAACCCCGTCGCGTACGTGTCGACCCTCGAAGGCGAGGCTGCCGGCGCGCTCGTGGGCTTCGAGGGCCAGCGCGGTCCAGCCTTGCGACGTCGCCTCGACGATCACCGCGTGGTACGTGGCCATGGCGTCTCCAAGCTGCCGCGATGCCTCTTGTGCAGTGCCTCGCTGCAGGACCGCTCGAAGCGCTCGCTGGTGGAGTCCCATGTGCGCTGCATCCGAGGCGATGGCGTCGAACTCGACCGCTGCGGCGCGGCCTTGGTCGAGCTGGAGCAGCGCGGCGCCGAGCGTCGAGCGGACCTCGAGTTCGCGTCGAGCGTCGCCTCGTTCGGTGCACAGGTCGGCGGCAGCGCGATACAGCCGGACCGCCTGCGGCCCGCGGCCGTGTTCGAGCTCATGGCTCGCCGCCCGCAAGGTCTCGGCGAGTGGATCGAAGGACTGCGCGGTGTCGGAACGCTGGCCTGCGCGTCGCGTGGGCAGAGGCGGCGGCGCTGCATGCTCGGGCCACACACTCTCGGTGCGAGGTGGCCTGGTTGCGGCAGCGGCTGTCGTCCTGGGTTCTGCCCGGACGGTGTGCGTCCACACCTCCGGACGGTGGCGAGGTGCGCGGTGGGTCGCCTCGGCGGGGGACAGCAACACGAGCAAGCGCAGTCCAGGCGCCTTCGAATCATGCAGCAGCGCGCTGAATCCGGCCCGGTCCGCGTCTGGAGGCGAGCCATCCACGGCCATGCACAGCACGAGTCCGGCTGCGGGATGGCGCACGCTGTGCACGGCCGAAACGAGGGTCCGTGTGAACGCTGCGAGCCCGTCGGTGCGCGGCGTAGGATCCTCGAGCCGAGACAACGGTGCGCCCGCAGCTTGCACCCGGTTGTGGTCGCGGATCAGCGCTGCGGGCGCTGCGTTCCAGGCGGACGCGCCGAGCGTCCAGTCCAGATCGATGGACACGAACGGTGACCGATTGCCGGCGTGGTGCTCGAAATCCCGCATCACGCGAAGTGCCTGCGACCGGCAGGACTCCTCGCAGTCGACGATGATGGCACGAGCGCCTGAGTCTGCGAAGAACGCCCGGAGCCTGGCCGCAAGCGCGTCGAGGCCGGTGTTCGCGGTGGAGTCGGGGCTGCTCATGTCGCGCGCGGAGTGACGAGCGTCGCTCCAAACCCATTGTGCCCCAGAGCCTTCGGGTGCTGGCCTTTTTTTGACGGACAACCCCAGAAAATCAGTACGGAAAGAAAGAAGAGGAAAACATGGCGTCAGTTTCTGAATACGTGGCCCACATTTGGGAAGCCAAAGTCGACCCACCCAACGATCACTCGGGTTCGGGCGTGTGGAACATGACCGCGCCGCTCTTGATTGCGGGAACGCAGCGGAACGAACACTACGGATTCGACGGGATCGCGGTCGAGAAGCCCGACGGCCTCGCTGGACTGGAATCCGACCTCGTCGACATCGAAGGACAGCAATTCAAGGCGGCCGAGGTCGAGTTCGAGGGTCTGGAGGAGGACGAGTCGAAGACCTTCTCGGACGTGATCGCCGGTAAAGAAGGCAAGGACATGATCATCGTCGTTCGCGGATGGGGCGTCTCGTTCGACGGCGCGTCCGCAAACATGGAAACCCGAATGTACTGGGTGAAGTTGATCAACTCCGATGAGCGGAAGTTTGCCTGCTTTGCCGCGATGATCACGCGCATGGACGACAAAGGAACCACTGTGCCCGCGAAGTACTATGACTACGCAAGCGGCAGTGCCAAGGGCGCGGAAACGCCGGCCGGGCGCCTGGCGAAGATGAAGTCGGCCGCCTTCCGGCCTGCGGAGCTCGGCAAGGCCAGCCCCGAGATTGTGAACCAAGCAACCCTCGACAACTGAGTCGGTTCACGGAGGTTCGACCGCGTGGGCCGATCACAACACGACTCGTTGGCTCAACGTGGTCTCCTCCATCGCCTCGGGAGCGCAGAGCGACCCGAGGCTCCCGTTCCGGAGGTCGACTCGGTCGTCAACAACCTCCGGGCGATTCTCAATAGCGACCGTGGAATGTCCCCGAGTTCACCCGGACTTGGGCTTCCCCTACATCAAATCATGGCCGAGTGGGACGTCGACCGTGGTCCGGCGCTGCAGTGGGTGGCCGAGCAGATCGCGACGTTCGAGCCACGCCTACGCGACGTCGAAATCGTTGCGCTCGACGCAGTGGTGACCGATGGATCGCGATTTCGTGTGTTGATACGGGCCGTGCTGCCGAGCGGAAACCCGCTTCGGTTGCGTACGGCAGTCGTTGCATCGGGTGGAGCGAACGTCGAACTCGTCGGTGGCGCCGTTGAGCACGGCTGAATGAAGTGAACGGAATTGGGTAGACCATGAAGGCGCGGTACTATGAATCAGAGCTCGGGTACCTGCGCGAGCAGGGGAAGGTGTTGGCTCGCCGCCATCCTCGCACGGCGGGGCTCCTCGCCGAACGCAGTGACGACCCCGACGTCGAGCGCCTGCTCGAGGGCTTCGCGTTCCTGGCGGCGGCGGTTCGAGAGCGCATTGATGACGCCATTCCACAGTTGTCCTCGAACTACGCCGGGTTGCTCGTCCCCCAGCTGACGCGGTTCGTACCGCCGACGTCGATCATCGAGTACCGGCCCGAGGCAACTGGGCTTCGCGGTGCCGAGCAGGTGCCGCGTGGAACCATCGTGGCGGGGCAGGTCGCCTCGGGCGAGGAGGTTTCGTTTCAGACCACCTCCGCGTTGGTTTTGCTTCCTTTGACGCTGGAGGAGGTTGAGCAGCACAAGCCACAGAACGACGTCGACGAGGTGGTCCTGTCACTGCGAGCCTCCGAGCAGCGAGACTCCCCGGTCGGAAACCACCGATTGCGGTTGTTCTTGCAGGGCGAACCGCGCTTTTGGATGGGGCTACGGACCTGGTTCCTTCGGCACTGCGTGGAGGCGCGCCTGGTCAAGGACGAGGAGAGCTGGCGGCTGCCGCACACCGAAATTCGTGGGTTGGGGGATGCCTCGGAGGAGTCGCTGTTTCCCGAACAGCCGCTCGAACACGACGGATTCACGCGACTGGCGGAGTTCTTTGCGTGTCCGGACAAGTACGCCTTCATCGAGCTGCCGCCGCTCGGTGACCGAGCGCGTGGCGAGTTCAAGATCGTCTTTCGCTTTTCGGGCGCACCCAAACTTCCCAAGCGGATCGTTGAGAAGGACGTCCGACTTCACTGCACGCCCGTCATCAACCTGTTCGAGACCGATCTCGAGCCGGCGTCGGTCGACGTGTTCGAGCCGTGGCAGCACCTTAGGGCCAGCCGAGATGCAGACGCGGAGCTTTGGGCGTTGACCGAGGTCGAGGGGGTTGGGCGCGATACTCGGGTCCGCCTGCATGGGTTCTCCGAAGCGGGTGCGGGTGAACGTGCGGTTTCGTCGTACTACGTCACGCGACGAGAATCGGCATCGGCGGGCGCGGGCACGCGAAGCTACGTCGCCTTGATGTCCTGCCTCGATCGAAGACCTCCAGAGGACGTTTCGATTCTCTCGATGCGGGGTCTGTTCAGCAATCGCGCGCGAGCATGTGAACTCGGCATTGGCATGCTCTCGCGGGCGGTTCGAGGCGCTGGGGCGTCGACGCCGTTTTCCAACATCAAGCCGGTGTCACCCCCGCTGTATCCACACGAAGAGGCCTCGCTGGTCTGGCGGCTGGGTGCCCACGTCGGCTTGTCGCGAAAGGTTCTGCACGATGCCACCAGCCTCCGCTCCGTGCTGCGAATGTACGACTTCGCCGCAGGGGACAGTCCTCCGCTTTCGGAGATGAACCTGCGCTGGATCGAGTCGATTCGCGATGTGTCGGTCGTCTCCTGCATGCGCCTGGTGAACGGCGCACCCGTGACGGGGTCCAAGACTACGGTCGTCGTCGACGCGGCATCGTTCCCCTCGTTGGGCGAGGCGTGTGTGTTCGGCGAGGTCCTCGACGACGTGTTCGCACGCCGCGTCGAGCTCAACTCGTTCAACGTGTTCTGCCTCGAGGTTGCACCGACGGGCGCTCGCTACGTTTGGAAACCGCGCAACGGTTCGGAGCGGCTGGCGTGAAGGTGCTCGAGACGCTAGCAACCCGGCGCGGCACGTCGTTCTTCACCGTGATGGCGATTCTGGAGCGGTTCGTTGATCAGCGCGAACGGGTTGGAGGCGTCGCATCGCCCGAGCGTGAGTCGATTCGCTTCTCTCACGAGGCGTCGCTGCAGTCCCCGGCCAACGAGATCGCCGGCGTGCGCCCCGAACCTCGATACGAGCGTGGCCAGCCCCGTCCGGCGGAGGAGTGGAACTACGAGGTCTCGACCTGCTTTCTCGGGCTAACCGGGACCGATAGTCCGCTTCCTCTGTACATGGTCGAAGAGCTGGTCCAGGACGCACCCTCCGCCGAGCTGCAGCGCCACTTCCTCGACATCTTCCACAATCGTATCGTCGCGCTCTTCTATCGAGGCGTCGTGCGATGTCATCACCCGCGGGAGATGCTCAGCGACGGTGGCGACGATGCCACGTGGAAGGCCCTGCAGTTCTCCGGCGTGGACGTCGACGCCGAGCGATGCGAGTACCTGACGCGGGTCCAGCGTCTCCACGTGGCGGGACTGTTCGCGGGAGGGCGTCCAACACCGCGCAGCGTGGAGAACGCGCTTCGTGCACTGCTTCGGGAGCACCTGGGCGGCGCGACGCTGAGGCTACGGCAGTTTACGGGGGGGTGGGTACCCATCGAGCCAGATCAACTCAACAGGCTAGGCCGCGTGAACAATGCGATTGGTCGCACGTTCTTTCTCGGCCGGCGCGTACGGCACCCCGCGCACGAGGCTCGGCTCGTCATCGGCCCCCTCGCGCTCGAGCGTGCCGCGTCATTCGGCCCCGGGGGCGCGGGGTTCGAGGCGGCGCGAACGCTCATCGATCGCCTGCTTCCCTCGGCAGTCATCGTGCGACTCGAACTGCACGTTCGAGATAGTGCGTACCCGCCGTTCGTGCTGGGCCGCCGTCGGCTCGCGCGCGACACCTGCATCGTGGCGGTCGAAGACCGCGCGGGGCGGGTGCGGATCGTGGAGCATGACCTCTCCCAAGCCCCTAGGACCCGACGGGTCCAGCCCCCCACACCATCCAGCCCATGAGGGAGCGGAGTCGATGAATCGGGTCAACGAAGTGACGAAGGACTGCATGAACGCGTTGATCTCGCTCCGGGCGGTGGCATTGGACGATGCCGGGCGCCCCGAGCTCGTGCATCAGCGGATTCAGTCGTGCGTCGACGAGGCCATCGCTCGGGGCAAGTCCCTTGGCATCGTGGAGAGCGACCTGGCGGACATTACGTACGCACTCGTCGCCTACGCGGACGAGGTTGCGCAACGCCGGCCGGGCGCGCTCCGAGACTACTGGCATCAGCAGCCGCTGCAGCTTCGGTACTTCGGGGAGAACGTGGCTGGGGACGGATTCTTCGAGCGGCTGCAGTGGCTGCTCCACGACCCCTCACGGGTCGAAGCGCTCGTCATCTATCACAGCATCTTGGCGTTCGGGTTTCAGGGACGCTATGCGGTGCGGGGGGGCGAGCTCGAGCTGGATCTGGTTCGACGCCGGGTCCGTGAAGCGCTCGGTCGAATCCTCGAGCCCGCGGACATGTCGATTCACCACCTGCCGCCCTCGGAGCCGGCTCGGGTCCGTCGCCTCGACAACGTCGTGTTGTGGGTCGGGCTCTACTCGCTCTTGTTTTCGGTCTGCTTCCTGACGGCGCTTCGGATCTCCTTGGATTCGCTCGTGGACCAGCAGTCTCGCCGCGCCGGTGGGGTGCTTCAACAGATCGGAGCCGGGGAAGAGACCCGGACGGGAGGGCAATGATGTTCCGCTGGATCTTCGTGGGCGTACTGCTCTCGGTCGCTTGGTCGGTTTCGGTCTACTTCGGCCTTCCGCTGTGGATGCCGGCGGCCGTCACGGGCGCCACGCTGCTGATCATCGGAATCGTCTACGCGGTGCGTGCAATTCGCCTTCGCCGGGCGAGCCGAGAGATCGAGCGCGCCCTCAAGGAACAGGCCGAAGCCGACGCTCGCACGGCCAGGCCGGACCTCGAGGCCGACATTCGGTCGATGCAAGACCAGTTCGCGCAGGCGATCGATGCTCTCAAAGGCACGCGTCTGGGCGCACGTGGAGCCTCGACGGCACTCTCCGCGCTCCCTTGGTACGTGGTCGTCGGTCCTCCCGGCGTCGGGAAGAGCACCGTGTTGCGAAACTCGGGGCTTCACTTTCCTTTCTTGAGTCGGCGCGGAACTGCCAGCGTCAAGGGCGTGGGTGGTACGCGGAACTGCGACTGGTGGATGACGTCCGAGGCAATTCTGCTCGATACGGCGGGGCGTTACAGCGTGGGAGGCGAGGACGCCGAGGAGTGGTTCGCATTCCTGGACGTGCTGCGAAAGTACCGGCGGCGTCGTCCCATCAACGGTGTGCTCGTTGCTGTCAGCGCTTCGGAGGTGGCTGACGCCACGCCCGAGGAGCGACTGGTGATGGTCGGTGAGGTGCGGGCCCGAATCGACGAACTTCAGGCGCGTCTGGGCGTGGTGGTTCCGGTCTACCTGTTGTTCACGAAGTGCGACCTGATGCCCGGGTTCGTCGAGATGTTCTCGGACCTCGATGAAGAAGGGCGGCATCAGATTTGGGGCTTTACGCTCAGCGCGCACGGTCAAGCCTCGGTAGGCCACCAGTGCGGACTCGAGATGGAGGCGCTCACGAGCCTGCTCGAACAGCGCTGCCTTCGCCGGCTGGGCGAGGAGCGAAGCGTCGAGCGACGGGAGCGGCTCTTCGGGTTCCCCCAGTCCTTCGAAACGCTCAAGGACCCCGCGCACACCTTCGTGGCGGCTCTCGCCGAACCCACGATCGTGCACGAGTCTCCGATCGTCCGCGGGGTCTACTTCACCAGCGGCACTCAGGAAGGCCAGCCCTTGGGGCGGATCATGAACGCGGTCTCAGAAACGCTCGGGGCGGGCCCGGCCGCGGGGGGCACCGATGATGTTGGCACGGAGCCTCGCAGCTATTTCCTCGGTGATCTGTTCCGCAAGGTGGTGTTCCGTGACCACGCGATCGTACGCCGGAACAGCGAGCGTAGCCGTCGGGGCCGCCTGATCGGACTGGCCGTGGGTGTGCTCGCGCTGCTGATCTCGGTATCACTGGTGGCACTGCCGTTTGCAGCGTACCGGAACAACCGCGAGTTGCTCGGACGTGGCGGCACGGCGCTGGCGTACGTCGAGGCGCATCTTGCGAGCGACACGGTCGACATCATTCCCGTCGAACACCTCGAGCCCGTTCGCGATCTGGTCGAGCTGTTCTTGGACCACGACGCCGATGGGGTCCCCACGATGCTCCGCATGGGCATGTACCAGGGCCGACGTGCACTGCCTGGCCTACGCGACGTCTTTGCCGAAGTGTTGCGGCGCGAACTGGTCGTACCGGTGTGTGAGCGCGAGTTCGGGTCATTGGCCGCGTTCGCGGACGCCTACGCGGGTAATGGAGAACGTCCCTCATCCGAGGAGTACGACGAGAACTTTGCGCGACTGCGCATGTACCTGCTTCTGACCGGGCCGCAGTCGGCCTCGGACCAGGCGGCGCGCGGCTCGGAGGCTGCGTGGCTGACCGAGCACCTGGCGCAGCTATGGGAGGCGCCGCTTCGGGCCTCTGGCGACCGGCCCAGTCGTGCAGCGCTCCAGGCGTTGGCCAGGACGTACGTGCGTTTGGTGGGGGCTTATCCTGGCTTTGCGTTCGAGCGAGACGAGAACCTCGTGACGCAGGCGCGGTCGGTGCTGCTTCGCGTCGACCGCACCGAGACCCTCACTGAGCATCTGATCGATGCGATCTCGGGACCCGCGCTGACGCTTGCAGAGATGATCGGCGACGCGCCGCTGCGGAATGATGAGCGACGCATCCGTCCGGCGTTCACGAAGAAGGGGTTCCAGACCCAGGTGAAGCCGATCCTCGATGACGGCCTCGCCAGCTTGCTCGACCCGATGTGGGTCCTGGCAGACGCCGGGGAGGAACCCGGTGCGCTGCTCAAACAAGAGTTGGTCGCGGTGCGAACGGCCTATTACCGCGCCTACATCGAAGAATGGCGATCGTTTCTCGATGGAATCTACGTCGTCACCCCGAAGGACAAGAACATCATCGACGCCATCGGGTTGCTCTCGGAGCTGGTCGGCGACCGACCGTACGAGGCGCTGATGGCCCACGTGACGCACCACACGCTCTTGTTCGATCCTGCCTTGCTCGAGTCGGACACGCCGGGCCCGCCCAAGGTCGACGACGCGATGGACGTGCTCGCGCGGGGGCTTCGCAGAGAGGGACAGATGGCGGTTTCTCGGGTCGGGAACCGGGCGCTGTCTGCCAGCGGGCTGACTCGATACGGACTGGGCACCTCGGTCATGATGGCCGCGGGGCGTGCCGCGCTCGAAGAGCGTGCGGCTGCGGACCCGAACGACGTCGAGGTGCTCTCCGAGTACACGGTCTATCTGCACTTCAAGGATCTCGTCGACTTCGGAGGTCCGAAGAAGGAGCCGACCGTGAGCGCAAAGGGGATTCAAGCCCCTACGCGTCCCCGGCCCCTCGACGAGTATCAGGACGCACTGCGGGCGTTGCTCAACGCGATGGAAGCCCGTCGCGACGGTCGTGACGTCTCCGAAGAGGAGCTTCGAGAGCGGCTGGAGTCAGGCGAGCACACGGTCAACCAGCTCGTTGCGCGTGCGTCCCAAGGGGGCTGGGGTCCCATGCTGGAGGGGCTGCTCTTGCCACCCTTCAAGATGGCCGATCAGACGGCTGCCAGCGAAATCGGCCGCGCACTGAAGAGCAAGTGGTGCAATGAAATCGTCGAGGCGTTCGATCGCACGCTCCGGTCTCGGTACCCGTTCGACCGGCGGGGCCCCGATGTCGCCATGCAGGACTTCCTCGAGTTTTATCACCCTCAGTCGGGTCGACTGTGGGCGCACTACGAGGCCGCGATGAAGTCCCGCGTCATCCGACGTGGCTCCAAATACACGCTGGCTGAAAGCGGACGGGAGAACCCGTATTCGGCCAGCGTGGTCGCCTTTCTCAACGCAAGCCGGCAGGTCGCCGACTCGATGGTCCCGCGGGGTCGCGAGGCCGCGGCGGTGGAGTTCGACGTGACGGTGCGAGGCTCGAGCGCGCTCAAGGAAATCACCTTGGTGATCGACGGCACGAAGGTTCGCTATCGCAACGGCCCGGTCGAGCGCCACACGGTGACCTGGCCAGGGGAGGGCACACCCGGGGCGAGTCTCGTCGTCCACGGACTCTCGGCGTCGAGCGAGCTGAAGTTCCCCGGGGAGTTCGGTCTGTTTCGGCTGCTGGAGGCTGGCGCCGTGCGTCGCGGGCCCGATGGTCAACGGACGTTCGTGGCGCAGTGGGACTTCCGCGACGAGGACCTGGGTCTCGTGCAAATCACATTCGAGATGAAGTGGGTCGATACGCCGTTCTTTGGATTGGGTGGTCGTCGCCCATTCCTGTCCGTGTTCCGCGATCGGGCCCTCATGCCTCCGACCGCGCCGGTTCGTGGACAAGGGGAAAAGTGCAAGTAGCCGCTTCTTTTCGACGAAGCGGGAGCCACAGATGGGCATGAAGACTACGAGCCCGGCGCTGACGATGAGAACAGCGACCCAGGGGGACAGACACTCGGAGAACCATCATGGCGAGAAAGGCATCCAAAGCTCCCAAGGAGCGCATCAACATCACGTACCGGCCGGCGACCTCGCCGAACGAGAGCGTGGAACTTCCCTTCAAAATGTTGGTGCTGGCGAACATCACGGCCCGGGAGGACGACCGGACGCTCGAAGAGCGCAAGCCCATTCGAATCGACGGGCACAACTTCTCCGACGTGCTCGAGTCCTGCGCACCGAAGATCTCCCTAAACGTTCCGAATCGACTCGACGCCTCCGAAGAGGGGCAGGAGATGAACGCGGAGCTCGAGTTCAAGTCGCTCCGCGACTTTTCGCCCGGCGGTGTTGCCAAGCAGGTTCCCGAGCTGCGTACTCTCCTGGAGCTTCGGGACGCCCTGTCTGCACTCAAATCTCCGCTGGGGAACCGGAGGGATTTTCGGCGCCGGATGGAGGAGCTTCTCAATGACGAGAGCACGCGCGCGCAGTTGATGAGCGAACTTGGAATCGAGTCGCAGCCCGGAGGAGACGCTTAGATGGAAACCGAAGCAATGACGTCCACCCCGGCAGCGGATGCTGGGGCCAACCACAGCCTTCTCGATTCGCTCCTGGACCAGGCGGCGGTCGCAGACACCGACCCCCACGCCTACGCGTTGGCGAAGAAGGGGGTTTCGGCGTTCATCGGCGACATGCTCGGACGCGGACGCGGCGTCAAGGTCGATCGCGCTGCGGTCGATATGATGATCGCCGAGGTCGATAAGCGGATCGAGGCGCAGACCAACGAGATCCTGCATCACCCGGAGTTCCAGAAGATCGAGTCGACCTGGCGCAGCCTTCGGTACTTGATCGATCACAGCGATCCTCGGGCGAACATCCAGGTCGATGTCGTCAATGCCACGAAGCAGGACCTCATGGACGACTTCGAGGACTCGCCTGAGCTGGTGAAGAGCGGTTACTACCGGACGATCTATACCTCCGAGTACGGGACGTTCGGCGGTGTCCCCTATGGTGCGATCGTCTCCGACTTCGACTTCACGCACAAATACGAGGACATCCGCCTGCTGCAGAACCTGGCCTCGGTGTCCGCGATGGCACACGTGCCGTTCTTGGCCAACGCCGGCGCGGAGATGTTCGGCAACGACTCCTTCGAGGAACTCCCGAAGATGCGCGACCTCGCGGCACACTTCGACTCGCCCGAGTACGGCAAGTGGCGTTCGTTCCGCGAGAACGAAGACTCCCGCTACATCGGTCTGTGCATGCCACGCTTCATGCTGCGTCAGCCGTACGAGCCCGGCGCGAACACCGAGCGCGTGTTCCACTTCGTCGAAGACGTCGCGGAAAAGCACGACAACTACCTCTGGGGGCCCGCGTCCTTTGCCCTCGCAGCACGCTGTGCGGAGACGTTTGCCGAGTTTTCGTGGTGCGCGAACATCATCGGGCCGCAGTCCGGTGGGGCGGTGGAGGACCTGCCGCTTCACCAGTACGAAGCGATGGGACAGATCCAGACCAAGCAGCCGGTCGAGATTCAGCTCTCGGAGCGCCGCGAGTTCGAGCTGTCCGAAGAGGGCTTCGTCGGTCTCACGTTCCGGAAGGGGTCGGACAACGCGGCCTTCTTCTCGGCGAACTCGGTGCAGAAGCCGAAGGTCTTCGAGCGTGACGACAAGGACAGCGAGCTGAACTACCGGCTCGGCACGCAGCTGCCCTACATCTTCCTGATCAGCCGCGTTGCGCACTACCTCAAGGTCATGCAGCGAGAAGCGATCGGCACCTACACTAGCCGAGAGCAGCTCGAGAACCGGCTCAAGTGGTGGCTCATGCTCCACACGTCCGAGTCCGCCTCGTCGGAATACACGAAGTCGAGATACCCGTTCAAGGAGTCCGACGTCTGGGTCGAGGACGTTCCGGGGAATGCCGGTTGGTATCGCTGCCGTCTGCAGCTGGTTCCCCACTACAAGTACATGGGCGCCGACTTCACCCTGTCGCTGGTCGGCAAGCTCGACAAATCCCTGAGTCCTGACGAGGGCTGATGGGGACGTCCGCCCAGACCGAGTCTTTGTTGGAGGGGCTCGGGGCGTCTGGAGGCGCGGGGAACGACCCACGCGCCTCCGAGACCTTCGAAGTTATCGAGCGCGAACTGGCAAAGTTCGGAGGCGTCGACCAGGAGTCCGTAGACTGGGGCGCTGTGCGAACGACGTCCGCGTCGCTACTCCAGGAGTGCGGCAAGGACCTCCGACTCGCCGTCTACTGGTCGATGGGCGGGCTGCACCTCGAGGGTCCCGATGCGTTGTTCGAGGGAATCTCGCTGCTCGCGGGACTGGCCGAGCGGTTCGGCGCCGAACTGCACCCCAAGCGCGCACGGGCGCGCACGGGCGTGCTGGCCTGGTTCGCGGAACGCCTCGAGCTCGACCTCGAAGGGGTCGCCATCGAGCTGACGAAGGAGGAGCGTGGTGAGGCCGACGCAGTCCTTCGCCGACTCTCGGCGCTTTCGGAGCCCTTGGGCGCCGGTGAGGCTGAGCTTCGACGGGCCGAGAGCATCATTGCGTCGAAGTTCGTGCACAAGCTATCGGAGTCGGAGCTGCGCGACGCTGCGCTTGCGCGCTTCGAGCCCGAGGTCGCCGAGCTGTGCATGGGCATGGTGGAGCACCCCGAAGTGCAGGCGTGCACGCGGGCGGGGCTGAGGCTGCATCGATTCGCTTTGTGGAGCGTCGTTCCGGCGCTGAACGATGGCGTGCTCGACGTGGAGCTCGATCGTGCCCGCGCTGCGGAGCTGGCGTCTCTGAAGGCGGACGAGCGCTGGGCGGACCTGCTGCAGGCGGCGGAGGCGACGTTCTCCGAAAACCCGTTCTGGTTGGACCTCACCCACTACGTCGCCGAAGCAGCTGCGCGCGTGCTGAACGCGGATGCGGTCGATGCCGTGGTCGGCCAGCTTCGGGACCTGCTTTCTCGTGAGCCGGAGCTGGCGCGCGCCAACGACCAAAATGGCACACCACTCGCCTCGGAGGAGGCTCTCGCGTGGGTGGAGTCGGTGGCGTTCGACGCGAAAAAAGGTCCTGTCGAGGCGCAGCAGTTCCTGCCAGAAGAAGTCCGCACGTTGCTCACCGAGGGGCGTCACAAGGATGCCCTTCAGGCTGCGTCGTCGTGGACCACGCACCCCGACGGCAGAGTCCGATTTTCGCGGTCCGCGGTGCTGGCAGACGCGTTTGCACAGGCACGGTCTCCCGAACACGCGCACGTGGTGTTCCGCGGTCTGCATCGCGAGTTGGGGTCGATGACGCTCAAAGACTGGGATCCAACCGTGTTTGCATCCTGCCTGCGTGGCTTCTTGATGACCAAGCACGAAGTGTCCGGCCTGGGCCCCGAAGACGAAGAACTCATGGACGAGCTGTCGGTGTTGGACCCCGCGGCGATGCTGCTCCTGCTCGACCCGGGTAGTGGCGCCAGCGCGACGGCGGGGCGCGGCAGCACGCGCTGATGCGTGAAGAAGGCGAGAGGTCACGGTGGAACCGAAAACCGCGTACACGATGTTCGAACTCTCCATCGAGGGGAGGGAGATCAAGTTCGTTGGCAAGGTCGACTACGAAAGTCGCCTCAATGCGCCGTTCCGGCTGAGGATTGCGTGTTCCATCGAGATCGACGCAGGCGAGAACGTCGTCGACGTCAACCGGCAGCTGCGTGGAAAGAACGCAACGCTGCACATCTTCCGCGAGGGTCATGTCGCAGGCGACATTCACCTGCGGGGGATCGTCGCGGAGTCGTTCTACGCCTATGCGCCACAAGACGTCCTCGAGGAGCGGGACAGCGAAGACCGTCGGTACTTCGAGGTCGAGGTCGTCCCCGCGCTCGGCCTTCTGACCCACCATCGAGACCGACCCCGCGTGTGGCACCGGCGTCGCTACGGTGAAATCCTGCAGGAGGTTCTCAGCGAGGAACTCGCGAAGTACGGGCGGACCCTCCGCAACGAGATTCGAGAGGACCGGATCGTCGAAGTCGCGACCTGGGCACCAGGCGAGACCGCACTCGCGTTCGTGCGGCGAATGCTGGAGGCTTCGGGCGTCAGTGCGTTCCTGGATCACGCCGCAGGTCCCCACGAGGTTCTCGTGCTGTGTGACCGCAACGATGGGTACGACCCCGCCGACCTGCATTTCGACGTTCCCGTTTCGCTGACTCGGTCGGAAAACACCGCGTTCATCTCCAAGGTTGCCTATTCCGCCCGTCGGACCGCAGGGACGGCGGTCAGTGCGGGGTTCGACCCAGAAGACAGTCCGGCGATCAACATTCGCGAGGAGGCGCAGCTGGACTCGGCCCTTCCGGCGGATGCGGTGCACCTGCGCTGGGGGGCGGTTCATCCCGGCCCGCGCGCTGGTGCGGAAGCGCCACACGCACGCGCGGTGGAGCTGGCCCGCGACCGAAAGCGGACCCGACACTACGAGTTCGAGATGCAGACCACGTTGATCGGCGCGCTGCCCGGTCGGGTGCTCTCCTTGGAGGAAAACGACGAACGCTTCGAAGCGGTGGTGACCGCGACACGGTTCGACGCGAACGGGGCGACTGGCAAGTTGCTGGCGACCGTGACGGCGACGCCGATTCGGACACCCGGCGGCGTCGTCGTGACGGTGCGCGCACCGGTCGAGGTCGAACGGCCGACGTACCCCGGGGTGTCGTTGGCTCGGGTGGTGGGCTCTGGTGCTGCGGTCGACGTCGACGGTCGGCTTTGGTGCAAGGTTCGCTTCGTTTGGGACGCGCATCGAGACAAGGAGGCTGAAGTCCGCGCGGCGGTGATGCAGCCGATGGCCGGGGCGTACGGAGGGACGCAGTGGATCCCGCGGGCCGGAGACGTCGTCATCGTCGGCTTCGTGGAGGGGAACGCCGAC